>NZ_CP136962.1:669862-1004794 GCF_002863305.2 Neisseria perflava
TGAAGCTAAAACCGGTGCGGCAGGCAGCGTGGTCGATTTGTTTGCCGACAAACGTCTGAACAAGCATACCGCAATTTTGGGCGGCATATTGGCAGAAGAATGCCAAAGCGTATTGCAGGATTTCTTTGCGGCCAAACGTAAGGCCGTCTGAATTTCAGACGGCCTGTCAGCAAAAACACTTTATTTTAAATTTTCGGATTTCCCCATGTCAGTCAATCATTACGAAAACTTCCCAGTCGGCTCTATTGTGCTGCCGCGCCGTTTGCGCAAGCCGGTTCACGCCGTTTACGCTTTTGCGCGGACGGCGGACGATATTGCCGACGAAGGCAATGCCGAAGCAGTCGAACGCCTGCGCCAACTGGACGAACTGAAGGCAGAGTTAGACCGCATTACACAAGGTGGGAAATCGCAAACAGCTTTGATGCAGCGTTTGTACAACGAAGCGATTGAGCCGTTTCAATTACCGTTGCAGCTGTTTTACGATTTGTTGGCGGCGTTCAGTCAGGATGTGGTCAAAAACCGTTATGAAAATTTTGGCGAATTGATTGCCTATTGCCGTTTGTCCGCCAATCCGGTGGGGCGCATTATGTTGCATTTGTACGGGCAAACCGATGAAGTGAGCATAGCGCAAAGCGACGGCATTTGCACTGCCTTGCAGCTGATTAATTTCTGGCAGGACGTGGCGGCAGATTGGCAGAAAGGGCGCGTGTACATCCCTCAGGAAGATTTGCAGAAGTTCAAAGTCAGCGAAGAACAGATTGCGGCCGGCAAAGCCGACTTTGCTTTTCAACGACTGATGGCACACGAGTGTCAACGTGCCTTTCAAATACTGAAGGCCGGTTCGCCGTTGGGCAAAACCCTCAAAGGACGAATCGGTTTTGAGTTGCGCATGATTATTGTCGGCGGCCAGTTGATTTTGCAGAAACTGGACGGTTGCAAATATGACGTGTTTAACCAGCGGCCGCTGTTGGATAAGAAAGACTGGATGATTATCATCAAACGGGCTTTGATGAAGAAATAAAAAAAGGCCGTCTGAAATTGATGTTTCAGACGGCCTTGATGTTTTCGATTAGCGGTTTTTCAAACGGCTGATGCGGTTGTCCAAAGAAGGATGGGTGCTGAACCAAGAATCTTTGGCATCGCTGGCAATGCCCATTGCCGTCATGGTTTGCGGCAGGTCGCTGGGGTTGCCTTTCAAGCGTTGCAGGGCAGCAATCATTTTCGGCGCGCCCACCAGTTTTGCAGCGCCTGCATCGGCGCGGTATTCGCGTTGGCGGCTGAACCACATCACAATAATGCTGGCAAGGAAGCCGAATACAACCTGCAAGACCATGCTGACCATGAAATATGTGCTTTGAGAAGTGCTGCCGTCATTGTTGCGCGCCACCATGCTGGAAATGATACGCGCCAAGAAGACGACAAAAGTATTCACAATACCTTGAATCAGCGTCAGCGTTACCATATCGCCGTTGCCGACGTGTGCCATTTCATGCGCCAAAACGGCTTCGACTTCATCGCGGGTCATGTGGTCGAGCAGGCCGGTACTGACAGCGACGAGCGAGCTGTTTTTGGTGGCACCGGTTGCGAAGGCGTTAGGCTCGGGCGAGTTGTAAATGGCGACTTCCGGCGTTTTCAGATTCCATTGGCGGGCTTGCGCTTCAACAGTTGCCAACAGCCAAGCTTCTTCTTCACTTTGGGGTTGGTCGATGACGACGGCGCCGACCGAATGTTTGGCGATGGTTTTCGACATCAGCAGGGAGACAATCGAGCCGCTGAAGCCGACAACTGCGGAATACGCCAACAGGCTGCCGACTTGGTCGGTACTGTTGATGCCCAAGATGGCCAAAACAACACGGATGACAACCAAAACGGCGATATTGGTTGCGATAAACAAGAAAATGCGTTTCACCGATTATTCCTTTTTAGTGTGGTTTGTGAGGTGATTTTTATATGGGCGCATTGTCTCAAAAACTCTATAGAGATGAAACAGCATGATAGGCAAAGGTATGCAAATTCAAAGCAATTGAAGCAAAGGCCGTCTGAAAAGGTAGTCTCAACCAGTGAGAATCGCTTTTCAGGTGGCCTTTGATAGGTAAAACTATCTGCCGACTTCTTCCAGCCAGTTGCGCGGTATGAGGAATTGATTGAGGCGTGCTTCGGGCGAACCTTCTTCCGGCGCATATTGATACTCAAAGCGCACCAAAGGCGGCATGGACATCAAAATGCTTTCCGTGCGTCCGCCGCTTTGCAGGCCGAACAGCGTGCCTCTGTCCCAAACCAAGTTAAATTCGACATAGCGTCCGCGGCGGTAGAGTTGGAAGTCGCGTTCACGTTCTCCATAAGGCGTGTTTTTGCGTTTGGCCACAATCGGCAGATACGCTGTGATATAGCCTTCTCCGACCGCCTTGATAAAATTCAGGCAGGTATCGAAATTCCAGCGGTTTAAATCGTCAAAAAACAGGCCGCCCACGCCGCGTGTTTCGTTACGGTGTTTCAAGTAGAAATATTCGTCACACCATTGTTTGAATTCAGAATAAACCGATTCTCCAAATGGCGCGCATACGTCTCGCGCTACGGTGTGCCAGTGCACAATATCTTCTTTAAACGGATAAAACGGCGTCAAATCAAAGCCGCCGCCGAACCACCAAACCGGCTCGGCATTTTCAGGATAGGCAATAAAAAAGCGTACATTAGCATGGCTGGTCGGGACATAAGGATTTTTCGGATGAATGACCAGCGACACGCCCATAGCTTCAAATGCCGCGCCTGCCAATTCAGGACGGTGCGCCGTCGCCGAAGCAGGCATTTTGCTGCCTTTCACATGCGAAAAATTCACGCCCGCCTGCTCGAATACTGCGCCGTTTTTCAATACGCGTGTTTCGCCGATGCCCAGTTTCCCCGTCCATGCTTCATGCACAAATTCGGCTTCGCCATCTTCTTGCTCCAACGCGGCGCAGATTTGGTTTTGCAGGGTTTTGAGGAGGTTTAGAACGGATTCTGTGTGCATGATATTTCCTTGATGGTGTTTTGTTATGGGTAAATTTTTGCACAGGCCTATCTTGTAACCAAGCTTCATTCATCAGCAATAGATTAAAAAGGTATCGATGATGTTGCGATACCTTTCAGACGGCCTTGATTTATTCAGTAAAAAAGGTATGTGCGCCCAAATAGTTTTTGGCGTAAAACGGGGTGGAAAGTTTTTCGGTTTTGATGGTTTTGCCGCTGCTGGGGGCATGGATGAATTCGCCGTTGCCGATGTAGAGGCCGACATGGGAATATTTGTGCGCGCCGCCGGTATTGAAAAAGACCAGATCGCCGGCTTTTAATTTGTCATCGGAAATTTTACGGCTGGCGGCGGCCATATCGCGTGCGGTGCGTGGCAGGTTGACGTTGAGGGCGTTTTTATAGACGAATTGGATCATGCCGCTGCAGTCAAAGCCTGTGGCTGTGGTACTGCCGCCCCATTTGTAGGGCGTGCCGATCAGGCCCATGCTGTGAAGCATTAATTCCTGCGAACCTTGTGTGCGGTCGATATGGGAAATGCGGACAGGTTGGACTTTTCTGGCGGTTGTTTGCGGCTTGTGGGTTTTGTGTTTGCCGGTGGTGCCGCAAGAGGCCAACAATAGGCCGGCGGTACAAACAAATAGGGTTTTGCAGATGAGTCGAGACATGATGAATTCCTCCGGCCGCATGATTTATGTTTTCAGACGGCCTCTATAATAATCCTTCTATGGGCAGGATGGACAGGATTTTTGAAGTAACCCGTTTCCAGAATTTGGCTTCTGGTTCTTGTGCGTAAGTTCGTTTTTCACTTGGGTCATACCAGTATAGTTTATTGTAATTGCCAAGCGTTACCTGATAGGCGTAGTTTGGGGTGGTCGTAACGAGGGTGCGCTGCATTTGGCCTGCGATTTCGGGACTTTCGATGACGACACCCATTTCGGTATTGAGCCGTGCGGAACGTGGGTCAAGGTTGAATGAACCGATGAAAATGCGTTTTTCATCCACGATGAATGTTTTGGCGTGCAAGCTGGTGGCGGAGCTACCGGTCAAGCCGCGGTCTTTGGTGGTCGGAACGGCATGATTGGGTTGGAGTTCGTATAGTTTGACCCCGGCTTTGAGCAAGGGCTTGCGGTATTTGACGTAACCGGAATGGACGGCGGCAACGTCGGTTGCTTGGAGCGAATTGGTCAAAACGGTAACATCCACGCCGTTGTGTATCAGCTTTTCTATGGCTTTGACACCTGATTTTGTGGGAACAAAATAAGGCGAGACAAGGTAAACGCTTTTTTCAGGTTGCTTGAGGGCGTCTTGCAGGCGTTCGGAAATAGGCGGTTTATGCCGGTCACGGTCTAAGCCTTTGGCCGGATCGTCGCTGATTAAGCGTGTGCTGACGCTTTGCCATTCCATATGGTTGCTCTGCATTTTTTGATAGAGACTGGAATGCTCGATGCTTTGGCGATAGCGGATGAGCGTTTGATTTTTATCTTGGTCGGTGTAATTAAGTTCGGCCAGTCCTTTTTGCAGGTTTCCCCGTTTGATGACACTGGTCGCGTTATAGGCGGAATGGCTTGACCAGTAGCGGTCGAAGTCTTGGGAAACTTCGGTTACTACGCGGCCTGTGGCAAGAATGTCGAGGTCGGCAAAGATGGTATCGTCGTTAACCTTGAAATATTCGTCGCCGATATTGCGGCCGCCTAAAATGGTGGCACGGTTGTCGGCGGTAAACGATTTGTTGTGCATCCGGCGGTTAAGTCGCGGGAAGTCGGCAACATAGCCGAGTGCACGCCATTTTCTGAAAATAAAGGGATTAAACAAACGGACTTCGATATTGGGATGATTGTCGAGTGCCAGCAGGAGATCATCCATGCCGTTGGTGTTGTTGTCGTCCAGAAGCAAACGCACACGGACGCCGCGTTCGGCCGCGCGATGAATTAGGTTGAACAAAAGCTTGCCGGAGATGTCGTTGTGCCAGATATAGTACTGTAAATCAAGGGTATGGTCGGCGGATTCAATCAGGGCGGCTCGGGCGACAAAGGCTTCATGGGCATCGTTCAGCAGATAGATATGGGAAATATCGGCCTTTGAGGGGGCGGAAGGAATACCTAAGGTGCTGTCCAGTCGTGGCGTTGAAGGGATGTCAAGATAACTGCTTTGGGTGCGTTCGTCCAGTGATGGCAAAAACGCGGCGCAACCGCCCAATAGCAGGGAATAAAGAAGAGGAAGATGAAATTTCATGGGAAACCGGTACAAACAATCCCTACCTAAATGACATTTAGGCAGGGATTGAATTGAAATTAGGTTGCTTGAATCAGCTTAGAAGGCAACATAATTTGCCGGATTGACCGGTTTGCCGTTTTGACGGATTTCAAAGTGCAACTGGGTGCGGGATGCATCGGTATTACCCATGTGGGCAATGGTTTGGCCGCGTTTCACGGTTTGGTTTTCATTAACCAGCAGGCGTTGGTTGTGGCCGTATGCGCTCAAGAATGAGGAGTTGTGTTGGATGATGACCAAGTTGCCGTAACCGCGCAAGCCTGAGCCTGCGTAAACAACTTTACCGTCTGCCGCTGCAACGACAGGCTGACCTTGTGCACCGGCGATATCTACACCTTTGTTACTGCCGCCGAAGTTGGCAATAACGTTACCGGTAGTCGGACGCTGCCATGTGATGCCGCTAACGTTGCGGCTGCTGCCGGTAGACACGGTCGGTGTATTGGCAGGCGTGCTTGGAGCCGGAGCAGTGGTTGTAGTTGTTGGCGTAGAAGGTTTGCTTGCAGAAGCTGCCGGTGCAACGTAGCCTTCAGGTTTTACGCGCAGGGTTTGGCCAACGCTAATGGTGTTGTCGGCCAAGTTATTCCATGCACGCAGATTGTCTTGGGTAATGTTGTAGCGTTTGGAGATGTTGTAAACGGTATCACCGCGAACGACGGTATGTGTCGCTGCATTAATATCAACAGGCGCATAAGAAGGCGTGTAAGTGCCGGTGCTGCCGCTGTTGTATGTTGGCGCAGGTGTACTTGCCGGCGGAGTGTATGGAGCATCTGCCGCTGGGCTGGTGTTGGTATTGTAAGGCGCTGCACCGTAAGGATTGTCAGCGGTAGAACCTGTTGTTGAACCACCGCTTTGTGTGCCGACGACTACAGGAGCCGGTTGTTGGCTGGCACAGGCTGCAAGTAATAAAACCAAAGCTGCCGATCCGGCATAAGATACACTTTTTTTCAACATGTTAATGACTTTCGTATTCGGGTAATTGTTCTCGTCGGGGCATATCATAATAAAAATATGCTTGTTTCTCAAGTGTTCGGCTGTTAGGGACTGTTAAGGCGCAGGGATTTCTGACCAAAAGGAAGCGGTTTGCTCCATTTGTCCGTAGGCAGTCAAATCGACTTGCAGGGGGGTAATCGTGATGAAGCCGGCCGCGCATTCGCCAAAGTCGGTACCTTCTTCGCTGTCGGAAACATCGCCGACCGGCCCAATCCAATAAATTTGTTCGCCACGTGGATTATACATGGGAACAATGCTTTGTTCATGATGGCGACGGCCGAGCCGTGTTATTTTTATGCCTTGGATATCCTCAGGTGCGACGGCAGGAATATTGATGTTCCATAAGATGGGTTTGGAAATAGGGCGTTTGAGAAAGTAGGAAAGCAGCATCCAAGCGGCTTTTTCTGCGGTTTCCCAATAACGGCCGCTGGAATCGGCAAGAGAGAAGGCAATAGCGGGAATGCCCATCAGAAAGGCTTCCGTTGCGGCGGCAACCGTACCGGAATAAAGCGTATCGTCACCCATGTTTGCGCCGTTGTTAATGCCGGATAAGACCAAGTCAGGTTTGAAATCGGCAAGGGCATGCTGGCCGACATGAATGCAGTCGGTGGGCGTGCCATTCACATAGTAAAACCCGTTTTCCGCCTGTTTCAGTTGTAAAGGACGGTCTAAAGTCAGGGAATTGCTGACGCCGCTGCGATCGCGTTCGGGCGCAACCACCCTGACATTGGCAAATTCTGCACACACTCTTGCCAAAACTGCCAAACCGGGCGCAAGATAACCATCGTCGTTTGAGATTAATATGTTCATGTGACAATATTGTGTCTATCGGTAGAATGGGCGGTATTGTACTGGTTTGCTTGAGCGATTGTCCACGAATCGGCAACGTTTGGGCGGAAAGGATAATAATGAAACATTATGAATTAGACCCTAAAGCTTTATTGGGCGGCGTGATTGCTTCAGACGGCAATCAGGAGATTGTTCAGCTTTCACTGCAGAAGAATAATGAAATTCCGGCATATGAGACGGATGCGATTATTTTGCTTTTGGTTTTAAACGGCAAGGCCGAAATCAAAACGGTGGATCAAGTTTTGCAAACCGAAAGCTTGCAAGTTATCCGTCTTGAGCCGATGGAGGCGCACAGCATTCGCGCGTTGGCCGATAACACCAATATTTTGGTTATCAAACAATTGATTCATGAAACCGGTCTCAGCAAACGTTTGAGATTTGGAAGTTGCTGTCTGTAATGTAATAAAGGCTGTCTGAAAAATTTCAGACGGCCTTTTTAAAATCAACTAGATTTATTTCAAACCTTTTTTCACCAAATCTTCATAACCGCCATGGTTGGTTACGTTGGTGTAACCGGCTTTTTTCAGTTCGGTCAGCGCGGCTTCTGCTCGGCGGCCGCTGCGGCAGTAGAGGTTGACCGGTGCGTTTTTATCCGGGCTGACGGATTTGATGCGTTCAACGATTTGGTCGTGCGGAATATTGAGCGCACCTTGCAAATGGCCTTCTTTGAATTCTTCGGCAGAGCGGACATCAATCCAAACGCCTTTTGCTTTTGCGGGTTGTGCCGCGCTTTTTTCAACTTTAGGCATAGAGGCAGCGGAAGCGGCCAAAGGAGTGGCGATAGCGGCGGCAAAAAGTACGGCGGTCAGCAGTTTCTTCATGATTCAATCTCCTGGTAGATAGAAAATAATATAATAACTATATCAGTTTAGCATTTCATCAGGCCGTCTGAAAGGGGAGTCGTCTTTCAGACGGCCTGATTTTACAAGCTGATTAGCGTTGGGTTTCTACTGCTTCTAAGGCGCGCAAAGCGTAGGTATAAGCAGCACCTGCGTTTAGAGAAATAGCGGTGGCCAATGCGCCGGCGATTTCGCTGTCGGTTGCCCCTGCTTTGGCAGCGGCGGCTGCGTGCACGCTGATGCAGCTTTCGCAACGTGTGGTAATGGCAACGGCAATGGCAATCAGTTCGCGTGTTTTGGCATCCAGTGCTTCGGCAGCGGCTGCTTGTTCCAGCGCGCCGTAGGCTTGCAGCATTTTAGGATGGCTTTTGCCCAATTCACCGAATGATTTTTTTACCAAGGCTGTATGTTCAGGCCAATCTTTAAACATGATATTTCCTTTCTTGATGTATTCGGATAAGAATCAAAAAATCCTATCCGTTTGTGTTTGGTGTGTGTATTATTGCAATAATCAGACGAATTAAATCGTCAAAACATCTCATTTGTTGGTAAAAAACACTATGGATATTTTAGATAGACTGGTCGAATTGGCACAGATAAAGGGCAGTGTGGATGTTCAGTGCCTGTTTCAAGGGGAGTGGTATGTGCGGCATGAGCCCAAGCGTGCGCATGGTTTGGTGCATATCGTAACCGCCGGTTCGGGCTATATCCGAATTGATGGGGAGCAAGAGGCCAGGCTGCTGAGTGCGGGGGATATTATTTTCTTCCCCCGCAGCGTTGGGCATACTTTGAGTAGCGACAGTAATTGTGAAAATTTCGGTGTTCGCGTGCTGACGGCTGAGAATGGTGCATTTAAAGTCAAGCAAAGTCATGCCGGTGGAGAGGCTGCCTTGCATCTTTTTTGCGCACGGTTTGAATATGAAGCACAGGCGGATTTGATGATGGGGCTGCCTGATACCGTTTTATTGAACATTAACCATCCGTCTTTGCAGTATTTGGTGACCTTATTGCAATATGAGAGCAATCAGGCTTTATCCGGCTCGGTGGCAGTTGTGAATGCATTGGCTTCGGTGTTGCTGGTCTTTCTGCTTCGTGCCTGTTTGGAGAAAAATGAGGAAGCGCAATTAAGCGGTTTGCTGAATGGTTGGCAGGATAAACGTTTGCGGAATTTGCTTCAGGCAGTCGTCGAAAAACCGGAAGAAGAATGGAATATTGAGAAAATGACTGCGATGGCCAATTTGTCCCGCGCCCAATTGATGCGGGTATTTAAACAGCAGACGGGAACAAGCCCGCATGCTTTTGTAAACAGTATCCGCTTGCAGCAGGGGGCGTTATTGTTAAAGCAGACAGCCGATTCGGTTTTATCGGTTGCGCTTTCGGTCGGTTTTCAATCGGAAACGCATTTTGGCAAGGCATTTAAAAAGCAATATGGGATATCGCCGGGGCAATATCGTAAAAATGACCGATCTGATGAACCGGCGGAACCGGCGGAAGAAATGCCGATTTATTTTATTTGAGCAAATCATAAAAGGCCGTCTGAAAGTGTGAAACGAAATCTAGAATTTCCAGTACACTTTCAGACGGCCTTGATTTTAAAGCATGTCAATCAAACAGGATTAGTCCAGTTTTTTGAAATGGCGTCGGCGTTCCAACTCGCTCAGGTAACGTTTGCGCAGGCGGATGGATTGTGGCGTAATTTCAACCAGTTCGTCATCGTCAATGAACTCAACTGCACCTTCCAAAGTCAATTTGATCGGCGTAGTCAGGCGTACGGCTTCATCTGTACCGCTGGCACGGACGTTGGTCAGTTTTTTACCTTTCAGAGGGTTTACCACCAAGTCGTTGTCACGGCTGTGGATACCGATAATCATCCCTTCGTAGACTTTGTCGTTTGGAGAAACGAACATACGGCCGCGGTCTTCCAAGTTCCACAGGGCGTAAGCAACGGCTTCACCTTGCTCTTGAGAAACCAGTACGCCGTTGTGACGGCCGGGCATATCAGGTTTAACCGGAGCATAGTCGTCAAAAACGTGGCTCATCAAGCCGGTGCCGCGGGTCAAAGTCAGGAATTCGCCTTGGAAACCGATCAGACCACGTGCAGGAATGTGGTATTCCAGACGGGTACGGCCATTACCGTCGCTTTCCATATTGGTCAATTCGCCACGGCGACGGCCAAGCTCTTCCATAACGGCGCCTTGGTTGTCATCAGGTACGTCCACAGTCAGGTTTTCGTAAGGCTCGCATTTTTGACCGTTAATTTCACGGAATACCACGCGCGGTTTGCCGACTGCCAATTCAAAGCCTTCGCGGCGCATGTTTTCCAACAAAATGGTCAGGTGCAATTCGCCACGACCGGAAACGCGGAATACATCAGCGTCGGCAGTATCTTCAACACGCAGGGCAACGTTGGTCAGCAATTCTTTTTGCAGGCGGTCGCGGATTTGGCGGGAAGTCACGAATTTGCCTTCAGTACCGGCCAAAGGAGAAGTGTTGACCATAAAGTCCATGGTCAGGGTCGGCTCGTCCACGCTCAACATAGGCAAGCCTTTAGGATTGTCTTTGTCGGTAATGGTTACGCCGATGCCGATGTCTTCGATACCGGAAATAATCACGATGTCGCCGGCTTCAGCTTCTTCCAAAGGTACGCGTTCCAAGCCTTGGAAACCCAACAGTTGGTTGATACGGCCTTGGGCAACTTGTTCTTCATGGTTCATAACGGCAACGACTTGGCCGGGTTTGATGCGGCCGTTCAGGATGCGACCGATACCGAGTCGGCCGGTGTAGTTGTCGTAGTCCAGTTGGGAAATTTGCAGTTGCAGCGTTTCTTCCGCGCTGCCGCTTGGTGCAGGCGTGTGTTTCAAAATGGTCTCGAACAGAGGACGCATATCGCTGCTCTCGTCGTTTTCATCCAGTTTGGCAAAGCCGGACAGACCGGAAGCATAGACGATAGGGAAGTCCAATTGTTCGTCAGTTGCACCCAAGTTGTCGAATAATTCGAATGTTTGGTCGATAACCCAGCTTGGACGGGCAGACGGTTTGTCGATTTTGTTGATAACAACGATAGGTTTCAGACCCAAAGCCAAGGCTTTTTTGGTCACGAAACGGGTTTGCGGCATAGGGCCTTCTTGTGCGTCAACCAACAGTACGACGCAGTCAACCATGCCCAATACACGTTCCACTTCGCCACCAAAATCGGCGTGTCCCGGGGTATCTACGATGTTGATGTGGTAGCCTTCGTATTCGATGGCGGTATTTTTAGCGAGAATGGTAATGCCGCGTTCTTTTTCAAGATCGTTGCTGTCCATGACGCGTTCTTCGACTTGCTGGTTGGAACGGAATGTGCCGGACTGACGCAGCAATTGGTCAACTAATGTGGTTTTGCCATGGTCGACGTGGGCGATGATGGCAATATTGCGGATTTGTTTCATGATGATTTATGTGTTTCAGCTAGGTGCTTAAAAAAAAGATAACTGGTAATTATAGCACGATTCCTAAGTATTGACCGAGTAGAAGATTCAAAAAAATAAGGCAAAAGCAGTTGAGAATAATTCATAATTAAATTTGATTGATTTTGTGTTGGATTATTTGCTTTTATTTATGGTTAACGAATGTAAATGTTTTTGAATAATGCAATGGATTCTTAATATTAATGTCAAAAAATTGTTATTAAAAACAGGGGATTAATTTTTCAGACGGCCTTTTAGGCAGGTTAAATTTTTTGATAATTGTTTGTATTTTAAATAGAAAATTTGTCAAAAGTGCTACTTGTGCATACAATTACCTCATTCCATAACAACACACGAATCTTCATTCGTGATTATCAACTTTTAAAAGAAAGAGAAAGAATTATGCAAGGCAACCAAGCAGTTATTGATTACATGAACGAATTATTGTCTGGTGAGTTGGCTGCTCGCGACCAATATTTTATCCACTCTCGCATGTACTCTGAATGGGGTTACACCAAATTGTTCGAACGTTTGAGCCACGAGATGGAAGAAGAAACCACTCACGCCGAAGACTTCATCCGTCGTATCCTGATGTTGGGCGGTACGCCTAAAATGACCCGTGCCGAACTGAACATCGGTACTGACGTAGTCTCTTGTCTGAAAGCAGACTTGAATACTGAATACGAAGTACGCGATGCGTTGAAAAAAGGCATCAAATTGTGCGAAGAAGCTCAAGACTACGTTACCCGCGATTTGATGGTTGCCCAACTGAAAGACACTGAAGAAGATCACGCTCACTGGTTGGAACAACAACTGCGTCTGATCGAATTGGTCGGCGAAGGCAACTACTACCAAAGCCAACTGTAATCTAGCTTATAACATATAAGGAGCTGAATATGAAAGGCGATCGCTTAGTTATTCGCGAGCTGAACAAAAACTTAGGTTTGTTGCTGATTACCATTAACCAATACTTCCTGCATGCCCGCATTTTGAAAAACTGGGGCTTTGAAGAATTGGGCGAACACTTCTTCAAACAATCCATCCGCGAAATGAAATCCGCAGACGATTTAATCGAGCGTATTTTGTTCTTGGAAGGTCTGCCTAATCTGCAAGAATTGGGTAAACTGTTGATCGGTGAATCTACCGAAGAAATCATTGCTTGCGATCTGAAAAAAGAGTATGAAAAACATGATGCTCTGGTTGCAGCCATCGCTCTTGCAGAAGAGCAACAAGACTACGTCAGCCGTGATTTGTTGGAAAAACAAAAAGACATCAACGAAGAACACATTGACTGGCTCGAAACTCAGCAGGAATTGATTGGCAAAGTTGGTTTGCCAAACTACCTGCAAACAGCGGCGCAAGAGGACTAAAACACAAACCACTGCCAAATATAGCAGTCCCTGCTCCCATCAACGGCATATCTTTACGGATATGCCGTTTTCTTTTATGGAAATGTTTAAAGGCCGTCTGAATGTTCAGACGGCCTTGATTTTATATCGCTTTTAAACGGTATAGATAAGTAGTTTCCTTGTTTCTGGCAAACGCCAAAGGATCGGATTCATCTATTGCTTTTTTGTGTTGCGGTTTGGTTTTCAAAATATCGACTACATTGAGCGAGGCCGTCTGAAAGCATTGGTTTAGAAAGTCTTTATCGCGCAAATGCAAGTGTTCTGCCAAGTCGGAAATAATCAACCAGGCTTCGCCGTTTGGATTTAAGTGCTGGTGTACGCCATTGAGGAACGCGGTCAGCATGGCATGATTGGGGTCGTAAAGGGCAGTCTCGATGGCGGAGGTCGGTTTTGCCGGCAGCCAAGGCGGATTGCAGACGATAAGGTCGGCGCAACTTTCAGGAAATAAATCAATCGATTGAATGCTGACAGCTTTATCCAGGCTTAGATGCTCAAGGTTTGCTGTGGCGCAGGCAATTGCTTTGGGGTTGGTGTCTGTGGCAATGATGTTAGGTATGCCTCGTTTGGCCAAAATTGCGGCAATAACACCTGAACCGGTGCCGATGTCAAAGGCCGTCTGAATATTGGGAGTGAGTGGCGCTTGGGCGATTAAACCCAAATATTCGCCACGCAGTGGAGAGAATACGCCAAAAGGAACATGGATTTTTCCGTCTAGCTGCGGAATGCCTATACCTTTTTTGTGCCATTCGTGTGCACCGATAAAGCCTAGCAGTTGATTCAGCGGCAAGAGAAACGGTTTGTCGTTTGGTGTGCCGTAAACATCGCGAAGGGCGGCGTAGATGTCGGGTGCGCGTGCATTGTCCAGTTGAAAATTCGGTTGGATTTCAACGGCAAGCATATTGAGCAAACGGCTTTGCTGAGCCTGTTTCATACGGTGGGCGTGGAAGG
This sequence comes from Neisseria perflava, assembly GCF_002863305.2. NCBI lineage: Bacteria > Pseudomonadati > Pseudomonadota > Betaproteobacteria > Neisseriales > Neisseriaceae > Neisseria > Neisseria perflava. Next base: position 683,621 of record NZ_CP136962.1, read on the forward strand.
CCGTCTGAATATCGGCGGGTGCGCCTTTCTTTTTTTCAGACGGCCTGCGGATACGCTTTTTCATTGCGGCCAAGACTTGCTTAGCATTGTGAAAATCGCCAGTCCAAACAGTTGCAGTTTGCGTGTGGGCATTTTTTAAGATTTCTGCTGCGCCTACTTCTTGTATGTAAACCGCCTGCTTAGGCGGCTTTTGTGTGCTTTCGTTGCGCCATTCGATGTCGGAACGGTTGGTAGGGATAGTATGGGGCATAATGTGTTTCAAATCGGGGAAATAGGGGATTAGTTTACTATATTTAGGATGTGTTCGGTTTGAGAGGGGCTATTAATAGTCTAAATTAGACAAAATGTATAAAAATTTCTCTATTTTTAAAATTTGCACCAATATTTTGATAAAAATAGATTGTCGTTTTGTCTAAAATGAGTATAATGCAAAACCAGAACACAATAATCTTAATTAGATTTGGACAAGGAACATCATGCAATTAGACATTGACCGTTTGGTTGCCTATTTTGGCGGCGTAAACGCGCTGGCCGAAGCCCTGAAACAGCACGACCCGGAAAATGCTGCGACAACTGCGGCTATCTACAAATGGCGTACACGCGGTTCTCTGCCTTTGGCTCAGTTGCAAAAACTGACCGCTTTGGCGGAAGCGCAAGGCAGACCGCTTGATTTGAATGCTTTTTTACAAAAAAACGAATCTCTGGAGAGAACAGAAATGACACAAACCAACCGCGTTATCATTTTCGATACCACTATGCGCGACGGCGAGCAGTCGCCTGGCGCATCCATGACCAAAGAGGAGAAAATCCGCATTGCCCGCCAGTTGGAGAAAATGGGAGTGGATGTGATTGAGGCGGGTTTTGCCGCCGCCAGTCCGGGCGATTTCGAGTCGGTTAATGCGATTGCCAAAATCATTACCAAATCTACAGTTTGCTCATTAGCTCGTGCCGTTGAAAACGATGTGCGCAAAGCAGGCGAAGCTGTTTCCCCTGCGCCGAATAAACGTATTCACACTTTTATCGCCACCAGCCCGATCCACATGGAGCACAAACTGAAAATGAAGCCGCAGCAGGTCATCGATGCGGCGGTCAAAGCGGTAAAAATTGCCAAAGAATACACTGACGATGTGGAATTTTCTGCCGAAGACGCAGTGCGTTCGGATTTGGACTTCCTTGCCAAAATCTTTACAGCGGTTATTGAAGCGGGGGCGACTACTATCAACATTCCCGATACTGTCGGCTACTCCATCCCTTCCGTATGGTACGAGCGTATCAGCAACATCATCAAAAGCGTTCCCAATGGCGACAAAGTAGTTTGGTCGACCCACTGCCATAATGACTTGGGTATGGCGGTTGCCAACTCATTGGCTGCTGTTCAGGCAGGTGTGCGCCAGGTGGAATGTACCATCAACGGTTTGGGTGAACGCGCGGGCAATGCCAGCCTTGAAGAAATCGTGATGGCGTTGAAAGTGCGTCATGATTTGTTTGGCTTGGAAACTGGCATCGATACCACGCAAATCGTGCCGGTATCCAAACTTGTGTCCACCATTACCGGCTATCCGATTCAGCCAAATAAAGCAGTAGTTGGTGCAAATGCCTTTGCACACGAATCAGGCATTCATCAGGACGGCGTGTTGAAACACCCTGAAACCTATGAAATCATGACTGCCGAATCAGTCGGCTGGTCAACCAACCGCCTGACTTTGGGTAAACTCTCCGGCCGTAATGCTTTCAAAACCAAGCTGGCAGATTTGGGTATCGAATTGGAAAGTGAAGAGGCGTTGAACGCGGCATTTGCACGCTTCAAAGAGCTGGCGGATAAGAAACGCGAAATCTTTGATGAAGACCTGCACGCTTTGGTGTCTGACGAAATGGGCAATATGAATACCGAAAGCTACAAATTCATTTCCCAAAAAATCAGCACTGAAACCGGCGAAGAACCGCGCGCCGATATTGTGTTCAGTATTCGCGGTGAAGAAAAACACGCTTCCGCTAGCGGCTCAGGCCCTGTTGATGCCATCTTCAAAGCCATTGAAAGCGTAGCACAAAGTGGCGCAACCTTGCAGATTTACTCTGTCAATGCGGTAACTCAAGGTACAGAAAGCCAAGGCGAAACTTCCGTCCGCCTGCAACGTGGCGACCGTGTGGTCAACGGCCAAGGTGCGGATACCGACGTATTGGTGGCAACTGCCAAAGCCTATTTGTCTGCGCTGAGTAAATTGGAATTCGGCCAAGCCAAGCCAAAAGCGCAAGGCAGAGGCATGATTTGATTTGCGGCATGATTTAATTTTTTGAACAAGTAAAGGCCGTCTGAAATCGTAGTGATATGTTTCAGACGGCCTTTTTTATTTGGTCAAAAAATAGTTTGTTTATTGAAGTTTAAGCAGTCGGTCTTGTTCGACAGACAATACGCCGTCTACTTTTTTGAAATAGGCAATGGCATCTTCAATATTGGTCTTGGAGGACGGACGAATAGCAATGCCGTTCAGGTTTTTGTATTCATAAATCAAACTTGCGCCGGAGGCTTTCACTGCTTTTAGCAATGGCGCAGAACCGGTTTGGGCATCATAGAAGATAATCAGGTTGCCGGTAGTATCTTGGGCTTGTTGCTGAGATGGAATAGCAGTTGATTGAGTAGGAATGCTTGGGCTTTGGCAGGCGCAAAGCAGGGTGGAGAGTAGGACGAAAGCAAAAGTTTTGTTCATTGCAGGGGTTAAGTGATTAAAAAAGTTGTCTGAAAATGAGTTAAACGAAATAATGGAAGATAAATTTAGAAAGATAGTTAAATCTTTAGGTTATAAAGGATAAAGGAAAAAAATGAATTTAAGTAGTATATATAATTTTTCGCTAAATCAATATAATTTCTTTTTTGAGATAAATTGGGAATTTAATTTTCTGTATTTAGAAAAATTTAACAAATATGGTCAAATCTATATTGATTCTTGTTTTTATATTAATTTAGGAAATAGTCTGTCTCTATATATTGCCGGTGAAGAAGATTATGGCAATTTATTGGATTTTATAGAGTTTATCTTAGATAACAATCAAGATGAATTAAGTTTTGAATCATTTACTACTAAGATACGTAAAAGAAATAATATATTAAATATAAAATTTAAGAAAAATAATATACTGAATATGGAGGTATTGGGTGGTAAAGAACGAAATATAAATATAGATTTCAGTAATGAGTTATATGCAGAATTAAATTCTTTAGTATCGAAAATTCAAGATGACTATAAAAAAATTTCTTCTAATTTGGATATAATTAAAAATATTTGGTTTGGGACTGATGCAGATTAGCAGTTATACCCAGCAATTGTCTCACACAATATAAAAAACGAAGCTGGTATGGTCGTCAGAATACAAAGATTTCTATTTGCTTTTCAGACGACCTTCCCGACGACATCGATGGTTATGCTTCAGGCAATTCCATGGCTAGAACGGTTTGCTCTTGTTTGGCACGGAAAGCGGCCAGTTTTTCAGCCAATTCAGGATTTTCGTTGGCTAAAAGTGAAATGGCAAACAGCGCTGCATTGGCCGCACCGGCTTCGCCAATAGCAAATGTGGCAACAGGAACGCCTTTGGGCATTTGCACAATCGAAAGCAGGGAGTCTTCGCCGCGCAGATATTTGCTGGGAACGGGAACGCCCAAGACGGGTACCGTGGTTTTGGCAGCTACCATGCCCGGCAAATGCGCTGCGCCGCCTGCTCCGGCAATGATGGCTTTGATGCCGCGTTCGCGTGCGGTTTCGGCGTATTCAAACATCAAATCAGGCGTACGGTGTGCAGAGACGACACGCGCTTCGTATTCAATGTCGAATTCTTTGAGAAATTGTGCTGCCTGCTGCATCACCGGCCAATCGCTGTTGCTGCCCATAATAATGCCGACTTGGATCATGAGGAGTTCCTTTTGCTTGAATGGATTAAGGGTAAAAAATATTTAGACGGCCTTGGGGATGACAAGGCCGTCTGAACGTTTATCTTTGTTTGAGACTGATAGAAGCGCGTTTTGCCGCTTCGCTGTTGGGGAAGCTTTGTATCAGTTTACGCCATGTGCTGCGGGCGATGTCTTTTTGTTGCAGTTTGTATTGGCACTGACCGATACTGTACATGGCATCGGGAGCTTGCGGGCTGTTGCGGAATCGGTTGGCGTAGCGGTTGCCGATTTCGATAACGGATTCGCAGTTCCCCAGACGTTGTTGGCTTTGCAGGAGGAGGTACATATTGCGGCGGGCAATTTCGCTGCCGTTGCCGCCGTCTGCCTCTTTCAAAATGGCTACTGCGGCAGAGAAGTTGTTGCGCTGGTAGTATTTTTGCGCCTGATTATAAAGGCGCAGTTCGTTTTGCGAATCTGAGTCTGTTTCAGACGGCACGCCGCCGCCATTGGCCAAATAATTCATTTTCAGCTTGCGGTCGTCCAATCGCTGGGCTTTGGGTTTGGAGGCCGAAGTAGTCGGACGTTTGCTGTTTCGTTGTTGTTCTAGTGTTTGCAAGCGTTGATTTAATTCTTCGACCGTACGTTCCAGTCGGGCGATTTGTATGCCCAAGTGGTCAATCTGGGTTTGTGCGTCCAAGCGTGGATAGGGGATACTTTTTTCATGCAAAGGCTCGCGTGGAATATCCGGCAGGACAAAGTTGGGATTGTCGGCAGGTTGATGGGGATGGGAAACGGCGCATGATGCGGCCAATAGAGTAAGCGGTAAAAGAAACAGGGAACGTGATAATGTTTTCATCGGATTGTGTTGTTTTATTTTTTTAGTAGCAGTGTCAAACCGTCGCCGATAGGCAGGGTAATGGGAATAATGCGTGTATCGTGCGGCAGATTTTGGTTGAAATGGCGCAGGATATCCAAGCTGGGCGGATCGTTTTCGGCAGCTTCATTCATGACGCGACGGCCCAATAAGATATTGTCGATGGCAATCACGCCGCCACTCCGTACCAGTTGCAAACAGCGTTCAAAATATTTCGGCGTAGGCGGTTTGTCGGCATCGATAAGCGCCAAGTCGTAGCTTTCCGATTCGCCTTGCACAATCAAATCATCCAAAGTCAGCAAAGCCGGCTGCAGATGAAGCGAGATTTTATGCGCTATGCCTGCTGCCTGCCATGTTTCGCGGGCAATATCGGTAAAGGTTACATTAATGTCGCAAGCCGTGATTTTGCCGTCTTCGGGGAGGGCGAGCGCCATGGCGGTGCTGCTGTAACCGGTAAAGACGCCAACTTCCAAATATTTTTTGGCATTCAATAATTTGGCCAACCACGCCAACATGGTTGCCTGCTCTTGTGCGATGGCCATCTTTCCCAGACGATGTGATTGGGTACGCTCGCGCAATGCGGTCAAAACGGGATGTTCGGATTGACCGATGCTGTTGAGGTACTGCTGTAACGCCGGATCGGTATTGTGGGTGTTGGTCGTCATACCGATACGGGTTAGTCTTGATAATAGGTGTAAGGTTTTTTGTTGACTTTGGCCGCTTCAAATTCAGCCTGTTCGGCCGGATTGAGGGTAACATCCCACAGCAAATGGCGGTTTTCGAGGCGTTGCGCTTCCATTTCGGGATTGTCTTCCATGAGTTTGTCGAGGAATTGGGTAGCTTCGGATTTGTAGTGGTACATGATGTTCTCTGCCTGAATCGTTGTCAGACCGTCATTATAGCCGATATTTTTTGCCAATACGCTAATTAATCGAACTTCCATAAGGTATAATGGCACGTCTTTTTTAGGCCGTCTGAAGCCTTTGCTCAATGTTTTGCCCCTTCTGCGGCAGAATATTGTGCAAAGGCTTAAGCCGGACAAGTTTCAGACGGCCTTTTTTATTGTGAAAAGAGCTGCTTATGTTAAAAAAATGGCTGCATAAAGTGTTGCCTAAAAAACACGTCAAATCGTTGCCCGAAAAGGAAATTATCCCGCTTGAGCAACACGGTATCCGCGGGGATATGTTGAGCTTTGCCGCGGAGAAAATTGCCAAACGCCTGCATGAGGCCGGTTTTCAGGCTTATGTTGTGGGCGGTGCTGTTCGGGATTTGTTGCTCGGGGTCGAGCCCAAAGATTTTGATATTGCAACCGATGCCACGCCGGAGCAAATCCGTAAAATATTCCGCCGCAGCCGCATTATCGGCCGCCGCTTCCAAATCGTTCATGTGATGATCGGCCCTGAAACCATTGAAGTGACAACGTTCCGCGGCGACGATAAGGTTCAGCAAAATGCGCAAGGCCGCATTATGAAGGACAATACTTACGGCAGCATTGAAGAAGATGCCATGCGTCGCGACTTTACTTGCAATGCGCTGTATTACGACCCGATTAAAGAGGAGATTTGGGACTTCCATCAGGGCGTGGCTGATGTTGCTGATAAAAAATTGGTGATGATAGGCGATCCTGCCGAACGCTATCAGGAAGATCCTGTCCGTATTCTTCGCGCCGTCCGTTTGTCGGGTAAATTGGGCTTTGAAGTGGAAGAGCAAACGGCTTTGCCGATTGCAGAATATGCAGGCCGTCTGAAAAATGAGCCTGTTGCTCGTCTTTTTGACGAAATTCTGAAAATTCTGTTTTCCGGTTATTCTCGTGCCTGTTTGAAAAGGCTAAACGAGTTGGGTATTCCCGAAGGCATCCATCCGCTTTTAGATGCCTTGAAAACTGCTGAAGCGGCTGAAAACCGTATGATTATGTTGGCCTTGAAAAATACCGATGAGCGCCTTCGTGCGGATAAGTCTGTTTCCGTCGGTTTTGTATTGGCGGCGGTATTGTGGCCGACACTAAACGCCATTTGGCAACGCAATCAAAGCCATGGTCAAAAACCTGTCCCTGCGTTGATGGATGCGATGAACACCATGCGCGATACGGTGGAGAAAGGTTGGGGCATTCCGCAACGATTTTCTGCAACCATGCGTGAAATCTGGCAATTTCAGCCGCAATTTGACAATATGCGCGGCGCACGCCCATATCGTCTGCTATCACAAGCCCGTTTCCGAGCTGCTTATGATTTCCTGATTTTGCGTAGCGAGGTTGGCGAGGTTGATAAAGAGATGGCTTCTTGGTGGACAACTTTCCAACATGCCGATGAGGAAGCACGCCAGCAAATGACTGCGGCTAATGATCACAAACGTCAGAAACAAAGTGGATCAACTGATGGCAAACCCAAACGTCGCTGCCGTCGTCCGAAAAAGAAAACCACTGAGGCTGAATAAATTATCAAAATTAGTTTAAGGCCGTCTGAAACGATTAAATCTTTTGAGATTTGGTTTTCAGACGGCCTTCGTATTTCAAAAAAAAACCGCAGGTCTTTCAACCTGCGGTTTGCTTTTATGATTTGTTTTCTTCGCTGTCGAGGAAGCTGCGGAGACGGTCGCTGCGGGTAGGGTGGCGCAGCTTGCGCAGGGCTTTGGCTTCGATTTGACGGATACGTTCACGGGTTACGTCAAATTGTTTGCCGACTTCTTCGAGCGTGTGGTCGGTATTCATATCGATACCGAAACGCATGCGTAACACTTTGGCTTCGCGCGGTGTCAGGCTTTCGAGGATTTCTTTGGTTACTTCGTGCAGGCTGGTGTACATCGCAGCTTCTGCCGGAGCAACGTTGTTTGCATCCTCGATGAAGTCGCCCAAGTGCGAATCGTCGTCATCACCAATCGGTGTTTCCATGGAAATCGGCTCTTTGGCGATTTTCATGATTTTGCGGATTTTGTCTTCCTGCATTTCCATCAGCTCGGCCAGTTTGGCGGAATCAGGCTCTTCACCGGTTTCTTGCAGGTATTGGCGTGAGATACGGTTCATTTTGTTGATGGTTTCAATCATGTGAACCGGAATACGGATCGTACGCGCTTGGTCGGCGATGGAACGGGTAATCGCTTGGCGGATCCACCATGTGGCATAAGTCGAGAACTTGTAGCCGCGACGGTATTCGAATTTGTCCACCGCTTTCATCAGACCGATATTGCCTTCTTGAATCAAATCAAGGAACTGTAAGCCGCGGTTGGTGTATTTTTTGGCAATGGAAATAACCAAACGCAAGTTGGCCTGAATCATTTCCTGTTTGGCGGCTGAGGTTTCTTTTTCGCTCAACACCATGTTTTTGTTGATTTCTTTCAACTCTTCGATGGAAATGCGGGTTTCGGCTTCCATATTTGCCAGCTCGGTTTGTTTTTCGAGGATGGCGTGGCGGAAACGATCCAATGCGTTTGCCCATACACGGCCTTTGGCTACTTCTTCTTCTACCCATTCCAAATCGGTAATGGCTGGCAGGAAGTTTTTGATGAAGTAGTCGCGCTCCATGCGGACGCGGTCGATACAGATGTCGCGGATTTCGCGTTCGAGTTTGCGGATGTTTTCAACGCGGCTGCGCAGGCTGCTGCTCAGGTTTTCGATTTGACGTGTGGCAAAACGGACTTCTAACAGTTTGTTGGCAATGGCATCGCGGTGCTTCAGGTAGTTGGCATGCTGACTGCCGTGTTTTTCCAACTGTTTGATCATTTTGCCGTATTCGCTCTCGATAAAGGCGAAATGTTCCAAAACTTTTTGTTTCAGTTCGGCCAAATGGGCGGCGGATATGGCTTCGGAATCACTGCCGGAGTCATCTTCATCATCTTCGTCGTCATCTTCGACTTCGCTGTCGGTTTCGCCTTCTTCGTCATCAGGTTTGGCATTTTCCAAATGACCCAAGCCTAATTCGTTCAACAAGACTTCATTAGGGTCGATGATGGCTTCAACGACTTCATCCACACGGATTTCGTCGTTACGGACCTGCTCGATCAACGCCAGAATTTCGGCAATCGAGCCTGGGCAGGCGGAGATTGCCTGCACCATGTTTTTCAGTGCATTTTCGATTTTTTTGGCGATGATGATTTCGTCTTCACGCGTCAACAGATCGACTTGCCCCATTTCACGCATATACATACGTACAGGATCGGTTGTACGGCCGAATTCTGAATCTGCGCTGGAGAGTGCTGCTTCGGCTTCTTCAACGGCATCGTCGTCAGTCATGGCGGCGGCGTTGTCGCTCAAGAGGATGTCTTCAGCATCGGGGGCTTGCTCGGTTACTTGGATGCCCAAGCCGGAAATCATGCTGACGATGTTGTCGATTTGCTCGGCATCGGACATATCGTCGGGCAGGGCGTCGTTAATTTCGGAATAAGTGATGTAGCCGCGTTCTTTGCCCATGATAATGAGTTGGCGCAGACGCGCGCGCTGCTCTTCGATACTCAAGGGACGGTTGTCGTCTTGGTCTTGGTATTCTTCGTAGTTTTGGTTTTTAGACATGGATTGCTCTCTAGGTTGATAGGATGCCGACGGTTTACGGTGATGTGGCCGTACCTGAAGGCGGAGCAGAGCTTTTTGTTGTGAAATCAGATTTCACTTTAATACTCTGAGGCCGTCTGTAAATATTACAGATGGAGTGTTCTGCGTGTCATGTTTCGCAGCGTGTGTTTAGATTGTTCAGACGGCCTGAGGGGTTAGTTTTGCTTTGCCGTCAAAAGTGACAGCAAGAGTCTTTTTTCATTTTCGGTCAAACCGGTTTGAATACTTTTTTGCTTTAAAGTTTCGATTTGGCTGTATTTTAATTCATTTAACAACTTTTTCATGCCGATTTGGAAACTTTCGCAATCTTCTTCGTTATCCCCTTCCATTTCTTCAGAATGAAGGGTCGATAAAAAGATTTGATTAACGGTTTCCTCATAGGGCGAACCGCGCATATATTCAAGCACTTGTGCGGTTGCAGGAGTCGTATCGTGATGTTTGATGGTTTCGGCCAGATTGGCAAGGCAGGCAAAGTCGCCGCTTAAAGCCAGATAATCGGGCAGGTCTATATATGAAGCCCAAGCCGGATTTATCAAGAGGCTGCGTATCTGTCTTTGAACTAGTGTCAGCATGGTTGGCTGTTTGACAGAAATAGGCGGCAGTTTGTAACTTTTTTGTTTGACGTGCCGCTTTGGCGCTTCTTGTCCGAGTAACTGGGCGAGGTTGTCAGGGTCGATGCCTACCAGCTCGCTGAGTTTTTGTTTCAGAAGATAGCCCAATGCCGGCGCGGTAATCTGAGCCAAAAGTGGAGAACTGGTTTTGACCAATTCTGCTTTGCCTTCTTGCGTATTGAGGTTGAGGCCGTCTGAAAGATGTTCCCAAAAGTATTCGGATAGAGGCTTGCTTTGGTTTAACAAGGCATCTTCAAATTGAGTCTTACCGTAGGCGCGGATGTAGCTGTCTGGGTCGTGTTCTTCGGGTAGGAACAGAAAATGCAGCGATTTATCGTCTTTTAATTGCGGTAACGCATTTTCCAGCGCGCGCCAGGCCGCTTTACGTCCTGCGCTGTCGCCATCGAAACAAAAATAAATACTGTCTGCCTGACGCATCAGGATTTTGACGTGTTCCGCCGTGGTTGCCGTACCCAAAGCCGCTACGCCGTAGCCGAGGCCGAACTGCGCCAATGCAACCACGTCCATGTAGCCTTCGACCACCAAAATCCGTCCTGCCTCTTTTACGGCAGCACGCCCTTCATATAGCCCGTAAAGGTTTTTTCCTTTATCGAACAAAGGCGTATCCGGCGAGTTGAGGTATTTGGGTTTGGAGTCGTCCAATACGCGGCCACCAAAGCCGATGACCTGCCCACGTGGATTACGGATAGGGAACATAATCCGATGGCGAAAGCGGTCGTAATGTTTGCCTTCGTTGTCGATGACCATGCCCGTATCCACCAACGCAGTATTCGGATAGGGTTGGAACACTTGCGCCAAAGGTTGCCAACCGTCAGGCGCATAGCCTAAACCATAATGCGCGATGACTTCCGCACTCAAACCGCGTTTGTCCAAATAAGCCTTCGCCGCCGGATTGAATTTCAACTGTTGCGCGTAAAAATCCGCTGCCGCTGCCGTCGTTTCTTCCAAAGTCTGTTGTTTTTTCTTACGTTCGGCACGGATTTCGGGGTTGTCTTCTTGCCCACGAACTTTAGGTACCGTCATGCCGACGCGATCAGCCAAAAACTGCACCGCCTCCGGAAACGACAGTCCCTGATGTTCCATCACAAAACCAATCGCCGAACCATGAGCCCCGCAACTGAAGCAATGGTAAAACTGCTTGGTTGGGCTGACCGAAAACGACGGCGTCTTTTCCTTGTGAAACGGACAGCAGGCCATATAGTTCGCCCCGCCTTTCTTCAGCGGAACCTGCTCGTCGATAATATCGACAATATCGACTTTGGACAAAAGCTCGTCAATGAAATCAGATGGAATCATGGTTCAGCAGAGGAGGATGGACGGAAAACATTTCAGACGGCCTTATAAACAGACAAAGGCCGTCTGAAAATGGAATTTTGGATGAGGGTTGAACTGAGTGAGTTTTATATTATAGCAAATTGTTGTAATACATGTGTCTTATCCTTTTGAGGTAGGGTATTTGGAAAGAGTATTTCATGTTCAAAATAATCACAAATATTACAAATTTTTGTTATACCAAGGAGCCTAGGTTAAGGGAGATGTTGTTCCAAAATTGTAGATTTCACTGGATATTTTGACTAAATTTCTTTTTCTTTATACCTATGTGCAAAGAAATAATTACTTGTAGGAGTAGAAATCCTCTTTCCTTTTGGGAAAGAGGATTTTTCAAGTTTACCTAATTGCTTATTTCTTTTCTTTAGGCATTTGAGATACCAATGACAAGTTGACATCCAGGCCTTCGATTTGGAAGTGCGGGCGGGCAAACAGGCGGACTTTGAAGAAACCCGGGTTGTCCTCGATATCTTCCACCAATACTTTTGCCTCTCTTAACGGATGTGTTGCCTGCAGCTCGTCGCTCGGGTCGGTCATTTCCGTTACCAGGGTATTGATCCAATTATTCAGTTCCAATTCAAGCATGCGACGGTCTTTGGTGGTACCGATGTTTTCACGCTGGATCAGTTTGAGGTAGTGCGCCAGGCGGGAGAGCAGGAAGACGTAAGGCAAACGGGCGTTGATGCGGCTGTTTGCGGTTGCTTCCTTGGTCTCATACAACGCGGGTTTCTGAGTCGAGTTGGCGGAGAAGAAGCAGGCGTAATCGCGGTTTTTATAGAAAGACAGCGGAACAAAGCCCAAGTTGGCAAATTCGAATTCGCGGGTTTCCGGGATCAGGACTTCTGTCGGGATTTTCATTTGATTGCCGGTACCCAGGTCGTACATGTGAATAGGCAAATCTTCAATCAAGCCGCCGGCCTGTGGGCCGCGAATTTGGACGCACCAACCGTTATTGATGAAGCTGCGCACCATATTGGCGGCAAAGGCAAATGATGCATTTGCCCACAAATAGCGGTTATGCTCCGTACCTTTTACCTGTTCTTCGTAATTGAAGCTGCGGACAGGCACGGTGTCGCTGCCGTACGGCAGACGGGCAAGGAAGCGAGGAAGGGTCAAGCCGATATAGCGTGCATCGTCTGTTTCGCGGAAGCTTTTCCATTTGATGTATTCGGCACGGTCCATATAGTTGGCCAAGTCTTGGATGGCGGCCACTTCCTCCATGCTTTCTTTGCCGAAGAAAGAAGCGCCGACCGAGCCGATAAATGGCATGTGTGCAGAAGCGGAAACACGCGAGATATTGCGCAGCAAAGCCATATCTTGAGGGCTGCGGTCAAATTCGTAGTTTGAAATCACGGCGCCGATAGGTTCGCCGCCCGGGGTGTCGTATTCGTTGCTGTAAGTGTGGCGGTACAGTCCGCTTTGCACGATTTCAGGCGCATCTTCAAAGTCTTGAATCAAATCTTCTTTGGAAACATCAAGAATTTCAATTTTGACATTGTGACGGAAGTCGGTTCGGTCGACCAAGAATTTCAAACCGCGCCATGCGGATTCGATTTTTTGAAATTCTTCGTTATGGAGGATTTCATCCAGTTGACGGCTGAGTTGTTCATCGATACGGGCAATGTGGTAATCGAGCAGGCTTTTGTCCAGGCGCTCCACTTTTTGGGAAGAGTCTTGGATCATTTTCATGAAGACGCTGACGGCTGCGGCAATACGCTCGTCGGCAGAGGCTTCCGACATTTTCTCGGCACTTTGGAATTGCTCGATATCGATGACGGAGTCAACGGCATTCAGATTGATTTTTTTACACAGATCTTCATAAACACTGTTTGTGTTTTCTTGTTCGATAACTGTAGTTTGGGCTTGGGCCTTTTGGCTTTTTTGCATATTTGAATCCTTACGGGTATTTCAGACGGCCTTTGATGTTACTTATTATTGATAGGTGCGATTTTTTCAAGACGGTCGCGCAGTTCGGCAGACAGGTTTTCGTCACGCAGAATGGCTTCCAATTCGCGACGGAAAGCAGAGTCGTCCAATAAGTTGGATTTCAAATCGCGAAGCAGGTTGCGCATAGCTAGCAAGGCACGCAATTCCGGCACATTCTGGGCAATTTGCTCCGGATGGAAGTCGCGCATGGATTTGAAATCCAAATTCACATTCATCTCGCCGCCGGCAGGAGAGAGTGTGTTTTTGACGGTCAGATTGGCTTTAGGATTGAAATCGGATAATACTGAATCAAAGTTGTTTTTGTTAATATTGACTTTTTCTTTTTCGGCAAGATCGCGTTTATCTTGGCCGTTGCTGTAATCGCCGGTTACTAAAAGCTTAAGCGGCAACTCAACCTTTTTTTGTGCGCCGCCGGTATGCAAGTCCAATTTAATATTGATACGGGAAGGCGGAACTTCGTTTTGAAAACTTTTGCTCACGATGAAATTTATCCTTTTTTGATAGATTAAGTGACACTTATGTCATTTTTTCAAATAAAATGCAAGGTATGGGGTCAGGAAATATCCTGATTGGTTAGTATAAATGTTAGACAGATAGCTTGTCTATTGTATTCAAATTTACCGGAAAAAGGTTTTTCAGTGAAATTTCACAAGCCGTTATGGGAAGAGGGGGTACTCCTATCGCCTCAACATTTTCAACAACAAGACAAATTCAATAATCATATGCATGCCCTGTTAATGAGAATGATGGGGGATTTTAGATGGGGCTGTTTTCAATGTGAATTTGACCGTCAGGCATTAGAAGTTGGAAAAATCAAATTAGATACACTTCAAGCATGCTTGCCGGATGGCACCTTAATTGATTTGCAGGCCGGCGGACGCCACGTCAATGTGCGTAATATTGAAGGCCTGTCTTTACAGCAACGAAATGTTGTATTGTTGGCACTGCCAGTCTATCAGGCACATGTTTCAAACTTGGTAGATGAGGATGAAACCAAAGATACGCCCAAGCGCTTTGTTAAGAGCTTTGAGAAGGTGGAGGATATTTTCTCTACCGAAGAAACAGAGTTTGCGGTGGAAGGGTTGAATCTCACCATTCGTTTCGATTTTGAACAAAATGACGACTATATTACCTGTCCTATCGGTGCAATAGAGAAAGATGAGACGGGCGCTTTCGTTTGGGCTAAAAACTATATCCCGCCATTGTTATCCATAACAGGATCGGAAACTTTATTCTCTTGTCTTAACCGCATCACATTGATGGTATTATCCCGTATAGAGAATTTGTCTGCCCGCCGCCGCTCTCGGAGCGAAAGTGTCGTTGATTTTTCAGTTTCCGATTCGATGCTGTTTTGGTTTCTGCATGGCTTAAATACCATTTATCCGGAATTGAAGCACCTGAATGACTACCCGCAGAAGCATCCGGAAGAGTTTTATAAACTTTTGGTACGCCTGCTGGGTATGCTGTATACCTTTAGAGCCAACGAGTCCGTTAAAGAAATAGACTCATATGATCACTTTGATTTGTTTGGAACATTCAACCGTTTGGAACAAAAAATCCGTGATTTGCTGGATGAGGTTATTCCTTCCCCTGTTATCGAATTGTCACTGGAGCATCTGAAATCGACGCATTGGCGCGCCCAGATATTTGATGACCGAATCAATGCTGATGCAGAGTTTTATCTTTCCGCCCATTCCGACTCCGTCGACTTCTTGGAATTGCAAAAACAGCTGCCTTTGGTCAGCAAAATCGGTGCACCCGATGATGTGGAGCGTGTAATTAATACGGCAGTGGTCGGCGTACCTTTACATCACCTTCATCAGACTCCGCCGGGCCTGCCTTTTAGAATGGACAATGTGTATTTTAGGTTGGATAAACGGCATGTCGCGTTTGATAGGATGATGCAGTCCCAAGTATGCAGCATTTATGTTCCGGCCTCTATTTCTGATTTACATTTAAGCCTATTTGCAGTAGTGAGTATTTAATATGAATAACCAACCCTTGATTAGAACCGTTTTGAGAGATACTGCTTTGGCGGTATCCGCATTATCTGCCGGCTTTACACCTGACCATTCCGAATCATGGTATGCTCATTGCAAAAATCTGATTCAAGATTTAAAGGCAAAATTAGCCGAGCTTGGATGGAAAGAAGCGGATATTGAAGAAGTTTCATATGCACAATGCGCCCTTTTGGATGAAGTTGCACTGCGCACGCTGAAAGGTAACGACAGGGAAGTATGGGAAAGAAACCCTATGCAGGTTTGTTTTTTCCAATCATATAATGCAGGGGATATCCTGTGTGACCGAATCGAATCTTTGTGTAAAAACCACAAGGATGCCAGCCCCTTGGTGGCGGAAACCTATCTGAGTGTGATTAATTTGGGGTTCAGGGGCCGATATGTTTTGGATGAAGATGCATTGCACACCGCACAGGAACAGTTGAAAAAAATCACACCTGCCTTCCCAAGCAATGCCGTATCGGAAGACGGTAAGTTGTTTTATATAGATCAAAAGGGAACGCCGCTGAAAAAAGCATTCAGCCTCCGTCCTGCCTGGCTGCTTGTGGGAAGCATTGTTGTAGCGGCGGTTGCATACTTTGCATTTAGATATTATCTAGATGGTTTGGTTGAACAAATACAAGCATTGTAATTTCAAGTGTTTATATAATGACTTATCGGAAAATTTCGGTTCTGGCGACCCTGGCTGTTTTTGAGCTCGTTTTACTGTATGTGTTCGCAGTATATTGGCAGGCAGGTTGGATAATCAAAGGCTGTGCTTGGGCATTGTCCGTTGGGGTGGCCTTTTATTATTGGCGTTTTTATCTAAAGAAAAAACGCGAACAAATCAATACGGATTTTTGGAAGAAAATCACAGAAGAATTGGATTCCAACGGAGATTTGGGTTGCTATACCATTCGTCTGCATGACTCTTCTGTGCCGAGAAAGTTGGTAGAGAGGGTAAATGAAACCGTCTATATCAATATGTCGGGTTCGGAAAATCTGCATCCGGTCGTTTCCAATTTGCTTGAAAATACAGCCCATAAGTATGTTTCTGTGAGTCTGGAGCTGTGGCTTTCCCCGGCGGAAAATACCGATATTGCGACCACTTTGCGCACATGGTTGCGTAATATACTTTTTCTGCAGAAGAGCACAGGTTTGACTATCCCGGTGCACTGGTTGATTCAAACGCCGGTGTCTTTTTTGTTTGATAGAAAAAACAGTCATTCCGTTTTTTCTATCATCAATAAGAAAGAACACAACCGTCTGCAGATAAACGAATTCTTAAAGAACCTGAAAAACGCCCTGTCCCTTAAATTTCTGCATGACAGCAATGCCCAGTATAGCCATCAATATGTTTATCTGATGGAGGCGCTGAATTTTTTAGAAGAAAAATTCTTAAAAAATACAGATAGCGGATGGGAGTATGTGGACATATGCAGTTTAAGCCTTGCCGATTGTGGAAATTTTCAAAATACATCTGAATGGGCAGCTTATCTGGTAAAAAATACAGATGGTCTTATTCCGACGGCAAAAAGCGTTCAACATGGTTCGGTAAGATACATCCTATCCGAATATCTGGATAAATATGCCGTTTATCATAGAAATCATATTTCAGATATGATTTTTAAGGTATTATTCATTGGTGTTGCCGGTTTTTTTCTGGCCGCGTCGTTTTCAACTGTCAATAACAGCCGTTTGTTGGAACAAATCGGCACGCATATAGCGGACTTCCGTATGGAAACGGATAAAGCCGAACAGGCTAAAAAAATAGGGCTGTTGAAGCAGGACTTGAAATTGCTTGAAGGATACCGTGATTACGGTGTTCCTGCATATTTGGGCTTGGGACTGTATCGTGCGCAGGCCTATATCCCCAAATTAAAAGCCTTAATCCCTGCCGAAGTTCCTAAAGCGCCCGGGCCTGTCAAAAAGCCGGAGCCGGTGGTTCTTACCCTGGATAGTTTGGCACTCTTTGAAACCGGCCAGTTTGAATTAAAAAATAATGCCAATAAAGCATTGATTGGCGTATTGAAGGCAATCGAATCACATCCTGATACCCGCATTTTAGTTGAAGGCCATACCGATAATGTCGGAAATCCTGTTTCCAATCAGCAGTTGTCAGAAAAACGGGCCCAATCCGTCAAAGACTGGTTGGTGATTTCTTCTAATGTTCCGGAGGGTCGGTTTGAGGTCAAAGGTTTGGGTGATACCAAACCGATTGCAGACAATCAGACAGAAGACGGTAAGGCCAAGAACCGCAGGGTTGAGATTATCCTTATTCCCTCGGCAACACAGTAATTCAATGCAGCACAAGTTGCTTTAAGCCTTAAAACTTAAAGCGTTTTTAATAAAACTAAGGAGTAAAAATATGGCAATTCCTGCTTATATGTGGCTGAAAGACGATGGCGGTTCCGCTATTAAAGGTTCCGTTGACGTTAACGGCCGTGAAGACAGTGTTGAGATCGTTGAGTTCCAACACAATGTCCGCATTCCTACAGATGCCAATACCGGCAAACTGACAGGTACCCGCGTTCATGAACCTATCGTATTGTACAAAGAATACGATGCGTCTTCTCCATACTTGTACAAAGCCGTAACCACTGGCCAAACTTTAAAAGAAGTAGAAATCAAGTGGTATCAAATTGATGCATCCGGTCAAGAGAAAGAGTACTTCAATACCAAACTGGACAACGTTAAAGTTGTCGCAGTAGGTCCTGTAATGCACAACATCAAAGACCCTGCACGCGAGCGTTACAACCACTTGGAACGCGTTGAATTGCGCTACGAAAAAATCACTTGGACTTATAAAGACGGCAACATCATTCATTCCGACAGCTGGAACGAAAGCCGCGCTTAATCATCCACATAAAGTGCTGCCTGATAAAGGTAGCACTTTTTTATAACACATTTTTACATCAGGGATATCAAATGTCTGCACATGATCAAGCCTTATTATTACGTCGTCTGAATACGCATTGCCAACAGGCAATGGAAGCCGCCGCCGGTTTATGTCAAACACGGGGTCATGCCGAAATTACGGTTGACCATTTGTTTATCAAACTATTGGAATTAGGGGATGGCGATGTCGGCGCCTTATTGAGACGTTACGAAATTGATTCGGAAAACATCTGGAACCCTTTGCTGGACACGATGGATAAACTGCCGCGCAATGTCCGCGGTAATCCTTCACTGTCCAAATCACTGGTCAGCCTATTGTCAGACGCATGGCTGCTGGCAAGTGACGAAGGCGCATCGGAAATCCGTTCCGCTTATCTGTATCAGGCATTGTTGAAATCCCCTTACCGTCTGATGACGCAGGATGCATGGCCGCTGTTGAGTCTGACGGAAACCCAAATAGGCCGTCTGAAAACATGGTTGGATGAAGTCTCAATCGAAGGCACCAACAATACGTTTGCCCAAACTTCTGCCGAAGAAGGCCAGGAAGGCACTCAGGCTGAATCCAAACCACAACCGGTTAAAGCAACCGGACAAAACGATGCATTGGCGCGCTTTACCGTCAACCTGACTGAAAAAGCAGCCCAAGGCGGCATCGACCCCGTATTTGGCCGCGAAACAGAAATCCGCCAAATGATGGATATTTTATCGCGCCGCCGTAAAAACAATCCGATTTTGGTCGGCGAGCCGGGCGTCGGTAAAACCGCACTGGTAGAGGGCCTAGCCTTGAAAATCGCCTCAGGCGAAGTGCCTAAAATATTAGAAAACACACAGGTATTGGTCCTGGATTTAGGCCTGCTGCAGGCAGGTGCGGGCGTTAAAGGCGAATTCGAACAACGCCTGCGTAACGTAATTGAAGCCGTTCAAAATTCCGAAGAACCCATCTTATTGTTCATTGACGAAGCGCATACCTTAATCGGCGCCGGCAACAGCGCCGGTGGCGCAGATGCCGCCAACCTCTTAAAACCGGCCTTGGCACGAGGCGAATTGCGCACCATTGCCGCCACAACCTGGAGCGAATACAAACAATATTTTGAAAAAGATGCCGCATTGGAGCGCCGTTTCCAAATGGTCAAAGTAGAAGAGCCCGATGACGAATCCGCCTTCACCATGCTGCGCGGCTTGAAACAGCGTTATGCCGCCTACCATAAAGTCCATATTCAGGATTCCGCAGTCATCGCAGCCGTGCAACTCTCCAGAAAATACATTACCGGCCGCCAACTGCCCGACAAAGCCGTAGACTTGTTGGATACGGCCGCCGCCCGCGTCCGCATGAGCTTGGATACCGTTCCCCATATCTTCGGCTTGATGGAGGCACAGGCCTCCTCGCTGCAACGGGAATTGGAAGCATTGGATGCCGACAAACAACTGGGCCGTCTGAACGCATCGCAAGAAGAAAACATCCGACAAGTCGAGCAGGAAATTGCCCAACTGAACGAACAGCGCGAAGAAATGAACCGCCGCTATCAGGAAGAAAAACAATTGGCGGACGAAATACAATCCTTAATGGAAGCCGCCAAAAATACAGAATTGACTTCCGAAGAGCGGGAAGCCGCACAACAAAGCCTGACCGAGAAACAGCAACAGCTGGATGCCGTCGTCACAGGCAAACCGCTGATTTTTACCAGCGTCGATGAAACCGTGATTGCCGACATTATCGCCGACTGGACAGGCGTGCCCGCAGGCAGCGTACTCAAAGACGAACTGGCCAACCTGCTGCAGCTCGAAAGCCTGCTTGAGCAACGCGTAGTCGGACAAAGCGAAGCCATCCATGCGATTGCGCAAAGTTTAAGGGCTGCCAAAGCCGGCCTGAAAACCAACGACTCCCCGTTGGGCGTATTCCTGTTGAGCGGCCCATCCGGTGTCGGCAAAACAGAAACCGCCCTGGCATTGGCAGACGCACTCTTTGGCGGCGAAAAATCACTGATTACCATCAACCTGTCCGAATACCGCGAGGCACACACCGTTTCCCAACTTAAAGGCTCGCCTCCGGGTTATGTCGGCTACGGTGAAGGCGGTGTATTGACCGAAGCCGTACGTCAAAAACCATACAGCGTCGTATTGCTGGACGAAGTCGAAAAAGCCCATAAAGACATCCTCAACCTCTTCTACCAAGTCTTCGACAAAGGCATGATGCGTGACGGCGAAGGCCGGGAAATCGACTTCAAAAACACCGTTATCCTGATGACTTCGAACTTGGGCGCAAACGAACTGACCCAGTTGCTGAAACCGCAAGAGCCAGAAGAGGCAGAAGAAGCCGCAACAGAAGAAAACCAAGAAGCAAACGGACAAGAACAGATCGCCGATACCGAAGTAGAACTTTCTGCACAAATGCCGGAAACTCCGTCTGAGCACACCGAAGTTTCAGACGGCCCTGCCGAAGCCGAAGAAGCACCCGAATACAGCTTGGAAGAACTGGCGGAAGCCATCCGTCCGATACTGACAGACCACTTCCAAGCCGCATTGTTGGCGCGTATGCAGGTCGTTCCTTACCGTCCGTTGGAAAAAGAAGCATTGGCCCAAATCGTCAGATTGAAGTTGGATAAAATTGCAGACCGGCTGTATGAAGCCCATCAAACACGTCTCAGTTACAGTGAGGACTTTGCAGCGCTGCTGGCCGATTCCTGTACGACCGGCGACAGCGGTGCGCGCAACATCGACCACCTGCTGAACCGTCAGGTGATGCCGGCGATAGCCCAAAGTTTTTTACAATGGCAGCAGACGGCGGGTCATATGCCGGAGCGAGCGAGCTTGGAAGTTGGGGAAGAGGGCATAGACGTTTTGTTTGAATAAGGCGGATTAAAGGCCGTCTGAAGGGGAAGTCAACAAGGTTGATTACCTTTCAGACGGCCTTTTTTCCATTTATTTTATCTGCTCTAGATTATTAGACGGAATTTGGCTGCCTATAGAAAGCTTTGTTATGGAAGAAATGATATGAAATTTGATAAATTTGTTGGATATATAATTTTTTTATTACTATGTATATTGTCTTTTTTCCTTCTTAAGCAAAATTTCTATAATGCAGATTATATTGTATATGGAGATATGTATAAGCTGTCTGAACTTCAGGGTGAGATAGAGGGGAGTGAAATCGTCATTAAGTTATTTTTTATTTTAAATAATATTTCTATTTTGCTTTTTTTGCTTAATAGAAAAATACTTAGCACAATCGTCTTTGCTTTATTGGTATATTTTGTCTATCACTTAGTAGAATTGGATCTGTTTTTTATCATTGTCTCCAGTACAATAAAAGCAGGTAATTATGTATTAATCATTATATTTGCTCTCTATGCGTTACTTCTGTTAATCAATATATATTCTTATCTTCGTCCATCCAAATTGAGATAAGTGTGTAGATTAGATAAGACCGAATAAAAAAGGCCGTCTGTAAGATATTCAGACGGCCTTTGATGTTGGTTTGTTTTTTGATTTAGTTGCACTTTGATGGTATGAATATGATAATGAACGTATATCCTCGGTTTTAGAAAGGTCGTTTCTCATGAAAGATTTTGCCCGTTTGCTCAATCATCCTGATATTTCCTTTTCTTCGATCCCAGATGCCATTAAAGTTGATAACCCTGCAACAGGTGAGGCTTTGGCGTTTGTCCGTAAGACTGATTCAGACGGCCTGAAGCTTTTGATTCAAAAGGCGGAGACGGCACAAAAATTATGGGCGGCAAAAACTGCGTTGGAGCGCGCCGATGTGTTGTGGCGTTGGTATTTTTTGATTAAAGAAAACAAAGAAGAACTGGCGCGTATCATGACGATGGAGCAGGGCAAAAGTCTGACTGAGGCGCGAGGTGAAATTGATTATGCAGCTTCGTTTGTGCGTTGGTTTGCAGAAGAAGCGCGGCGGATTGACGGCGACGTGCTGACGAGTGTGAAAGCGTCGCAAAAACTGGTTGTATTGAAACAGCCTGTCGGAGTTACCGCTGCGATTACGCCGTGGAACTTCCCATCTGCGATGATTGCGCGTAAGGCTGCACCTGCTTTGGCGGTGGGCTGTGCGATGATTGTCAAACCTGCATCGCTCACGCCTTTGAGTGCGTATGCGTTGGCTGTACTGGCCTACGAAGCGGGCGTGCCGCAAGATTTGTTGCCTGTTGTCAGCGGTAGTGCTTCGGAAATCAGCCATGAATTTGCCACAAATCCAACTGTGCGCAAAATCAGCTTTACCGGCTCAACCGAAGTCGGCGCGAAAATTTTTGCCGACAGCGCGGCAGACATTAAAAAACTCAGTTTGGAACTGGGCGGCAATGCGCCGTTTATCGTGTTTGACGATGCCGATTTGGACAAAGCCGTTGAAGGCGCGCTGGCGAGCAAGTTCCGCAACAGCGGACAGACCTGCGTCTGCACCAACCGCGTTTACGCTCAATCCGGCATTTACGACGAATTTTGCCGCAAATTAAGTGAAAAAGTGGCTGCGCTCAAATTGGGCAACGGCTTGGAGGATGGCGTAAACCAAGGGCCGCTGATTGAGGAAAAAGCGGTGGAGAAAGTCGAGCAGCACATCGCCGACGCGCTTGCTAAAGGCGCAAGTTGCCTGACCGGCGGCAAACGCAGTGCATTGGGCGGAACATTTTTCGAACCAACTGTTTTAAGCGGCGTTACGGCGCAAATGGCGGTAGCTCGCGAGGAAACCTTCGGGCCGTTGTGTCCGGTGTTCCGTTTTGAAACCGAAGCCGAAGTCATCGAGGCTGCGAACAATACGGAATACGGTTTGGCAGCTTACCTTTTCACCTCCAATACCGCCCGCCAATGGCGCGTCGGCGAAGCCTTGGAATACGGCATGGTCGGCATCAATACGGGCTTAATCAGTAATGAAGTGGCACCGTTTGGCGGCGTGAAACGCAGCGGTTTGGGACGCGAAGGTAGCAAATATGGTGCGGACGAGTATTTAGAATTGAAATATTTGTGCATTGATGTAGCGGAATAAGGCTGCATAGTAAAGGCCGTCTGAAATTTGGTTTTCAGACGGCCTTTTTCAAACGCAGAGAAGGTATTGGATAATTTTCATATTGTGAGAGCGAGCTTTATAAAAAAGCAAAACCATAAGAAACAAAGTTGCAAAAAATTTGTCACATGTTTATTAAATTAGTTTGATAACTATTTTATATGTTTTTAATTTCATTATATGTGTATTCCAAATTTCTGGAGTTAGTTTTTCTTTAAGCGATGGCAGCGGAAATTTTGGTATATATATATCAGCGGCAGTACAACTGTGAGTAAGGAAGGGTTGGTTCTTTTTGCTCGCACAATATATGGCTTATACTGATACCGTGGGAACTTTATCCAGGCTGCAATTTTTGGGTATGATTTTTATAAAAAAGGTGATGGGAATGTTGAAGAAATTTTTAATCCTGTTTTGCGTAGCTTTCACCGGCTCATGCAGTTCCTTTGATGGGGACGAGTTGACAAATGGCTCATATTCTCAAGGGAAACGGCTTGACCCGAATTGTGATCATTATGCTGTCGGCGGTAGTGGCGGCGGTTGTACACTGGCAGGTCAATGGCATCTTAAAGATAAGCAAGGACAAAGAGTGCCATTCTAGCTTTTAAAAATGATTGTAGAATGGGCATTTAATTATTTAGGCCGTCTGAAATTTGGTTTTCAGACGGCCTTTGTTTTAGAGTAGATCTTGGATGGCTGAACGTTCTTCTTCTAATTCGGCCAGTGTGGCGGCAATACGTTTTTGGCTGAATTCATCCGACAAATCCAAGCCTTGGACGATGCGGTAGCTGCCTTCGTCGCAAATGACGGGAAAACCGAAAATCAAACCTTCGGGGATGCCGTAAGAGCCGTCGGAGGGGACGCCCATCGTTATCCATTTGCCGCTGCTGCCGAGCAGCCAGTCGCGCAGGTGGTAGATGGCGGCATTGGCGGCGGAAGCCGCGGATGATGAGCCGCGTGCGGCAATAATGGCGGCACCGCGTCCGGCGATTTTTGGCATGAAGACTTCGGTGTTCCAGTCGGGTTCGGTAATCATGTCTTGGACGGACTCGCCGTTGCTGGTGGCGTAGCGGTAGTCGGCATACATGGTCGGGCTGTGGTTGCCCCAGACACACATTTGCTCGATGGAAGTAATCGGGCGGTTGATTTTTTCGGCAATTTGGCTGACGGCGCGGTGGTGGTCGAGGCGCATCAGGGCGGTGAAGTTTTCCGGCAGGATGTCGGGGGCGGATTTCATGGCAATGTAGGCGTTGGTATTGGCCGGATTGCCGACGACGAGGACTTTAACGTTGCGATGGGCAACTTTGTTCAACGCCGCGCCTTGTACTTTGAAAATTTCACCATTGGCGTGCAACAAGTCGGCACGCTCCATGCCTTGCGTGCGCGGACGTGCACCAATCAAGAGGGCAATGTCGGCATCTTTGAAGGCGACTTCAGGGTCGTCTGTGGCGAAGATGTCGGCAAGGAGCGGGAAGGCGCAATCCTGCATTTCCATTATCACGCCGCGTAATGCCTGTTGTGCCTGCGGCAAGTCGAGCAGCTGCAGGATAACGGGTTGGTCGCGTCCGAGCATAATGCCGCCGGCGATACGGAAGAGGGTGGCGTAGGCGATTTGGCCTGCCGCGCCGGTAACGGCGATTCGGACGGGTGGCTTGAGGGTCATATTTTTCCTTTTGAAGTCTTTGTTTTACTTGATTTTCGGATTATAGCAGTATTATGGGGAGAATGATGTAGGAAGGCCGTCTGAAATTTGATTTTCAGACGGCCTTCAGTGTTTGAAAAGATTATTCGCCGTTTTTCTTTTCAGCTTGTTCTTCTGCTGCTTCATAGGCTTCGACGATTTTCTGCACCAAAGGATGTCGGACGACGTCTTCGCTGGTGAAGGTGTGGAAATACAGGCCTTCTACATCGCGCAGTTTTTCGCGTGCATCTTTCAAGCCGGATTTAATGTTGCGCGGCAGGTCGATTTGGCTGATGTCGCCGGTAATGACTGCTTTGGCACCGAAGCCGATACGGGTCAGGAACATTTTCATTTGTTCGGGCGTGGTGTTTTGCGCTTCATCCAAAATGACATACGCGCCATTTAAGGTGCGGCCGCGCATATAGGCCAGCGGCGCAATTTCAATCAAACCTTTTTCCATCAGTTTGGTTACGCGGTCGAAACCCATCAAATCATAAAGCGCATCGTAAAGCGGTCGTAGGTAGGGATCGACTTTTTGCGCCAAATCGCCCGGCAGGAAGCCTAATTTTTCGCCTGCTTCGACTGCAGGGCGCACCAAAACGATGCGTTCGATTTGGTGTTTTTCCATGGCATCGACTGCGGCGGCAACGGCAAGATAGGTCTTACCGGTACCGGCAGGGCCTAAGCCGAACACGACATCGTGGTTGAGCAAGGCGCGGATATAGCCGTTTTGGCGCGGGGTACGGCCGCCGATGCTGCCGCGTTTGGTGCGGA
This sequence comes from Neisseria perflava, assembly GCF_002863305.2. Taxonomy (NCBI): domain Bacteria; kingdom Pseudomonadati; phylum Pseudomonadota; class Betaproteobacteria; order Neisseriales; family Neisseriaceae; genus Neisseria; species Neisseria perflava. Next base: position 709,181 of record NZ_CP136962.1, read on the forward strand.
AATAGTATTGTTGGTCGTGGTGTTTTTCTTCGTGTTTTTCATCTGCGGTTTTTGCTTCAACGGCTGCGAGGCTGATGGCGTTGTCGTCCAAGTCGCCTTTTTCTGCGGCTTCGGCCAGTGACAGCAAGGCACGACGGCCGGCGTGTGCCAGTTCGCCCATGAAGGTGAAATGTTCAAAGCGGCGGCTGATTTGGATATCAAGGGCTTTGCCCAAGGCTTCGAGATTGCTGTCGAGCGCGCCGCACAGGCGTTGCAACACGGTATTGTCAATTTCTTCAAACTGCAGATGGACGGTGTGGGTCATATCGGTTTCCGTAAATAAATCTAATTTTTCCGTATTATACCCTTGTTCAGACGGCCTGATTTATAATACGTCGCTTCTTTTTAATAAACCGTTTCAATCAAAATGAATCACACTGCTTCTCCTCAATCGGAATTTCTGCGCGGTATCAAAGAAACCTCGCCCATGTTGATCGGCTTGTTGCCGTGGGCGCTGATTTTGGGCATGCAGGGCGGACAAAAGGGCATGAGTTGGCTGGAAATGCTGCTGATGACGGGCATGAACTTTGCCGGAGGTTCGGAATTTGCCGCAGTCAATTTGTGGGCAAATCCTTTGCCGATTATGCTGATTGCAACGGTTACATTTATGATTAATTCGCGCCATATCCTGATGGGGGCGGCGATTGCACCGTATATGAGGGATATGCCGCTGAAAAAGGCGATGCCCGCGCTGTTTTTTATGTGTGATGAAAGCTGGGCAATGGCGTTTGCTGAAATTCAAAAGCGTAAGGCGGCAGGTTTGCCAGCGTTCAATATGCCGTTTTATGCCGGCGTGTGTTTTATTTTGTATGTAACTTGGATTGGTTTTGCGGCATTTGGTGCGGCAGTCGGCCCGATGTTCGGCGATGTAGCGGCTTGGGGCTTCGGCATGGCGTTTCCTGCGGTGTTTTTAGTGTTGCTGCGCGGGATGTGGAAGAGCTTCGCGGCTTCACGCCCTTGGTTTGTCAGTCTGATTGTAGCATGCGCAACCTATTTGACCGTGGATGGCGCATGGTATGTTCCGGCCGGAACGTTGTCGGGCTTGTTGGCGGCGTATTTGTGGGGAGAGCAAAAATGAAGGATTTGTTGTCGCTGCAATCGTTTCTGCTGTTTTTAAGCATGTTGGCCGTTACCTATTCAACCCGATTAATCGGCTTTTTTGCATTGCGCAACCGTACGTTGAGCCGTCGTGCGCAAGTGGTTATGGAGGCTGCGCCGGGCTGCGTGTTGATTTCTGTGATTGCGCCTTATTTTGTGTCGGACAAACCGCATGAGCTGATTGCCATTGCTTTGACGGTATTGGCGGCCAGCCGGTTTTCGATGTTGGTGACGGTATTAATCGGGGTCGGTACTTCGGGCATACTCGGTTATTTGATGAAATAAAAAATTTTCAGACGGCCTTACTTGTTATAATGGCCGTCTGAATTTTTTGATAAAGCAAAAACATGGCAAACCAACGACTCATCTATGGCTTTCACGCCGTCAATGCCCGTTTGTGGCAAAACCCGAAATCAATTACCGAACTCTATATCCAAGAGGGCAAATCCGATGCACGCACCCGCGATGTATTGGATAAAGCGGCCTCTGAAAACGTACGCGTGCATTTTGCCGATGCCGACCGCCTGAATGCCATCAGCAAAGGGGCGCGCCATCAGGGCGTGGTCGGGTTTATCGATGCTTCCAAAAACCATGTTCACTTGGAAGATGTGTTGGAAAACCTGAGCGAACCGCCGTTTTTGCTGGTATTAGACGGTATTACTGACCCGCACAACCTTGGCGCGTGCCTGCGTACTGCCGATGCGATGGGCGTGCATGCCGTGATTGCACCCAAAGACAAAAGCGCCGGCCTGAATGCGACCGTCAGCAAAGTTGCCTGTGGCGCGGCGGAAACCGTGCCGTATATTACCGTAACCAATCTTGCCCGTACTTTGCGTGAATTGAAAGAATACGGCATTTGGATTGTCGGCACGGACATGGGCGGCGACTCCGACCTTTACCACTGCGACTTGCCCGACAGCGTAGCTTGGGTAATGGGCAACGAAGGCGAAGGCATGCGCCGCCTGACGCGCGAACATTGCGATATGCTGGTATCGATTCCGATGTTTGGCACAGTTGAAAGTATGAACGTTTCCGTCAGCGCAGGCATGGTATTGAGCGAAACCCGCCGTCAACGTGTGTTGAAATCGGAAAAATAAAAAGTGTAATTAAAAGGCCGTCTGAATGTTTTTCAGATGGCCTTTTTCAGGTTTATTCTTTAACCAAAGGGCCTGATTGCTTTTCATTACCGGCGGCAATGCGTACCAATTGGAGAAATTCCGATTTCAGCTCAAACGGATCATCACCTTGGACTTGCTGTACCATTTTTTCAATGTCGCTCCAGCCAAGTTTGCCGTTGTATTCGCCGCCGCGCAGGGCTTGGGCATAGGAAGCTGCTGCAAGGGCGAGCAGGGTGTCTTTATCGGCTTGCTCCAGCGGTTTGCTGCCAACGGGAATTGCGTGTTCCATCAGCTTGCTATCTTTTCCCCCGGGCAGTTTGTAGCGTACTTTAACAAAGGCGTATTCGTTTTTACTGCCTTTGGCGGCAGGGGCTTTTTGATAGCGTGATTCGTTCAGCCAGCCGTTTTTGCCTGCCGGAATGATTTCATAGATGGCGGTCACGCTGTGGCCTGAGCCGATATCGCCCGCATCGACTTTGTCATTGTTGAAGTCTTCATTGCGCAGGGTACGGTTGGTGTAGCCGACCAAGCGGTATTCTTTGACAGTAGCAGGATTGAACTCGACTTGGATTTTGACATCTTGCGCAACGGTGGCAAGCGTGGAAGTCAGTTGTTGTTGCAAAACTTTTTTCGCTTCTTTTTCGTTGTCGATGTAGCTGTAATTGCCGTCGCCTGCATCGGCAATTTGTTCCATCATGTCTTCGTTGTAATTGTCCGTACCGAATCCTAGCGTGCTGAGTGAAACACCGGTTTTACGTTTTTCGGCAACCATGGACTTGAGCGTGTCGGTATCAGATACGCCAACGTTAAAGTCGCCATCGGTCGCCAGTAGGATACGGTTGATGCCGTTGGGTACAAAGGCTTTTTGCGCTTCTTCGTAGGCCATGCGTAAAGCGGATTCGCCCGAAGTCGAGCCTTCGGCCTCCAGTTTGTCGATGGCCTTCAGGATAGTTTCTTTATCAGCACCTGATGTGGGTGGAAGTACCAGCTCTTCGCCTGATGAATAGGTAATCAGAGTAACTTTGTCCTGAGGATGTAATTGTTGGGTCAAGATCCGCAGCGTTTTTTGAACCAACGGAAGTTTATTTTCTTCATCCATGCTGCCGGATACGTCCACGAGGAACACAAGATTGGCAGGCGGCAAGTCTTTCTTTGCCGTGTCTTGTGCTTGGATACCGATTTTGATCAGCTTGGCTTCCGGTTGCCATGGAGAATCAATGGTTTCAGTGTGAACGGCAAATGGACGGCCGTCAGTAGGCAGCGGATAGTTATAAGGGAAGTAATTGACGATTTCCTCAATCCGTACAGCATCTTTAGGAGGCTGTTCGCCGCTGTTCAGAAATCGGCGGACGTTGGCGTAGCTGCCGGTATCGACATCGATGCTGAATGTGGAAACAGGCTCTTGAGCAACGGATTTAACCGGTTGGTCGGGTTGGTCTTGGTAGCGTTCGGTGTTTCGAACCTTGACAGTAGGTGTTTTAACCTTCTGTATGGCAACAATTTGGCTTTCCTTGAATCCTAGAGAGGGTCCAAAAGAGGGATTTGAGTATTCTTTTGAGTCAGAACATGCAGTCAAAGCTGCCAGAGTGAGTATGGAAACGGTTTTTAAGAAGAAACGGGGCATGATTCAAGCTCCTACGGATATGCTGTTATGAGTTAAAGAGCAGTGTATTGGTAATTTGAAGGTATTTTTATTTAAATTTTTCTTTAGGGTGTGCCCTAGGTATAACTAAGGTAAATAGCCATCTGAATATTTTCCAGATTACCTTTCAAAATTTTAATGTTGTTCCAAACGTTTGACTTCCGTTTCTTCTAAAACTTCCGCCTCCACCAAAGGAATAGTAACATCAGCATCTGTTGATGGTTTTAAAAGCTCATATACGGTTTTTTTAACGGCTGTTTCAATACGAGAACGCATTGCCCATACAAATAAAAACAATAAGATAAAAAATGAGGTAAAGATGAATAGTCCGTATAGGTAGCTGCCTAAAAGCTGGCCTATATAGAGTGAAAGGCTAAGTAAAACCAAAATGACGGCTACTGCTCCTGTAATGGCGAAGAGTAGGTAGAAAACGCTAGGTGCAGCATATTCAGAAGCCGTTTCTGCCAATTGTTCCTGTTTTTCTCGAACGTTATCTGAAATAGGATCAATAATTGCTTCCCGAAATTTTCTCTTTATAAAATTAAACATGGATTTCCCTTTTTTACTAGTTTATGAATTAAGGGCAGACAATTATTTATAAGGCGGCCTGGAGTAGACCGCCTATTTTTATTTGGACAATTCTGGTTTCTGATAATAGTTCTTAAACAAGCTTAAAATTTCTATGACGTTGTCTGAAATTTCAACTTTTCCAGTCTTATCATTAAAAAATGACAGTAAAACTTGGATATAAGCTTGTCCGACTGCTTCAGTAATTGCAGCGGCTGTTACTGCTGATATAGCACCTCCTGAAAAGCTGCCAGCCCATGGTACAAATTTCATAAGGCTGGATACAATAGTTTTGCCGACAGTAGCTAGTGCTGTTGAGCCCAGCATACCAGCGATAATAGATAGGGTCGTATTTTTGCTCATTTCCATTTCAAATTCGGCATTAATTGCAAAGATCATTTTACCTTGGATAGCAGCAATAATCGGAGCATCTGCAAAGGGAATAGGAATAGCACCTGCAGCACCTGCAGCACCTGCAGCTAGGTGTACACATTTTTGTGCTCCCTCCGTCATCGACTTTTTCTTTTGCTTTGTATCAACCTGCTGCGCTTTACGTAATGCTTCGATATGCTTTGCTTTTTGATTTTCAGTATTTCGGTCGGCATCTGCCAAACAGCTTTCAGTTTTTGTAATCAGATCCTCTAAGCCTTCGATGGGCACGGTCATGCCTCTAAAACTGTAACTAACAGAATTGACACGGACAAAGCGATTTTTCAAAAAAGCTCCATATTCTTCATTTAGTTTTGCTACAGCTTGCGTATAAAATGTTTGGCCTGCCTCAGCTTCAGTATCCGTGAATACAATCACTGTTGGAATACCAAAAGCCCGTAGGATGTCTAACAATTCGAATTCTCTACCTTCGATACGTCGAGAACTTTCTTTTATGCAAAGCCATGCAACATGCGGAACTTCATCATCCTTACCTGAATCAAAGGCTGTTTGAAAACCTGTTTTAATATCGTTGATTAATTGTTCTTTGGTAGCTTCATAGTCTTTCGCTTCAATACCTTTAGTATCCCACAGGGTTAACCCTTTTTTGGGTATATGGATTTTTTCTAAATATTGGGTTACAGGAATACCATCTTTTGAGCGGACAACATTATCGCCAAATACGGCATTGACTAAGGAGCTTTTCCCTGCGCCAGTTGCACCCAGTAAAACAATGTTTAAATTTCCGCGTTCTTTTTGAATAATTTCTTGCGCAGCATCAGAGTCAAATTCTCCTGTTTCTAGGTTGAATGAATTCCCTAGATATTGTTGATAGGTATTTTGAATACTTCCTAAAAGACCACTGTGCTGGCTTTTGATTTCCAAACTACCTTCTTTTCTAAGTATATCGCCATCTTTTAGGTAATTGCGCAAAAGTTGCAGTACACCATACCCTCCTCCTGCGATAGATAGCTTGATAGCAGAAATATTGTGTCTAGGTTAACTGAATTTGTTTTTGATCCTTTTGTTATAGATGATAGTGCGGAACTTAATAGAGTAATGGTTGGATTTAGAGACACTATACCTGTAATCGCACTTATACCAGACAGGATATCTTTATAGTCCATGCTGTGTATTGCATATACAGGTGCTTTCAATGTTTCAGAAACTGAAATGTAGGTTTCCCCAGCTTGTAGCGCTGCAGCTAATTCTTCATAAGTAGTCACTTTAGTCATGATTTTATAACTTCCGAAATGTATTGATTGAGAATAAGAGATGAGATTTTATATCGAAAATAAATATAAATACAGAATAATATTTATATTTAATAAGAATGTTATTCTTTTTTAAAGCAACTTCAAATATCAATTAGCAAGGCAATTGCAAAGTGTGGTAGAAAACAGGTGTGATGATTCGGGTGGCGCTAGTAGAGTATGTCAAGAAATATGTCTATTCATTTGTCAGAGCAAAAAATAAAACGTATTGCATTAAATGGAACAAATAATTGATTTGGTTGATACTTGAAGATTATGTATTTATTCAGAATTTGAGAAATTTAGAGTTGAATTAAGAAGAAACGGGGTGCCTAAAATTTTCAGATGACCTTGTTTCTTCTTATAAAGATTAATTAACTTTTCTTCCGGCGACGTTCGCCCGGCAGCAGCATGTCCGCCCATTTGATGATGTTGGCGACTTCTGCCGGATTGAGTTCGTAGAACTGGCCGCGTTTGAGGCGGTTTGGCAGGCCGATGGGGCCGAAGCCTACGCGGACGAGGCGGCTGACGGTGAGGCCTTGGCTTTCAAAAATGCGGCGTACTTCGCGGTTGCGGCCTTCTTTGATGACGACGTTGTACCATTTGTTTGCGCCTTCGCCGCCTTGTTCGTAGATGCGTTCCACTTTTGCTAGACCGTCTTCGAGCATGACGCCTTCTTCGGTCAGGACGCGCATTTGTTCGGTGGTCAACTCGCCCAATACGCGCACGGCGTATTCGCGTTCGACTTCAAAGCTGGGGTGGGCAAAGCGTTGAACAAGTTCGCCTGAAGTGGTCAGGATCAAAAGGCCGCTGGTATTGATGTCCAATCGGCCGATGGCTACCCAGCGGCTGCTGGCTGCTTGCGGCAGACGGTCGAAGATGCTGACGCGGCCTTGCGGATCGTCGCGGGAAACGATTTCGCCTTCTTGTTTGTAGTAGAGGATGATGCGTGGCAGGCGGTCGGCCCATTTGAGTTTGATGATGCTGCCTTTGACGGTAACGTGGTCGTCGGGCGTAACTTTTTCGCCCAGTTGGGCGACGCGGCCGTTGACCGTTACCCAGCCGTTGCTGATCCATTCTTCCATTTCGCGGCGTGAGCCGACGCCGGAAGCGGCCAGGACTTTTTGCAGTCGCTCGGGTTCGAAGCGTGAAAGGTCGCTGCGGCGTTCTTTCAAATCGCGGGCGTGTTCCATGATTTTTTGGTTGGGGTTGCGGACAACCAGTTTTTTGGCTTTGGCAGCACGTTGTTTGGGCGCGGTATTTTGAGCTTTAGGGCCGTCTGAAACTTTTTGGCCGTAAGGTTTGCCTGATGTTTTGCGTTCGTCGTCGGGACGTTTTTTATTGGCAAAGGATTTGGCCGGTTTAGAAGGTTTTTTGGCGGTAGATGATACGCCGTCGCGCCATTGGCGTTTGCTGGAAGGCTGTTTGGACATGATTTTTCCTAACTCGCTTGAAAAAGCGGTTCTTCTGCGGCATTTGCGGCAGGGGTTGGATTGGGGGAAAAGGCCGTCTGAAAATCAGATTCAGACGGCCTGCCGATGAAAGGTTGTATTGTAACTCAACCAGTAATTTTTTGTTTGAAAATCCGAAAATTATGGTGAAAGGCGTTCGCGTATCCAGTTGCCGTCAACCAGGCGGTATTGGATGCGGTCGTGCAGGCGGCTGGGGCGGCCTTGCCAAAATTCGATACGGTCGGGAATAACGAGGTATCCGCCCCAATGCGGAGGACGGGGAACATGCAGGGGATGTTTGACACCGACGGCTGCGGCTTTGGCCACTAAAACGGCTTTGCTGGAAATCACTTCGCTTTGTTCGCTTGCCCATGCGCCGATACGGCTGGTGTAGGGGCGGCTTTCAAAATATTCGTCCGAAGCGGCGGCGTCGAGTTTTTCGATGCGTCCTTCAATGCGCACTTGGCGCTCGAGTTCCGGCCAGAAAAAAGTCATGGCGGCAAAAGGGTGTGCAGTATAGGAGCGGCCTTTGCGGCTGTGGTAATTGGTAAAGAAAACAAAGCCTTTGGGGTTGACTTCTTTCAGCAGCACCATGCGGCTGTTGGGTCTGCCGTCTTCGCCTACGGCGGCAACGTTGACCGCAGTCGGCTCGTTGACTTCGGCGTGAATCGCTTCGTTCAGCCATTGCTCGAATTGGACAATCGGGTCGGCGTGGCATTCGGCTTCCGACAGCTCGCGTTTGCTGTAATCTTCGCGGATATTGTGCAGATCCATGATTTTTCTCCTTAGGTCTGACTGAATCATACTCCGTTTTTTCAGACGGCCTCAAGGGCATTTGTGTATAATCGTAGCCCTTTCCAATATAGAACAATACGGAGTCCTGTCATGCAAACCGAAGTCGAACTGAAAATCTTAAATCCGAAAATGGCCGATTCCCTGCCTGCTTATGCAACGCCCGGTTCTGCCGGTTTGGACTTGCGTGCCTGCCTGGATGAAGCCATTGTATTGCAGCCGGGCGATGTATATCTCGTTCCGACCGGTTTGGCGGTGCATTTGGCCAACCCCACGTATGCAGCTGTTTTGTTGCCGCGTTCCGGCTTGGGTCATAAACACGGTATTGTTTTGGGTAACTTGGTTGGTTTGATTGACTCGGATTATCAAGGCGAATTGAAGGTTTCTTTGTGGAACCGTGGTAAAGAAGCGTTTACCATCGAGCCGATGGAGCGTATCGCGCAAATGGTGATTGTGCCGGTTGTCCAAGCCGCGTTTAAGGTTGTGGACGAGTTTGCCGCCAGCGAGCGCGGCGAAGGCGGATTCGGCAGCACCGGCAAAGCCTGATGATTTAAAAGGCCGTCTGTTAAGAGGAAAATTGAAATATTTGATTTCGGTTTGCCGTTGTTCAGACGGCCTTTTTGTTGTGCCAACCTTTGCATAATTACACACAAGATTGCATTTTTATATCTTGCCTGCATGGCCGACGTACCCAATAATACAGGCCGTCTGAAACCTTTACGGAGCGTTGTTATGTCCCGCCCCTCACTTTTTCTGCCTTTATTTTTGATTATCTTTGGTGCGATTTGGTTTTTACGCGCTACGGATATTTTGCCTGCGACATCGACAATGATTGCCGGCGCATTAATTATTTTGGGCTTTGCCGTGTTGATTATGGACGGCATCAACAAACAGTCCATTGTTTCCGGCCCGATGCTGATTTATATCGGTACAGCCATTTATCTGCACATGAGCTACTGGATTTACCTCTCGCCGTTGCTGGCCATCGGCATGGTCGTGTTGGGTTGCCTGCTGTTGCTCTCGCGCAGCGATATGATTCCTGAGAAACACACAAAATAGAAAGATGAGAGATTTGGGTTTTGCCCTATAAAGGCCGTCTGAACAATGGTATAATCCGCCGTTTCAGACGGCCTTTTTATTGTGGTTTAAATTTAAAATTTGCCCTTACGGCCGCACCGTTTTCTTACATTTTGCAAAGTTTCCGCCATGACTCAAGACAAAATCCTTATTCTCGACTTCGGCTCGCAAGTTACCCAGCTGATCGCCCGCCGCGTGCGCGAAGCCCACGTTTACTGCGAATTGCATTCTTTCGACATGCCTTTGGACGAAATCAAAGCCTTCAACCCGAAAGGCATCATCCTCTCCGGCGGCCCTAATTCCGTTTACGAATCCGATTATCAAGCCGATACCGGTCTTTTTGATTTGGGCATTCCGGTCTTGGGCATCTGCTACGGCATGCAGTTTATGGCGCACCACTTGGGCGGCGAAGTTAGCCCGGGCAACCAACGTGAATTCGGTTATGCGCAAGTGAAAACCATCGACAGCGAGCTGACACGCGGCATTCAAGATGATGCACCAAACACGCTCGACGTATGGATGAGCCATGGCGATAAAGTTTCCAAACTGCCTACCGGCTTCTCTGTCATCGGCGACACCCCGTCTTGCCCAATTGCCATGATGGAAAACGCTGAGAAACAATTCTACGGCATCCAATTCCACCCTGAAGTGACCCACACCAAACAAGGTCGCGCGTTGTTAAACCGCTTTGTCTTGGATATTTGCGGCGCACAACCAAGCTGGACCATGCCGAACTACATCGAAGAAGCCGTCGCCAAAATCCGCGAACAAGTAGGCAGCGATGAAGTGATTTTAGGTTTGTCCGGCGGTGTGGACTCTTCCGTAGCGGCCGCGTTGATTCACCGCGCCATCGGCGACCAACTGACCTGCGTGTTTGTTGACCACGGTCTGTTGCGTTTGAACGAAGGCAAAATGGTGATGGACATGTTTGCCCGCAACTTGGGCGTACGTGTGATTCACGTTGATGCCGAAGAGCAGTTTTTGGCGAAACTTGCCGGTGTGACCGATCCGGAGAAAAAACGCAAAATCATCGGTGCGGAATTTATCGAAGTCTTTGACGCTGAAGAGAAAAAACTCACCAACGCCAAATGGTTGGCGCAAGGTACGATTTACCCTGACGTAATCGAATCCGCAGGCGCAAAAACCAAAAAAGCCCACGCCATCAAATCCCACCATAACGTCGGCGGCCTGCCTGAAAACATGAAGCTCAAATTGCTTGAACCATTGCGCGACTTGTTCAAAGACGAAGTGCGCGAATTGGGTGTGGCTTTGGGTCTGCCCCGTGAAATGGTGTACCGTCATCCGTTCCCAGGCCCGGGTTTGGGCGTGCGCATCTTGGGCGAAGTGAAAAAAGAATACGCCGACTTGCTCCGTCAAGCAGACAATATTTTCATTCAAGAATTGCGCAATACTACCGATGAAAACGGCACATCTTGGTACGACCTGACCAGCCAAGCCTTTGCCGTATTCCTGCCTGTGAAATCCGTCGGCGTGATGGGCGACGGCCGTACTTACGATTACGTCGTAGCTTTGCGTGCCGTGATTACCAGCGACTTTATGACTGCGCACTGGGCTGAGCTGCCTTACTCGCTGCTTGGCCGCGTGTCCAACCGCATCATCAACGAAGTCAAAGGCATCAACCGCGTGGTTTATGATGTCAGTGGTAAACCGCCTGCCACAATTGAGTGGGAATAATCCCTAAAGAATAAGGCCGTCTGAACAGATATTGTTCAGACGGCCTTATTCTTTAGGGACTAAGCCCAATTAAAATTGATTTTTCAATTCACGCAAAGCGGCGAAGACTTCGAGTTCGCTGTTTAATTTTCGTCCGCTCAATTCTTCGGCGCGTGCCTGAACTTGGGGCAGGTGTATGCGGAAAAACGGATTGACTTTGCGTTCGTGCGCAAGGCTGACAGGCAGCGTTGGCGTGTGTTCGGCTGCAGCCAAGGCCGTTTGAATGTCGGCGTTGTCCGGTTCGATATGCTGGGCAAAGCGCAGATTAGAGGCGGTATATTCGTGTGCCGGATAAAACAGCGTTTCTTCGGGCAGTTGGTTGAATCGGTGGAAGCTGTCGTAAAGCTGCTCGATTGTGCCGGTGAATACGCGGCCGCAACCGGCGGAGAACAAGGTATCGCCGCAGAAAACGTGCAGGCCGTCTGAATTTTCCAGCAGATAGCTGATGTGGCGGTCGGTATGGCCGGGGGTCGCCCAAACGGTAACCAAGCCTTCGCCAAACGGGAACTGCGTACCTGCGGTGACGGTATGCGTCGCCACGTCGATGTCGCTTTCGCCATAGATTGGGGATTCTAAGAAGCCGTTGTGCAGTGCTTTTGCGCCACCAATATGGTCATGATGGGGATGGGTAATCCATATTTGCGCCAGCATCAAGTGGTTGTGAACAAGGAATTTTAAGACTGGCGTGGCATCGGACGGATCGACGCAGACGGCATGGTTGCCTTCTTGAATCATCCAGATGTAGTTGTCGTTTAGGGCTTGGATTGGTGTGATTTTCATATGCTTTCTTCTGGTTTGGGGTTTCAGACGGCCTCTAAATAATCTTTGATATTCGGGCTTTGGCCGAACACGGCTTCATGGGCTTGCTGGATGCTCAGTCGGTTGAACAGCAATCTTTGGGTTTGGTCGCCGTCGATAATCCGCACTTGGCCTTGCAGTTTGGGCGCGTCGTGATGAAAGGTGTTTTTAAACGCGTGCCAACGGTCAGTTTGCAGATGGACGACGGCAAACATATCATGCGAGATATTAACGCCGACACTGAATAGCTTGGCCGAGGCTTGCAGGCAGAAACTGCTGTCGCCAAACAGGCAAAGCCCTGTGTTTTCCGGATAGCGGAACAATTCGATTTTCACGGCTTCGGGTTCGGCAAAGATGTTGCAAAACAACCGTTCAAACAACGACGGTTGCGCCACGCCTTCGCTCAACATACCGTAAAGCCCGCCCAACCAATCAACATAGCCGAGAAAGGTGAAACGGTAGTTCTGCATAATGGCTTCGATGCGCTTGGGGTCGCGTTTGCTGATTAAGCGGACAAATTCAAAACCGACTTCCGGCAGCCGTGCCCGAAGTGTTTGGTGCAGGCGATGGGCAAACAGGTTTTTATGGTTGTACGGATTGCGCAGAATGCCGAGGAATTTTAGCCGCAATATCCGCCACAAGGCATCCGGTACTTTGACGGTGTCGGCATTTGCCGTAGTTGTTTTCAGACGGCCTGCAGGTAAGGTGCGCAGATGATTGCAGGCTTCTTCGTAGCCGCTTTCATGACGGTTGAACCAGCTTTCCAGATTGTATTGGTTGGCGGAGTCTTCGACAAAGGTCAGCGTATAGAGGTTTTTCGCCGCCAAGTTGCCGATGATGTTGACGCTTATCGCTTCGCTGCGGTTTTGTTCTTTGCCGCGGGCTTTTTCGCCAGTATGGAACATGGACAAGGGTAGCTTGTAAACATTCTGATTCTGCGGGCTTACCTGCGGATTATGCGTGTGCTGCCGTTGCTCGGTCTGGGCGACGAAGTGGTGTTCCTTCGTCGGATTCGCGGTCAACAGGGCGTAAGGCTTTTCACCGCATTCGGAAAATTCGCAATCGCTGAGGATAAAGGCTTGTCGAGTCATAATGTCGGAAAAGGCCGTCTGAATATGTCGATTATAGTTTAAAAGAGGGAATTATACAGAATGATGTGGAGATTTCCCTGACAGCTGAAACCTAGACATAGATTTTCGGCTGTTTTCATTCTTAATCCTTTCTTTTAAAATATCCCCAATATTTTTAATTTGATTACTCAAATCTCAACATAGTTAGCGTCAAAATATAATAGGTATTGTCTAAATTATGCCTTATTAATTTAAAATATTATTATATTTTATTTAGCTTATATTTTTTAATTAATTTTATATAGATTAACAAAAACAATATAATTAAAATATCAAAAGTAATAAAAATCGATAATATTTGAGTTATATCATAGATTGTAATGAGTATATCTTCGGCGGAACTCATCATTTCTATCTTATATTTAATTGTTAAAAAAACATTTAAAATATAGACTATTTGAAAAATAAGAACCAATGAAACAAAAATCTTTATCAATATCTTACCTAAGATACTCATTTTAATTTCCTATTTATTCATAAATGAAATGTTGTGTGGTAGCCAATGCAGAGAAGAGTAGTAAAAGACAAAAAGACCGTCTGAAACAGGTTGGAGCGAAGTCCGATATACCTATTTTCAGACGGCCTTTTTCTTTCAAATCAGAATCAGGATACGATTTAGCCCAAAGCCTTCCTTGCCCCGGCAAAGAGGCGGTACCAGCCGGACAGTTCCGTCCAGTCTTCCGGTTTCCAGCTCATTTGCGCGGCACGGTATACGCGTTCCGGATGCGGCATCATGATGGTCACGCGGCCGTCGGCGTTGGTCACACCGGCGATGCCCTGCGGCGAGCCGTTAGGGTTGAGCGGATAAGTTTGGGTTACTTGGTTTTGACCGTCTACATATTGCAACGCAATACCCAAATCGGCAGAAATGTTGCCGCCGTGAAGCGCGAAGTCGGCGCGGCCTTCGCCGTGGCTGACCACGACAGGCAGGCTGGAACCTTGCATTTCGTTCAGAATCAGCGACGCAGATTTCGGAACATGAACCATGCTCAGGCGCGCTTCAAACTGTTCGCTCAAGTTGCGTTTGAACTTCGGCCATGTTTCTGCACCCGGGATAATCTCGGCAAGGTTGCTGACCATTTGACAGCCATTGCACACGCCCAATGTCAGCGTGTTCGGGTCGGCAAAGAAGGCGGCAAATTGGTCGCGCAGAGCAGGGTGGAACAGAATCGATTTCGCCCAGCCTTCGCCTGCACCGAGTACGTCGCCGTAGCTGAAGCCGCCGCACGCCGCCAGCATTTTGAAGTCGGCAAGGTTGACGCGGCCTGCCATCAGGTCGGACATATGCACGTCGTAAGCATCGAATCCGGCGCGGGTAAAGGCGGCGGCCATTTCGATTTGGCCGTTTACGCCCTGTTCGCGCAGGATGGCGATTTTGGGTTTCGCGCCGCTGTTAATGAATGGCGCGGCGATGTCTTCATTCACGTCAAATTTCACGTTGGCAAACAATGCGCTGCGTTCGTTGTCGCCAATCAGGGCAAACTCGCTGTCGGCGCAGGCAGGGTTGTCGCGAAGGCGTTGAATGGCATGGCTGGTTTCCTGCCATGCGCGTTGCAGGTCGGCGCGTGGTTGGTCGAACAGAGTTTCATCGTCAACTGTGATTACAAGACGGTCGGATGTCGGATTGATTGTGCCAATATAATGGCTGGCAAATTTGCCTATCTTGCGCGGAGAGAAGCCTCCCTTGTTTACAAAAAATTCTTTCTTGTCAAATTGCTTGAGTACATAATCAGCATCTTCTGCACGAACTTGTAAAACTGCACCAAGCTCTTCATTAAACAGCGAACGGATTACGTTTTCTTCGGTAGAGATGATAGAACCAGCATTAACAAAGCCTAGGTCGTGGTCAACCTGGGCAGGTGTATAGGTTGCTATCGTGGTTGCAAAAAGTATGCTTCCCAATGTGATATCTAACCCGCAACGCCCCGCAAACGCCATTTCCGCCAGCGTCGCAAACAAGCCGCCGTCGCTGCGGTCGTGATACGCCAAAAGTTTGTCTTTGGCGACAAGCTGCTGAATCACGCCGTAAAAGTCTTTCAGACGGTCTGTATCGTCCAAATCAGGCGCGTCGCCGGTCATATTGTTGTACACCTGACCGAACGCGGAGCCGCCCATACGCGCTTTGCCGAAGCCCAAATCAATAAACAGCAATACGCTGTCTTCGACGTTTTTCAACTGAGGCGTAACAGTCTTGCGTACGTCTTCCACTGGCGTAAACGCGGAGATAATCAGGCTCAACGGCGAAACAACGGATTTTTTCTCTTCGCCATCCTGCCACACGGTTTTCATCGACAGGCTGTCTTTGCCCACGGGGATGCTTAAATCCAATGCCTGACAGGCTTTGGAAACGGCTTCGACGGTGCGGTAGAGTTTTTCGTCTTCGCCTTCGTTGCCGCACGCCGCCATCCAGTTGGCGGAGAGCTTGATGTTGCCGATGTCGCCGATGTTGACCGCCGCGATGTTGGTGATGGCTTCGCCGATGCACATTCTACCTGACGCGGGTGCGTCAAACAGGGCGACGGTCGGTTTTTCACCCATAGACATCGCTTCGCCGCGATGGGTGTTGAAACCCATCATGGTAACGGCACAGTCGGCTACGGGAGTTTGGTATTTGCCGACCATTTGGTCGCGGTGGGTCATGCCGCCGACGCTGCGGTCGCCGATGGTAATCAGGAAGTTTTTAGCAGCTACGGTAGGCAGGCGCAAAACGCGGTAGGCGGCTTCGGTAATGTCGATATCGCCCGCGTTAAACGGTTTTTCAGACGGCGTAACCGTTTTGTCGGTACGCGTGGTTTTGGGCGGTTTGCCGAGCAAAACGTTCAACGGCAAATCGACAGGGTTGTTGGAGAACAAGTCGTCGCGTACTTTCAAATGACCGTCATCGGTCGCCGTGCCGACTACGGCAAACGGGCAGCGTTCGCGTTCGCAGATGGCGCGGAAGGTCTCCAAATCTTTTTCCAAAATGGACAACACATAACGCTCTTGCGATTCGTTACACCAAATTTGCAATGGGCTGAGGCCGTGTTCTTCCAGCGGTACTTCGCGCAGTTTGAATACCGCGCCGCGGCCGGCATCGTTGACGAGTTCAGGGAAGGCGTTGGACAAGCCACCTGCGCCGACATCGTGGATGGAGATAATCGGGTTTTGGTCGCCAAGCTGCCAGCAACGGTCGATGACTTCTTGCGCGCGGCGTTCGATTTCGGGGTTGCCGCGTTGTACGGAGTTGAAGTCCAAAGATGCGTCGTTTGTGCCGGTGTTCATGGAAGAGGCTGCGCCGCCGCCCAAGCCGATGAGCATACCCGGGCCGCCCAGTTGGATCAGCAACGCGCCTTCGGGGATTTCGTCTTTATGCGTCTGCTGCGCCTGAATGCTGCCCAAGCCACCGGCAATCATAATCGGTTTGTGGTAGCCGCGAACTTGGCCGTCAAACTTCTCTTCAAAGGTGCGGAAGTAGCCCAAGAGGTTCGGGCGGCCGAATTCGTTGTTGAACGCCGCGCCGCCGATCGGGCCTTCAATCATGATGTCTAAAGGGGAAGCAATATGGCCGGGTTTGCCGTAGGCTTGTTCCCAAGGCTGCTCCAGGCCCGGGATATTCAGGTTGGAGACGGTAAAGCCAGTCAAGCCTGCTTTAGGACGTGAGCCTTTGCCCGTTGCGCCTTCATCGCGGATTTCGCCGCCCGCGCCCGTTGCCGCACCCGCAAACGGCGCGATGGCGGTCGGGTGGTTGTGCGTTTCCACTTTCATGATGATATGCGTGTCTTCTTCGTGGAAACGGTAGCCTTGGTTTTCCGCCACATTCGGATAGAAACGCTCGATTTTCGCGCCTTCGATCACAGACGAATTGTCTTTATAGGCAACGACCGTGCCTTCGGGATGCGCGTTGTGCGTGTCACGAATCATGCCGAAAAGCGATTTTGGTTGTTTTTCGCCATTGAGGATGAAGTCGGCGTTGAAGATTTTGTGGCGGCAGTGTTCGCTGTTTGCCTGCGCGAACATCATCAGCTCCACATCGGACGGATTGCGGTTTAAAGCCTGATAGTTTTCAACCAGATAATCGATTTCGTCGGCGGAGAGTGCCAAGCCCATTTCAGTATTGGCTTTGACCAAAGCCTCTTTACCGCCGCCCAATACATCTACGCTGGAGAAGGTTTCCGATTGGATGTGGTGGAACAGTTGCGCCGCTGCATCGATGTCGGTCAACACGCTTTCGGTCATGCGGTCGTGCAACAGGGCTGCCCATTGTTGTTTTTGCCCGTCGGTAAGCGCACCTTCCAACCATACGGCCATGCCGCGCTCGATGCGCTCAATGCCTTCCAAACCGCAGTTTTCGGCGATATTGGTTGCTTTGGAAGCCCAAGGAGAAATGGTGCCCAAACGGGGCGTTACCAAAAATAAATGCAAGCCCTCGCGCGCTTTGGGCGTTTGTTCAACGCTTTGCGCCGCCAGTAAGGCTTGCAGTTTTTCGACTGTCGCGGCATCAAGTGCTTTTTCGCTACCGACAAAATACCAAAATTCGCTGCTTAATTTGACTTCGGGCAGGCCGAGTGCGGCTGCTTTTTGAAAGAGTTTTTCAACACGGAAATCGGAAAGGGCGGTTACACCGCGCAAGGGCAGAACAACAGACATGGATTCAGCTCACAAAATGCAGTTGGGGAATCCATTATTATACCTGAAAAATGCGATTTTGCTTGTGAATTTATACTTGAAATGTTGACAATTTTTACTTGTGAACAGAAGACGGAAAAAGCCGTCTTTCCGTCCTTTTGTTTATTTTATATCTGATTATTCAGTTATTTTTATTTATTTTTGAAGGATTGGGCGAAATGGGGTCGGATAGGTGCGACGACATAAAGTGAGGATTATTGAATGGTTGTTTGTGATTTTTTTGCTAACAATAAGGCCGTCTGAAACCTTGTTTTCAGACGGCCTTGCGTTATCCTTTCTTTTTATTCCCCAGCATATCCAGCAATCCTGCTAAGTTAATTTTTCCTTCTTCCTTGCTCACAATCGGATCGCCGCCTTTGCGTCCTAAAATTTTGATGTCTTCCTGCGGCATTTCATCTATGAAGCGGCTTGGCTCGGGAAATTGCCATGTGCCTTGCTTTTTGCGTTTGAGGCAGTGGGTCAGTGTAAGCTGGCGCTTGGCGCGGGTGATGCCGACGTACATCAGGCGGCGTTCTTCTTCGACGTTGTCTTCTTCGATGCTGTCGTTATGCGGCAAGATGCCTTCTTCGCAGCCGACAAGGAAAACGTAAGGGTATTCCAAACCTTTGGAAGCGTGCAGTGTCGAGAGTTTGACGGCATCGACTTCTTCTTCGCCTTTACCTTCTAAAAGCGTCATTAAGGCGATGGTTTGGGCAAGTTCGATGATGTTTTTACCGTCTTGCTCGCCTTTGCGTTCCAGCCAGCCGGTCAGGTCGCTGACGTTGCGCCATTTGATTTCGCCTGCTTTGCCTTCTTCGTTGGCCAACAGGTGGTTTTCGTAGTCGATTTCTTTCAGCAGGTTATGAATAAGCTCGCCTGCTTCGCTGGTTTCGGCTTTGGCTCGATAGCTTTCAATCATATCCATGAAGGCTTGCAGGTGTTGGCAGTTGGTATGGTTCAATAGGGCAAGCGCTTCTTCGGTTTGAGCGGCTTCATACAGGCTGCATTCGTGTTCGTGCGCGTAGGTGTTGAGCTTACCCAGCGTTACATCGCCGATGCCGCGTTTGGGCGTGGTCACGGCGCGCAGGAAGGCAGGATCGTCGTTGGGGTTGGCAAGCAGGCGCAAATAGGACAAAACGTCTTTGATTTCGGCTTTGTCGAAAAAGCTTTGTCCGCCGGAGAGTTGATAAGGAACGCGCGCGCTGCGCAAGGCTTCTTCAAAAATCCGCGCCTGATGGTTGCCGCGGTATAACACGGCGAAATCGGCGTATTGGGTTTTGTCGCCGCCGACCAGCTTCTGCTTGACGATTTGGCTGACAACCCAGTCGGCTTCGTGTTGCTCGTTTTGGCAGGCAACGACTTTGACGATTTCACCTTCGCCGAACTGCGACCAAAGTTTTTTGGTAAAGAGTTTGGGGTTGTTTTCGATGACTTTGTTGGCGATTTTGAGAATCCGCGCGGTGGAGCGGTAATTCTGCTCCAGCTTGATGACTTTCATCTGCGGATAGTCTTCCTGCATTTTGCGCAGGTTTTCCATGTTTGCGCCACGCCATGCGTAGATGGACTGGTCGTCGTCGCCGACGGCGGTAAACATCCCTTCTGCGCCGGTCAAGAGCTTCATCAGCGTAAATTGGCAGGTATTGGTGTCCTGACATTCGTCAACCAACAGATAACGCAACCGCCGCTGCCATTTGTTGCGCACTTCGCTGTTTTGCTGCAACAACACGGCGGGCAGGCGGATTAAGTCGTCGAAGTCCACCGCCTGATAGCTTTGCAGGGTTTCCTGATAACTCGCATAAACACGCGCTGTTTGCTGCTCCCACACATTGGAGGCCGTCTGAACGGCATCTTCGGGCGTTTTTAAATCGTTTTTCCACAGGGAAATTTGGTGTTGCGCTTTGAATATGGCTTCTTTGCCCGTGCCGCCCAAGAGTTCGCCGATGATTTTCGCGCTGTCGGTAGAGTCGAGGATGGAGAAGTTTTTTTTGTAACCGATATGGTTCGCCTCTTCGCGCAAAATCTTCATGCCCAAAGAGTGGAAGGTGCAAATCGTCAGCCCGCGCGTTTGCGATTTGGGCAGCATTTTGGCGACGCGCTCCTGCATTTCCGTAGCGGCTTTGTTGGTGAAGGTAATCGCGGCAACGGTATGCGGCAGATAGCCGACGTTGACAATCAAATGCTTGATTTTTTGCGTAATCACGCCGGTTTTACCGCTGCCTGCGCCGGCAAGGACGAGCAGGGGGCCGCCAAGATATTGGACTGCGGCTTGCTGTTGAGGGTTGAGTTTCATTGAAGGAGGAAGACGGGTAATGTGGGGAGCAATTATACAACAAGGCCGTCTGAAATTTTCAGACGGCCTTGGGCGTTTTTTGGCGTAAACCTTATGCCAAATATTTCAATTTACCTTTGAAGTCTTCCAGTTTTTCGTAGCCTTTTTGCGCCATGATGGCTTTTAATTCAAGGGAAACCCGTTCGAAAATGCCTACGCCTTGCTGGTGTAGCGCCGTGCCGATCTGCACCATGCTTGCGCCGCACAAGATGTGTTCAAACGCATCACGACCGCTGTAAACGCCGCCTGTCCCGATGATTTGGATAGACGGATCCAGTCTTTGATAGAACGCGTGGACATTGGCGAGGGCAGTCGGTTTGATGTATTGGCCGCCAATGCCGCCGAAGCCGTTTTTCGGGCGGATGACAACGGATTCGTCTTCGATATACATGCCGTTGCCAATGGAGTTGACACAGTTGACAAATTTTAAGGGATGACGGTTGAACACTTCTGCCGCTTGATCGAAATGGACGATATCGAAATATGGCGGTAATTTGATGCCTAAAGGTTTATCGAAGTAGCTGAAGGCTTCGCTCAAAATACACTCGGTGGTTTCAAAATCATAGGCGATTTGCGGCTTGCCGGGGACATTTGGGCAGGAAAGATTGAGTTCGGTAATGCCGTTGAATCCGCTGTTTTGCACTTTTTTTAACAACATATGCGTTTCATCGGGCGACATACCGACCAGCGAGAGGAAAAAAGCCCTTTCCGGATGCACCTCTTGGAGTGAAAGCAGGTAATCCAGATAGTAATCAATGCCTTGGTTTGGCAAGCCCATCGAATTGATGCTGCCGAGAGGAACATCATGATAGCGCGGTTCGGGGTTGCCTTGGCGGGGGGTAAGCGTTGCGGTTTTGGTAACGAAAGTGCCTGCTGAAGACTGTCTGACCTCTTCCAATTCCTCAACAGTCATGCATGACACCCCAGCGGCATTCATCAGGCAGTTGTCAAAGGAAAAACCGGCGATTTGGGTTTTCAACGATACCATCTCCTGCTCCTTTTCTTCGTAAAATCAAATTGTTTGCCAAGCGTAACATGAAGAGGCGGTACGATTTTTAACAAACATCAAATGACAGGGAATGTAGGAACATGTTGTTTTATAGAATAAAGTAAAGACGTAAAAAGGTCGTCTGAAAGCAAGGTTTCAACAAAGTTAAAGCCTAAATGTTTTTCAGACGACCTCTATCAAGACAAACATGGCTGTCTCAATCAAATAAAGTCAGTCGGCCATTAGTTTCCAACTGACCAAGCTATCAACGTTTTTTGAAGCTTTTCAGAGTACCGTCATTGTTAAATTCAAATTCGTATTCCGCACGATCGGTTTTGAGGAAACCGGTGATCCACTCTTTCTTACCGGTCGATACGAACAAGGAGTAATACACATGAGGCAAGTCTGTTTCTTTGGCTTCCACTTCTTTGGCTTTTTCGCCGTAGGCTTGAGCAATTTTCGCGATATCGGCAAATTTGATTTCATCCAACGGGAAAACGTTATCTTTCATATTTCCGTTGCCGGAAATGCGGACAGGTTGAGGCTCACTCCATTTACCGTCTTCAAATTCGTAGTGGTCGATATTTTCGGGTTTGTTAGGGTCTTGAATTTCCACGGTAATGCGCGGACGTTTGCCACCGTAGAAATGGATGTTTTGGAAAATATTGAGTGGTTTGCCACCGAATTGCGGCAGTGCTTTCAGCGCATCTTCAGCAGCTTGCAGAGCGGTTGCATCCGCCAAGAAATTGCCTGAAGAAACCACAGGTTTTACCTCAGGTTTTGCTTCTTCAGCAGGTTTTTCAGCATCTTTAGGGGCTTCTGCCGTATTACCTGCAACAGCTTTTACAGGCTCATCGGAAGCCTGTTTGTTTTTATCACCACAAGCAGTCAAACTCAATGCAGCAGCGGTCACGAGGGCAAGCCATTTCATTTTCATTTATCAATCCTAACTTTGAAAATATGCGATATTGCATATATTTCACATTATAACAAACAAAGCAAAAATGTGTGAAAAATTAATAATTTTTGTATTATGGCTGATATTTTCGAAGTTAATAATAAGTTTTATTTTGAATCTTTTATATGCCTGTTTTCATACTGGTCTCAGGCAGGAATCCAAGGGTTTGAACACTTTTATGAATAAGAAAGGTCAAAGGTCAGCGGATTGGGATTTGAAGTGCAATAATCTTAGCTCATTATCTTGCTAGGTTAGGCTGTCCACTCTTTTAACGCCGCTTCAAAACGTTTCAAGCCTTCGGCCATGTCTTCGTCGTTCAGCAACAGGCTGGGGGCAAAGCGCACTACATTGGCTCCGGCAACCAGTACCATCAGGCCGTGTTTTAAAGCGGCGGCGGTGATTTCTGATGCCTTGCCTGCGTATTTGTCTGCCAACACGCCGCCAAGCAGCAGGCCCATGCCGCGGACTTCTTTAAATACGCCGGTTTTTAGGCCCAATTCACGCAAGGCCGTCTGAAGTTTTTGGCCTTGTTGCTCAACGTGTGCCAATGTTTCGGGCGCATTGATGATGTCAAATGCACGGCTGCCGACCGCGCATGCCATCGGATTGCCGCCAAAGGTCGAGCCATGTGTTCCGGGGCCGAAGGTTGGGGCGATTTTATCGGTGGTCAGTATCGCGCCAATCGGGAAACCGCAACCCAAGGCTTTGGCGGAGCTGATGATGTCGGGTGTGATGCCGTAATGCTCGTAGGCAAACAGTTTGCCTGTATGACCCATGCCGGTTTGCACTTCGTCCAAAATCAGCAAGGCGCCGTGTTTGTCGCACAAACGGCGTGCAGCTTGCAGGTATTCTTGGGTGGCAGGCAGGATGCCGCTTTCGCCTTGAATCGGCTCGATAATCACGGCGCAGGTTTTGTCGCCGACGGCTGCTTCCAATGCGGCAATATCATTAAATGGAACATGGGTAATATCTGACGGCAGCGGCGCGTAATCTTTGCTGTATTTGGGCTGGCCGCCGACGGATACGGTAAACAGGGTGCGGCCGTGGAAGCTGTTGAGGCAGGAGATGATTTCGGTTTTGTGCTCGCCAAAATGATCGCGGCCGTATTTGCGCGCCAGTTTCAACGCAGCTTCATTGGCCTCTGCGCCGGAGTTGCAGAAAAACACTTTGTCGGCAAAGGTGTTTTCGACCAATTTTTTGGCCAATTCTTGTGCCGGTTGGGTGGTGTAGATATTGGAAATGTGCCAGAGTTTTTGCGATTGTTCGGCCAAGGCCGCGACCAAATCGGGATGACAATGCCCCAGCGCGTTCACAGCAATGCCGCCTGACAGGTCAATGTATTCTCGTCCTTCGGTATCCCAAACCCGGCTGCCGAGCGCGCGTTCCGGAATCATGGGGGCGAATGAGAAATTGGGCGTCAGGTAGTTTTGCATGTTCTTTTCCTTTTAATATTGTCAACAATTTCTTGAATTATGCGCCTATTGATTGAGAGATTCAATATGGCAATCAGGCCGTCTGAAAACTGGCTTTCAGACGGCCTAATGCTTATTTATGCTTGATTTCCCAGCATTGATGGATTTTTTTGTTGCGGAAATCGTCGGGAACGGACTGCTTGGAAATGTCTTTGACGGCGTATTGTTCCGCGACCGAATCGTCCAATACAAAACTTCGCAAGTTGTTGGAAAAATAAAGAATGCCGTCTGAAGCGAGCAGGTTCATCGCGCCGTCAATCAGCTTTTTATGGTCGCGCTGGATGTCGAGGATGTCGAGCATCTTTTTGCTGTTGGAAAAGCTGGGCGGATCCATGACGATCAGGTCGAACTGTTTGCCTTCGGCGGCGGCATTTCGCAGATATTGGAACACGTCGGCGCGGACGATTTTGTGTTGTTCGGTGTCGATGCCGTTGAGTTCGAAATTGCGTTTCGCCCAATCGAGATAAGTGTTGGACAAATCGACGGTTTCACTGGATACCGCGCCGCCGGTGGCGGCATAGACGGTGAAGCTGCCGGTGTAGGAAAACAGGTTGAGGAAGCGTTTGCCCGCTGCGGTTTCGCCGACTTTTTTGCGCGTATTGCGGTGGTCGAGGAAAAGTCCGGTATCGAGGTATTTGTCGAGGTTGACCCAAAACTTGCGGCCGTTTTCAGTGATGACGAAATCGTCGCCGGTTTTGCCGGTTTTCTCGTATTGCTGCAAACCTTTTTGACGTTCGCGGCGTTTGAGGTGGATTTGTTCGGGCGCAAAACCGGTCACAAAACCAATAGCTTCCAATACATCGGCAAGCCATGCTTCGTATTCTTCGGGCTGCATCAGCCAGCCGGTATCGTATTCCTGAAGATGGATTTGGTCGCCGTAAACATCGACGGCAAAGGGAAATTGGGGAATATCGCGGTCGTAAATGCGCCAGGCTTCGATATTGTTGCGTTTGGCCCATTTCATAAGATGTTTGATGTTTTTGCCCAAGCGGTTGGCAAAGGGGTTAATGTCGGTCATGGTTTCAGACGGCCTGAATTAAGTATTGGGAAGGGGGTGGATTTTAACGCACTTGATGTCTTTTTGCTTGACTGTTATCCATAAAATCTATATTATCCGCCGTTCGCCTTTTGATACGAAGCCATCGTCATCCAACCTAAACCGCCGTTTCGGGCGCGTTTCTTTTATTGCTTGCATATTTGCAAAGCCTTTTCTGTGCAGGTTGTCGTCGATGTTAACCACAAGCAAGATGCTTGCGACAACCCTGTAACTTCACATTTCCCGTATCGTTACTTTCCTTTGCTTCAGGTCGTCTGAAATTGTTCAGGCGTGCGCGTTGTTGTCTCTTAGGATAGATATGTCTATTAAATTTGCCGATTTGAACCTTGATAAAAACATTTTGTCTGCCGTACGCAGCGAGGGTTATGAAAGCCCGACCCCGATTCAGGCGCAAGCGATTCCGTTTGCTTTGGACGGCCGCGACATTATGGCTTCGGCACAAACCGGTTCAGGCAAAACCGCAGCCTTCCTGCTGCCGACTTTGCAAAAACTGACCAAGCGCAGCGAAAAACCGGGCAAAGGCCCACGCGCTTTGGTGTTGACCCCGACCCGCGAGCTAGCGGCTCAGGTGGAAAAAAACGCGTTAGCGTATGCTAAAAATATGCGTTGGTTCCGTACTGTCAGCATTGTAGGCGGCGCATCTTTCGGCTACCAAACCCGTGCTTTGAGCAAACCGGTTGACCTGATTGTCGCTACTCCGGGCCGTCTGATGGATTTGATGCAGAGCGGTAAAGTTGATTTTAATCGTTTGGAAGTGCTGATTCTTGACGAAGCCGACCGTATGCTGGACATGGGCTTTATCGACGACATCGAAACCATCGTTGAAGCGACACCGAGCGACCGTCAGACTTTGTTGTTCTCCGCTACTTGGGACGGCGCTGTGGGCAAACTGGCGCGCAAACTGACCAAAGACCCTGAAACCATCGAAGTTGAGCGTGTGGACGATCAAGGCAAAATCGAAGAGCAGCTGTTGTACTGCGACGATATGCGCCATAAAAACCGCCTGCTCGACCACATCTTGCGCGATGCCAATATCGACCAATGCGTAATTTTCACATCGACCAAAGCCATGACCGAAGTCATCGCGGATGAATTGTACGAAAAAGGTTTTGCCGCCAACTGCCTGCACGGCGATATGCCGCAAGGCTGGCGTAACCGTACGCTGATGGACTTGCGTAAAGGTCGCTGCAAAATTTTGGTTGCCACCGACGTTGCCGCACGCGGTATCGACGTACCAACCATTACCCACGTTATCAACTACGACTTGCCGAAACAGGCTGAAGACTACGTTCACCGCATCGGCCGTACCGGTCGCGCTGGCCGTACCGGTATTGCGATTACTTTTGCTGAAGTGAACGAA
Source organism: Neisseria perflava (assembly GCF_002863305.2). NCBI lineage: Bacteria > Pseudomonadati > Pseudomonadota > Betaproteobacteria > Neisseriales > Neisseriaceae > Neisseria > Neisseria perflava. The sequence goes on from NZ_CP136962.1 coordinate 735,117, forward strand.
TACGTCAAAGTACACAAAATCGAAAAATACATCGGCCGTAAATTGCCTGAGCTGACCATCGAAGGCATGGAACCGACACGCAAACGCAAATCAGCCGGCGGTAAACCGAAAGGCAAAGGCGGCTGGGGCGATCGCAAATCCGGCGGCTGGCGCGGCGATAAGAAACCGGCTAAAGAAGGCTTCGGCGGCAAATCTCGCGGCGAAGGCCATAAAAAAGACGGTTTCAAGAAAGATGGCTTTAAGAAAGATGGTTTCAAAAAAGCTGACGATTTCAAAAAAGGCGGCGAAGGCTTTAAAGGCAAGCGCAAATCTAACGACAGCTTTGGCGGCAAACATAAAAAAGGTTGATTGCTTCAATCTTAAGACCATCTGAAAAGACATAAGGGCGTGTGAAGACACGCCTTTTTTATGATTTCAAGTTTCGTATAGAAAAAAGCGTGGGATTGATCCCACGCTTTTTCAGACGGCCTCTTACAAAGCAGCCAATACGGCATCGCCCATTTCGGAGCAGGAAACCAGTTTGGTGCCTTCTTCGTAAATGTCACCGGTACGCAAGCCTTGTTGCAGTACTTTTTGTACGGCGTTTTCAACTTGTTGAGCGCGTACTTCGTCGTTTAGGCTGTAACGCAGCAACATGGAAAGAGACAAAACGGTCGCCAGCGGATTGGCTTTGTTTTGACCGGCAATGTCGGGAGCAGAGCCGTGGGACGGTTCGTACAGGCCTTTGCCGTTTTCGTCCAAAGAAGCGGAAGGCAGCATACCGATGGAGCCGGTCAGCATGGAGGCTTCGTCGGAGAGGATATCGCCGAAGATGTTGCCGGTGGCAATCACGTCAAATTGTTTGGGCGCACGCACGAGCTGCATGGCGGCGTTGTCGACGTACATATGGGAAAGCTCGACATCAGGGTATTCTTTGCCGATTTCTTCAAAGATTTCGCGCCACAGTTCGGTAGTTTCCAAAACGTTGGCTTTGCCGACGGAGCAGACTTTTTTGCTGCGTTTTTGAGCGGATTGAAAGGCAACGTGGGCAATACGGCGGATTTCGCTTTCGCTGTATTTCATGGTGTTGTAGCCTTCGCGTTCGCCGTTTTCCAAAACACGGATGCCGCGCGGTTCGCCAAAGTAAATATCGCCGGTCAGTTCGCGTACGATAAGGATGTCGAGGCCGGCTACGATTTCCGGTTTCAAAGTAGAAGCATTGGCCAGCTCTTTATACAAAATGGCAGGGCGCAAATTGGCAAACAGATTCAAGTCCTTACGGATGGCCAACAAGCCGCGCTCAGGGCGCAGCGGACGGTCGAGATTATCGTATTGAGGAGAACCGACTGCACCAAGCAGGACCGCATCGGCTTTACGGCAAAGGTTTTGCGTGAATTCTGGATAAGGATGGCCGTATTCGTCATAGGCTTCGCCGCCCAAAGGTGCGTATTCGTAGCTGACATCCAAACCTTGTTCGATAAGTTTGTCGAGTACGCGGACGGTTTCTGCAACGATTTCAGGGCCGATGCCGTCGCCGCGCAAGATAGCGATATGTTTGGTCATTTCGGGTTTCCTTATGGGAAGGTTTTAGGTAAAGGGCAGGTCGTCTGTTTTTCAGACGGCCTTAAATCAATTTACTCTGAAAACGCTGATTGTCCCATTATGGTACTGGTAAAGCTGGGTAGAAATCGCGTAGGCAGAGTCTTCAAATGCCTGCAGGGCGATATTCGCCATCGCCTGCAAAGCCTCTTCATCGGACGGGCTGCAAACGAGTAGGGCGTTGCGTGCCGGGACTGCAAAAACAGGGTTAGCCGGTAGCATAGGATCGTCTTTAAGTACTTCGTCCAAAAGCAAAATCAGGGAAGCATCATAGTCGTTGTCCAAATGAATTTGAGCCAATGACCAACCTTCGGCATGATGAATTTGAACACGTCCATTCATCCGTTGGCGCAGATTATCCATGGCGGTACGATACAAGGCGTCCTCATCTTCAATACCGGCCTCTTTCATATGCTCACGATTGAGCGTATGCATGGATTCTTCCGTATCCACCATATAAAGCAACATAATATCGCCCGCAATCGGTTTATATACCAGATAATCGGCAGGTTCGGCTTCGTCCGTATTTGTAATCAGTCTGGCGTTTTCCAGATAAATCGTATTTTTAATTGTCGGAAGAATTTGTTGTGCTGAAACACTGGCATCAGTGTCTTGAATCTTATAGATAACCGCTAAATTGGCAGCAACAATAGCCTCCAAGGCCTCGGGATTTTGCAGATAACTTGTGTAATGGTTGCTCAAATATGTGCTGAATGATGCTTCATCGTCTTCGGAAAAATGGACAATGATCGGCGAAGACGCAATATTTTCGCCCCAGTCGATTTTTGCCTCAAGATCCAATTCTTCTTGGATGCGACGGGCAAAGTATTCGACAAATTCCTGCCAAGTCATTAATTTAGGTTTGGAGCGGAACAACCTGCTGAAAAAAGACATATTGTGTCCTGATAAGGGGATAAGGCCGTCTGAAATATTATAGACGTTCGGTTTCAACACGGATTTTAAAAACGACTTTGCGTATGTTCGGCCTGTCGCCGACCAATGGGGCATGCGCATCATTCGGGAAAAATAGCGCAAATTCGCCAGGCTCTAAGGTCAGCCAAGTCTCCGGCTCGCAGTTGAAAAACTCAATATCGCGCTTTTCGTTGTAGCCTAAACCGTTTTTCAGACGGCCTCTATCTATCCAGCCATATATTTCGTTACCATCAATCGGCGTTTGAATATCAATATGTTTTAAGTGCGCTTCAGGCTGGGCTTCTCTCTGCGTCCTCATCGGCTCGCTGCCGATAAAAATACGGATATTGGGATTCTCGCATGGCACTTGGCCGTCCGGCAGCTTGGCAAAATCCAAGGTCTGCAACAGGTGGAAGGCTTCGGCAAAGTCGGGATGCAAGGCAGCGTAGCGGGTGGCATTGTTTATGGTGTCGGTAATCATAATATATTTGTGTAGATTAAAGGCCGTCTGAAACACTTAAATTTTTCAGACGGCCTTTTGTATATCAACCGTTAAACAGCCAAGGCTGGCTTTGGCGGCGTTTTTCTTCAAAGGCGTGAATTTCGTCAGCGTGTTGCAGGGTCAGGCCGATTTCGTCCAAGCCGTTTAAGAGGCAGTGTTTGCGGTGTTCGGTAATGTCGAATGTGAATGTTTCGCCGCTAGGGGTGGTCAGGGTTTGCTCGGCAAGGTCGATGGAGAGTTGATAGCCTTCGGTTGCTTCAACTTCTTTGAAAAGCTGGTCCACCTGTTCTTCTGTCAAAACGATAGGCAGGAGGCCGTTTTTGTAGCAGTTGTTGAAGAAGATATCGGCAAAGCTGGGGGCGATGACGGCGCGGAAGCCGTAGTCGTCCAATGCCCAAGGGGCGTGTTCGCGTGAAGAGCCGCAACCGAAGTTTTTGCGCGTCAACAGGATTTGCGCGCCTTGATAGCGTGGTTGGTTCAGGGAAAAATCGGGGTTCAGCGGGCGTTTGCTGTTGTCCATGCCCGGTTCGCCGTGGTCGAGGTAACGCCATTCATCAAAGGCATTGGGGCCGAAGCCGCTGCGTTTGATGGATTTCAGAAATTGTTTGGGGATGATGGCATCGGTATCGACGTTGCTGCGGTCGAGCGGGGCGACGATGGCGGTAATTTTGGTAAAGGCTTTCATGTCAGATTCTTATAGTAATAATGGGAAATTTTATGGCTATTCGGGTTAGTGTGTGCTGTGCAAACCGATTCGGTTGCCTTCTGTATCTTCGATAAATGCTGCAAAGCCGTTGGCAATGCGGAATTTCTCTTGTAACAGTTTGCCGCCTGCTGCGACGGCTTTTTCTGCTGTTTCGGCACAATCCGGGCAATTGAAGAAAATGGTTGTACCGCCGTGGCCGGGCTTGGCATTGCTATCGTGCCAAATCATGCCGGCCGTACCGTGTTGGGTGTAATCGGCTGGAAAAATGATGAAACGGAATCCGTTGCCGCCAACGTCTTGCAGGGGCTTGTCGAATACGGATTCGTAAAAGGCTTTGGCGCGATCCAAATCGTGAGCGTGAATACCAAACCAGCTTGACGGATTACTCATTATTTCTTCCTTTTGCTTGGAATCGTGAAAATGTCTGAACAAGTAATAAGGTATCAGGCCGTCTGAAACGGAGTCAGGAGCTTCAGACGGCCTGATTTACCGAATTATTCGGTAGCGGCTTCGATTTTTTCTCCAACATGGCTCATGCCGCGGCCTACTGCATTGCCGCCTTTTTTAACAGCTTCGCCGGTTTTGTCGACAACGTGTTCAGCGGTTTCTTTGGTTTTATCGGCTACGCGCTCGGCAGTCTCTTTGGTTTTGTCCCAATTGCGGTTGGTATCGTCTTTTGCGCCGGACCAAGTGCTGGAACAAGCTGACAGGATGAGGGCTGCGGCAGCCAATGTAAACAGTTTTTTCATACTAGATTCCTTTCAAGTTATCAATGATTAAGAAGGTTTTCAGACGTTTTGCGCAATAGGAAAACTTACTTGAGCAAGGTATTGTTTCAGACGACCTGATCAATAAAGGCCGTCTGAAAATACTTTAAGCCATAGTGCGGATGTCGGTAAAGTGGCCGGTCACTGCGGCTGCGGCTGCCATGGCAGGGCTGACGAGGTGGGTGCGTCCGCCGTTGCCTTGACGGCCTTCAAAGTTACGGTTGGAAGTAGAGGCACAACGTTGTCCCGGGGTCAGGCGGTCGGCATTCATGGCGAGGCACATAGAGCAACCCGGCTCGCGCCATTCAAAACCGGCTTCTATAAACACTTCGTGCAAGCCTTCTTTTTCTGCCTGCTCTTTAACCAAACCGGAGCCGGGGACAATCAATACGCGTTGTACATTGTCCGCTTTTTTGCGGCCTTTGGCGATAGCGGCGGCTTCGCGCAAGTCTTCGATACGGCTGTTGGTGCAAGAACCGATAAAGACGATATCGACAGGGATTTCGTTTAATGGCGTACCGGCTTCCAAACCCATGTATTCAAGGGCGCGTTCCATGCCGCTGCGTTTGACCGGATCGGCTTCTTCGGCAGGATTAGGCACTTTGCCGCTGATGTCTAAAACCATTTCAGGCGAGGTGCCCCAAGTTACTTGAGGCTCGATGTCTTCGGCTTTGAAGTGGTATTCTTTATCAAATACGGCACCTTCGTCAGACACCAGCGTACGCCAGTACTCGACGGCTTTGTCCCACGCTTCGCCTTTAGGTGCGAAAGGTTTGCCTTTTACATAGTCGATGGTGGTTTGGTCGACGGCAACCATGCCTGAGCGCGCACCGGCTTCGATCGCCATATTGCACAAGGTCATGCGGCCTTCCATAGAAAGGCTGCGGATGGCTTCGCCGCCAAACTCGATGGCGTAGCCCGTACCGCCTGCCGTACCGATTTGGCCGATGATGTAAAGTGCCACGTCTTTGGCAGTAACACCGGGTTTCAGACGGCCTTCAACGGAAATCAGCATAGATTTGGATTTTTTTGCGGTAATGCACTGGGTCGCCATGGTGTGTTCGACTTCGGAAGTGCCGATACCGTGCGCCAATGCGCCGAATGCGCCGTGGGTAGAAGTGTGCGAGTCGCCACAAACGACGGTCATGCCGGGCAGGGTAGCGCCTTGCTCCGGGCCCATAACGTGCACGATGCCTTGGCCTTTATCCATAAACGGGAAGTAGGCGAGTGCGCCAAACTCTTTAATGTTTTTGTCCAAAGTATCGACTTGCAGTTTGGAAATCGGATCTTGGATACCTTTGTCCCAGTCGCCGGTCGGGGTGTTGTGGTCGGCTGTGGAGACCACGCTGTCGATACGCCAGAGTTTGCGGCCGGCCATTTTCAAGCCTTCAAATGCTTGCGGGCTGGTTACTTCGTGAACCAGGTGGCGGTCGATGTAAAGCAGGACAGTGCCGTCTTCTTCTTCGCGGACAACGTGGCTGTTCCAAAGTTTATCGTAAAGGGTTTGTGCGCTCATGATGAGTATTCTTTGCTATTGGTAGGTATGAATGATGGTTTGCGTTTATGGGCGGATTTTAGGCTTTTTATAGGGGCTGCGCAATAGAAATTTGTCCAATTTTTAAAATTTGTCGCAAAGTTTCAAAAACGCTTATCAAAAATTGGACAAATTGTAGAATTGTTAACAAAAAGATGCATCTTATCTGAAAGAATGCTTGTCGAAATGCACTAAAAAGTTCTATCATTCTCACTCAACATCCACACTTACCAAGAGGTATAGAGAATGAAATTACCGGTAATGGCTCCTGAGCATCTGACTCAATTACGGGAATTTGAGAAAAAAGTCCTTGCCAATCATGCCAAAATCGAAGCATGGTTCCGTTCGCATTGGAACGAACACCGTCCGCCGTTTTATGGCTCGGTTGACATCCGTAATGCCGGTTACAAAATTTCATCTATCGATATGAACCTGTTTCCGGGCGGCTTCAATAATTTGAATCCCAACTTTATCCCGCTGGCGGCGGTTGCCGCGCAAGATGCGGTACAGCGCGCATGTGAAACGGCAAAATCCGTATTGATTATTCCTGAAAACCACACGCGCAACACATTCTATCTGCAAAACGTTTACGCCCTCAGCGAGATTTTGCGTTCGGCAGGATACGAAGTGCGCTTGGGCAGCTTGAATCCTGAAGTGACTGAGCCAACCGAGTTTGAAACCGCATTAGGCAACAAAATTTTGCTTGAACCTTTATTGCGTACCCGTGAGCGTGTACATCTTGCCGACGGTTTCTCGCCTTGCGTTGTTTTGTTGAACAATGACTTGTCTGCGGGTGTTCCTGAAATCCTTAAAGGTATCAACCAAACCGTTTTGCCTCCATTGCACGGCGGCTGGACGACTCGCCGTAAAACCGAACATTTCGGCGCGTACAACCAAGTTGCTGCCGACTTTGCCAAGTTGATTGACATCGACGAATGGCAAATCAATCCTTATTTTGAAAAAATCAGCGGTTTGGATTTCCAAGAGCGTGAAGGCGAGGATGCGTTGGCAGACGCGGTAGAACGCGTATTGGCGAAAATTCAAGCCAAATACGATGAATTGGGCATTACCGACCAGCCTTTCGTTATTGTGAAAGCCGATGCAGGTACTTATGGCATGGGCGTAATGAGCGTTAAATCTGCGGATGAAGTGCGCGGCTTGAACCGTAAAAACCGCAACAAAATGGCGAAAGTCAAAGAGGGTTTAGAAGTTAGCGAAGTCATTGTCCAAGAAGGTATTTATACCTACGAAACCATGAACGGCGCCGTGTGTGAACCTGTCGTTTATATGATGGACCGTTTCGTTATCGGCGGTTTCTTCCGTGTACACGAAGGCCGTGGTGCAGACGAAAACCTCAACGCCGGCGGCATGGTATTCGTCCCGCTGTCCAACAGCATCCCCACCGGCAGCGGCGACAATTCCCAAGAAGCGCCCGAAGCCTGCAAGCGCGTATTTGAACAATGGGACTCGCTCGGCATGCCACGTTCTGAAAAAGACTGCGACGTCGACAATGAACACAACCGCCTCTACGTTTACGGCGTAATGGCGCGCCTGTCCTTGCTTGCTGCCGCATTGGAATTGGAGAAAACCGCGCCTCAAGCCTAATAAAGCATAAAGCGTTGATCGATATTGTCAGGCCGTCTGAAAATTTGTTTTCAGACGGCCTTTTCTGTCTGTACAATTCATTCTAACTAAAAAACATGATTTATTTTTATGAGCAAACCAGCCAATCCAGTTGAGACAACCGACAATCTGCAAGACCAAACCATGCAGCGCAGCAATACCGACAATGCGCCGCGTTCTGCTATCCATCAAACCTTGTATTCCGCCGATACCTTTGTTCAGCATGATTATCTTGCCGGAAAAAATTTGCCCGATATTGCCCATCCGCAAGAAGGTCAAATCAACTGGCTGCATTTTGTCGGTATTAATGATGTCGTCTTGCTCAAACACGCGCTTGAACCTTATGGTATTCATGAGCTAGTTATTGAAGATATTCTCAGCCGCAAGCAGCGTCCGAAAATCGAAGACTACGGCAACTATGTATTTACTGCCGCACAGGTATACCACTATACCTCTACGGGCAAACTCCATTCTGACCAAGTGTATGTGATTATCGGCAAAGATTTTGTGTTGTCTTTCCAACAAAAACCGTTGGGCTTGTTCAGCCATCTCCGTCGGCAGATGCACGAAAATCCGCACAATATTTTGAACAAAAATACGGCGTTTCTTGCTTATTGCCTGCTTGACCGTATTGTGGACGACTATTTCATTGTTTTGGAGTCATACAACAACCGCGTCGAAGTCATAGACAAGTCCCTGTTTAAAAATGAAAACAGCGATATTCTCAGTAAGATTCACCGCCTCAAGCGAGATGCCGTCCGTCTGCGACGCACGCTTTTACCATTGCGCGATGTGTTCTATCAACTGGCCGTGCGCGGCGATTTTGCCATTTTCAAAGGCGAGTCGACCGTCTATCTGCGCGACGTGTACGACCACAATATGCAACTTATCGAATCGCTTGATGCCTCGCGTGATATGGTGTTGAGCATGATGGACATTTACCTTTCCTTCCAATCCAACCGCATGAACCAGCAAATGCGCGTGTTGACGGTTATCACCATCATCTTTATGCCGCTGACCGTCATCACCGGCATCTACGGCATGAACTTCGACAATATGCCCGAGCTGCATTGGCATTACGGCTACTTCATGGTTTTGGGTATGATGCTGTGCATTATTATCGGACTGCTGATTTTCTTCTCACGTAGAAAATGGCTGTAAACGGGTAGGCAATGGGTTGAAATTCAACGATTAAAAACGGTAGAATGATTTTGCACATGTGCAGTCTGAAGTTTTCAGACAATTTTAAAATAAATATCAAAAGGAGAATAAACGATGAAACCGGAACGCCAACTACCTTCCCATGAACTGATCATGTCCGAACTGATGATGCCTTATACGGCAAACTTCAGCGGCAATGTTCACGGCGGCGATCTTCTGCGCCTGCTCGACCAAGTGGCATATTCCTGCGCCTGCCGTTACAGCGGAACCTATTGCGTTACTCTGTCTGTTGATAAAGTATTGTTTAAAGAGCCTATTCATGTCGGCGAACTGGTAACCTTTTACGCTAGTATCAACTACACCGGCCGTACTTCTATGGAAGTCGGTATCCGTGTGGAGGCGCAAAACATCCACACTGGCGAAGTGCGTCATACCAACAGCTGCTACTTCACCATGGTTGCTGTTGAAGACGGTAAGCCGGTTCCTGTCCCGCCTTTGGAAATCAATACACAGCGCCAACGCTGCCGTTATGAAAGGGCTAAAAAGCGTAAAGAGTTGAGTTTGCAGGCTGCGAACGAAGATTCTGGCTGTAACTAAATTAAATTTATTAAATAATGAAGGCCGTCTGAAATCCTGTTTCAGACGGCCTTCACGCAAAAGCCATAAACTGAGACCTTTGCAAAAGTCCTTTTCCTCCAACAGCCGAAACCCAAACACAGGTTTTCGGCTGTTTCCGCCACCAATCACTCCCTAACTCTACTCAAATACCCCCTTAATCCTCCCCGGACACCCGATAATCAGGCATCCGGCCGCATTTTAGGCAGTAACAGGCACACTTAGCCTGTTAGCCGCTTTCAACAGGTTCAAACACATCGCCTTCAGATGGCTTTGCGCACTCACTTTACACAGACCGAAATAGGCTACCCGCGCATAGCGGAATTTACGGTGCAGCGTACCGAAGCTTTGTTCGACCACATAACGGGTCTTCGACAAATGTCGGTTGCGTTTGGTTTGCGTTTCCGTCAGCGGACGGTTGTGGTGGGCTTTGCGCATAATGCCGTCCTGCAGCCGATGCTCTTTCAAATGTTGCCGGTTTTCCTCACTGTCATAGCCTTTGTCGGCATAGACGGTCGTACCTTCGGGCAGTCCTTCCAACAAAGGCAACAGGTGTTTGCATTCATGGACATTGGCGGGGGTAATGTGCAGTTTCTCGATATAGCCTTCCGCATTGGTACAGGTATGTTGTTTGTAACCGAGTTTGTAGAGGCCGTTTTTCTTTATCCAACGGGCATCGCTGTCTTTACTCAGTGTGGTTTGTCCGCTGACTTGTCCTTCTTCATCGACTTCTATGGCCTGGCGTTGTTTGCTGCCGGCGGTCTGAATAATGGTGGCGTCAACAACGGCGGCGGATGCTTTCTCTACTTTTAGGCCTTTTTCGGTCAGTTGTCGGTTGATCAGTTCCAGCAGTTCGGACAGGGTATTGTCTTGCGCCAGCCAGTTGCGGTAGCGGCATAAGGTGCTGTAATCGGGGATGCTCAGTTCGTCAAAACGGTAAAACAGGTTGAAATCGATGCGGGTGATGAGGCTGTGTTCGAGTTCGGGATCGGAGAGGCTGTACCATTGGCCGAGCAGGACGGCTTTGAACATGGATAACAGGGGATAGGCGGGACGACCTAGGATTAGTTGATAAATGTGTCGCCGTATGGTTTAAATAATAAATTCATGGGGTTTCAAGACTATTTACAAAAAACACCTAAACATCTGATCGCTCTTTTATGTGAAATGCCGTCTGAAATTTCAGACGGCATTTGTGTCTAAGTTCATTACGATAACAATTTTTTCAATTCTAATTCACCGACACGCTCGCAGGCTTTACGGTAATATTCGTTGCTTTCTACTTGAGCAACAAAGCGTTCGATGTTCGGGAATTTGCCCTTAGGTACGAACATGAGAGCAAATTGCAGCGGGAAGGACATCATGATGTCGGCGCCGCTTAATTCTTCGCCTAAAAACCAAGTTTTACCATTTAGACTGCTTTCTATATAGCTGATGTGTAGGTCAAATTGAGCATCATAAAATGGTTTCATGGCTTCGCTCGGAGTAATGTATTTTGTCAACATTGCGGACATAGCTGAGCCTTCGGCGTAATGTAACCATTGCAAGTAGGCACTATAGTCAGCATGGTTAACATCGGGATGTAATTTGCCGTTGCCGTAACGAGCTAGGATGTATTCAACAATTGCTCCGCTTTCAGCAATAACGGTTTCATTGTCTTTAATCAGTGGAGATTTTCCTAGCGGATGAATGTCTTGCAGCTCTTTAGGGGCTTGTTTAGTCACAGGATCGCGCTCAAAATTTTTCACGTCATACGGCAAGTTCAGCACTTCCAGCAACCATGCGATACGTTGTGAACGAGATTGTTTAAGGTTGTATAGGGTGATCATGTTTTACTCCTTGTTTCTCTGTGAAGTTAGGCAGCTTGAGCACTACTTGATGTATTCAGGCAGCCTTTATTTTATCATAAATCAAAAGATTGGCTCACATTCACATGTAAGCGTACATCGACATTCCCACGTGTAGCGTTGGAATAAGGGCAAACTTCGTGTGCACGAGTAATCAATTTGCGGGCTTCATCTTCAGTCAAACCTGCTACGGCAATCGTGATATCTAAATCTAAGCCAAATGCACCATCTGCTTTTTGACCAATACCCACGCCAACTGTCGTAGAAGATTTCGTTGGTTTCAAACCGAGGGTCGGTGCAACATGATTCATCGCACTATCAAAACAAGCGGCGTAACCCATTGCGAAAAGTTGTTCTGGGTTAGTGCCTTGCTTGCCGCTTTCATTTTGGAAAGAAACTAAATCAAAGCCGACTGAACCATCATCTACTTGGGTATGACCATCACGACCGCCGGTTGCTGTTGCTGAAGTTTTGTAGAAAATTTTCATCGTATTATCCTCAATTAAATATGGATTAACTGTTTGGGCGTATTGCCGTTGAAAGTGAAGCCATTATATTGAACTGCGTGTAGAGGTGTTATATGATTTCTCCAAGTTACTTGCCTATTTCTCTAAAATCATGTTTTCAACTGAAACGATCGAACGCTTATTAAAGGTTATTCCACATAACGAACTCTATTCATCACCAATTAAAGGCTTGGTGATTCGCCATGCCGATCAACCGTTTTGCTACGAAGGTGTTATTCAAGAACCGAGCATTTGCATCGTGCTAAGCGGGGAACGTGAAATACAGTTGGGCGAACAATGTTACCGTTTTGACAATCACCACTTTATGTTCTGCCCTGTCAATGTGCCGATGCGCGGTGAGATTAAATATGCAGAGCCGAAAAAGCCGTTTTTAGTGATGTCGATGAAAATTGATATTGAGAGCGTTAGCAAGATTTTATTAGTAAATCCAAACCTTGCAGATGATGTTAAACAGGGCAACGAAGGTTTTGCACAATGGCATTTGGATGAATCCCTCAAAAATGCCGTTAAACGCTTATTACTTTTGCACGAAAATCCAAAAGATATTGAATTTCTTGCACCACTTATCCAACAAGAAATCTATTATCGACTCCTTACTGGCGAACAAGGCGGCAAATTTAAAGCCATGGTAAGCAATGGATCGCACACCAAAAAAATCGCCCAAGCCACCCATTATCTGCAACAGCATTTTAGCGAAACCATCACCGTGGAAACCTTGGCAAATCTGAGTGGTATGTCACTGTCTGGTTTCCATAGTCATTTTAAGAAGATAACCAGCCTTTCACCGCTGCAATACCAAAAATCCTTACGTTTGATGGAAGCCAGACGACTAATCGCGCAAGAAGGGCGAGGCATTACTGAAGCCGCTTACCAAGTCGGCTATGAGTCGCCCAGCCAGTTCAGCCGTGAATACAAACGCTATTTCGGGCATGCGCCGAAGGGAGATATTAAATAGATGAGTTTTAAAGACAGGTTGCAAAAACACCTGAAAATTTGACCGCTCTTGGGTGTAAAAAGTCGTCTGAATTTTCAGACGGCTTTAACTTTTAACTCATCCACAATCAACTTAAACACATTGGAATGCCCGCGGCGGCTGGGGTAATAGAGGTAAAGCGGTTCGTAAGTCATAGCATACTCAGGCAACAGCTCGACCAGGTGCCCCGAATTGAGTGCATCCGCTACGCTCATATGTGCTATCCACGCAATGCCGAGGCCGTCTGAAACGGCTTGCAGGCGCAGATGATTGTTGATGGAAAACTGCGATTTTGGCGTGAACGTAATCAGCTCTTGTTTGTATTTGAATTCCCACTGCATCTCCGTGCCGTGTTCGGCGGAGAGCTTTGCTCCGATAAGGCGGTGTTGTTGCAGATCATCAATATTTTTCGGTGAACCATGTTGCGCCAAATAATCGGGCGAGGCAACCAACACCATTTTGAGCGGTGCGGAAATTGGCACCGCAATCATCTCTTTCGCTACCTTGTTACCTAACCGAACGCCCATATCAAATCCTTCTTTCACAATATCTGCCCAACGATCGTCCACCACGATTTCCAAGCGGATTTTCGGGTATTGGTTCAAAATCGGCTTTAATTTTGGATACAACACGGCTTCCGCTGCCATCGCCGGGGCGTTGATGCGAATCAATCCCGATGGCGTATTCAAAAAATCATTTAATGCATCGACTTCTTGGTTTATGGCTTGATAAAGTGGGGAAAGTTGGTCGAAAAGCTGCTGCCCGGCTTCGGTCAGCGACACATTGCGTGTAGTGCGGTTGAACAGACGCAAATTTAGCCGCATTTCTAAATTTTTCATGCTATGACTCAACGCCGAAGAAGAAATCCCTAAAAGCTGTCCCGCTTTTACAAAACTCTGTGTTTGCGCCAACGTCAAAAAATAATTCAGTTCGTTAAAGTTCTGCATTTTCTCTTTAAACGCTCTTTTATTAGTGAATTTAATTCATTACATTATAAAGATAAACCCTATTTATCTCAATAAAAACAAATCATAAAATGACCGCACTTTCATGAGATTAAACAGAAGACAATATCCGTAAACATCCCATCCTTTTTTTATAAATTATTTATTCTAGGAGTAAAAATGAACATTTTATTATTAAACGGTGGTAAAGCTTTCGGCCATTCGCATGGTGAGTTAAACAACACGCTTCACAAAAAAGCAAAAGAAGTTTTGACCGCACTTGGACACAATGTAAAAGAAACTGTGATTGATGCTGGCTATGATGTTGAGGCAGAAATCGAAAAATTCTTGTGGATGGATGCCGTGATTTGGCAGATGCCTGTTTGGTGGATGCACGAGCCTTGGACAGTGAAGAAATACATAGACGAAGTATTTATAGCTGGACACGGCAAGCTTTACCACAGTGATGGCCGTCATCGTGTCAGCCCGACCGAAGGTTTCGGTACAGGTGGTTTGTTGCAAGGCAAAAAACACATGCTTTCGCTTACTTGGAATGCGCCGATTGAAGCGTTCACCCGTGAAGGCGACTTCTTTGAAGGCAAAGATGTGGATGCTGTGTACATGCCTTTCCACAAACTCAACGAGTTCATCGGTTTGACCCGTCTACCGACATTTACATGTAACGATGTAGTTAAAAATCCACAAGTAGAACAATACTTCGCAGACTACCAAGCACATTTGAAAAAAGTGTTCGGTTAATGATAAAACATCAACTTGAAGCGGTGGGCTTTTGCCCACCATTTTGTCAGTCGCTAATTGGTACGAAATACGGCAAATCCATGGCGCAGGTGATTACCCGCTGGCTGGTGGAACGTGGCATCATCGTGTTGGCAAAATCCACCAAACCCGAACGTATGGCGGAAAACCTGAATGTCTTTGATTTTGCGCTTAGTAATGAAGACAAAGCCGAAATTGCCAAACTGGACGGCACGTTCGCCACCATCGTCAATCACGACACGGTGGATAATTTGAAACGCATCTCCGCGTGGAAAATGGGCGTGTAAGTGTAGCGAAAAACCATCTGCAATTCATCATATGAAAGGACAAAACATGATTAACGGGTTAGATATCGAACGTTTCCGAACTACCATGGCAGCGATTGAAAACGACCATACAAAAGGCAAGGCAGCATTACGCGCCGATTCGCGCTGGGTATCCGGCACGAAGAACGAAATCTCCGTGCGCCGCTTCCATGCCTTTACCACAGACGAACCGAAAAACATGGGCGGTGAAAACGCCGCCCCAAGTCCGATGGAATACCTGATCGGCGCTGCGGCAGGCTGCTGCTCCATAGGTTTCGAGTTGCAAGCAGCACAAGCAGGCGTGAAACTGGAACAGTTTGAAATATCCGCAAGCGGCGGTATCGACTTGGCCAAACTGTTTGGCATGGAAGATGGCTACGGCGGACTGGATAATCTGGTGCTAACCGTAAAAGTAAAAGCCGACGCAGACCTTCCTACCCTGCAAAATTTCGCCGACCGCTCCGCCGCCACCTCGCCAGTGTTGAACAGCCTGAAAGCGCGGGCAAAAGTGGTTGTGGAAAAAATCTAGACGACTCAAAACGTTTTCTTGTTTTCATTTCATTAAAAGCCCCTTTTCTGGACAACTAGAAAAGGGCTTAATCGCTCAAAGGAGTACATGACATGCAACAACTGCACACTCTGAAAGACATCGAACAGGCCATCGCCACACACCCTTTAGTATCACTGTACATCAAAGCCCCAATCTGCGGTGTTTGTACGGTCGTGGCCGCCCAGCTTGACTCAGCTTTGGCAGAGGAAGGAAATGTGTATGCCGTAAAAGCCGATATTGCTGAAATACCCGAAATGGCCGGACGTTTCCACGTGCTGACCGCACCTGCATGGCTGCTGTTTTATCAAGGCAAGGAAGTAGAACGGATGGCCCGCTTCATCCCTCAGGAACAAATGAAGCAGACATTGGCAAAATGGACAAAAGTAGCAGAAAGCGGGCATCAGTAACCGGTCTATCAATGTTTCAGACGGCTGCGGTCTTGATAATGATGCAAGTGGTCAAATTTTTAAGATGATTTGCAAAACACTTAAAAATTTGACCGCTCTTTATTACGAAAAAGGTCGTCTGAAACGGCTTGTAGACTGAGATAATGATTGATGAAAAGCGGTGATTTATACATTAAAACAACTTCCTGAAAATCCCCTTTGACATTCCCCATCTTTCCCTTTAAAATACGTTCAAATTTTTAAACATATAAACTTAAAAGGCCGAATATGCCGCAACAAACCATGAATTTAATGCGCGAGTGCATTCCCATTTTTACCGTGTTGAGTGATGAAAACCGCCATCAAATCCTGCGTGTGCTGTGGGAACACGGCAAGATGAATGTGAATGAGCTGACCGAGCATCTGCATCTGTCGCGCCCTGCGGTGTCGCATCATTTGAAAATCATGTTGCAAGCCGGTGCGGTGGCAGTGGAGCAGGTCGGCAAAGAGCGGTTTTACAGTATTGCCATGGCGGATGCGGTGGCGAGGTTGAAACAGCTTGCCGATTTAATGGCTCAAAATTGCCCGCTTTCAAAATAGGGTTATCCGTTAACCCTTTATTTTTACCCAAATACGTTTACATTTTTAAACTTATAAACTTAAAGGAAAGAATTATGTTATTTACCCCGTTCACTTTTCCAAACGGAAAGACTGCCAAAAACCGTATTTTCAAATCCGCCATGGAAGAACAACTTGCCCAAAACGACCAGCCGTCTGAAAAACTTGTCCGCCTGTACGGCGCTTGGGCAGAAGGCGGAGCGGGTGTGTTGGTTACAGGCAATGTAATGATGGCTGAAAGTGGCAAAGGTTCGATAAACGATGTGGTGATTTCAGACGACCGCAGCCTTGAGATGCTGAAAAAATGGGCGAAAGCCGGCACGCAAAACGACACGCTGCTCATCATGCAAATCAACCATGCGGGCAAACAGTCGCCTGCGGTGGTCAATAAAACGCCGCTTGCGCCGAGCGCCGTGCCGTTGGTGGGCATGGACGGCTTTATCAATCCGCCGCGCGAATTGAGTGCCGATGAAATCAACTGGCTGATTCAGCAATTCGTGCAAACCGCGAAAATTGCCGAACAGGCAGGCTTTTCAGGCGTACAAATTCACGCCGCACACGGCTATCTCATCAGCCAATTCCTCTCGCCACACCACAACCGCCGCCAAGACCAATGGGGCGGCAGTTTGGAAAATCGTATGCGCTTCCTTTTGGAAACCTACACCGCCATCCGCGCTGCCGTTGGCAAAGATTTCTTAGTCGGTGTAAAACTCAATTCAGCCGATTTCCAAAAAGGCGGATTTGACGAAAGCGAATCGGTGCAAGTGGTACAAAAGTTATCGGAAATGGGCATTGATTTTATTGAAGTTTCCGGTGGCAACTACGAAAGCCCGCAAATGCTCGCCGCCAAAGACAGTACCCGCAAACGCGAAGCCTTCTTCATCGATTACGCCGAAAAAGCCCGAGCAGTCAGCCAAGCTCCACTGATTATCACCGGCGGCTTCCGTTCACAAAGCGCAATGGAGGATGCCTTATCCAGCGGCCATTTGGATTTGGTAGGTGTTGCCCGTCCGTTTGCCTTAGTGCCTGATTTGGCGAACCAAATGCAAAACGGCACTTACCAAACCGTACAAACCGACCGCATCAAAACAGGCGTAGCATTGGTTGATAAAAAAGCGGGCGCAATGTTGGAAATGAACTGGTATATGATGCAAATGGACTTGATCGGACAAGGCAAACAGCCTGCTCCCAAATTGTCGGCATGGAAAGTTTTACTGAAAACTTTGTGGGAAAATGGAAAAGCAGGTTTAAGTACTGGCAGATCTTGATGGGGTAAGCAGGGATTTGAAGGAGGATTAAATTTTAAAATTTAACCGTATTTAAAAGTATGGAATATAAATAAATTGATACTAAAAAACCGTTTGAATCTTTAAGTTCAAATGGTTTTTAGAATTTTAGATATCCACTGAGCGATACAAAAGATCCTGTTCTTTGAAAGTTGCTTAGAATAAGAATTTTAAAAATACTAATTAAATTAATAAGTTATGATTATAATTTATAATCATAACTTAACATAATATAAATTAATTTCCTTTTCCCTATTCTTCTACAAATTCCGCTTATTGTTCCTATATGTCAAATGAGAATTAGTAATACTTTAGAGAGTGTGCTCATAGTACTCCAATTTTTAGTATCAAATCAATAGGTTTTAAGAAATTTGTCAGTTTAATTATGCTATAACTCTATCACTTAATTATTTAGTAGTGGAATAGGGCCGTGGGGACATATCCCAAGCTCTTTAAATTCTTTGAGAATAGAGAAATGCAGTACAAATACTTGGTAATGTAAATGCCACCTAAATTCTAAAAACTAGTAAAAGAGGTCCGTTTTAAGCCATAAGGGACCTGAAAACGGAAAGACCACATATCCTAACCTAATTATTAATATCAGCTTAATAATCAAGTAAGCCTTTCGCTGCTTATCGTATGCAGGAAAACTGCTACAATAAAATAACCATTAATAAACCATCCCTTGAATCTATTCAGTCTACCTGAAACCCAAAAAGCAGCATGCACATGGTTTTACAGAAACCCTGTAAACGGCAAAGCTATCTCTTTAGAAAACGCATAAGGAAAACAACATGAATCTAGCCATCACTGGCTCCAGCGGCAACATCGGTGGTATGGTCGCCCGTCATCTGAACACACGCGGTCTGCCGCTTATTCTGCCGCTGCGCAACCCTGCCAAAGCGCCCAATCTCACGAACTGCGAGGCGCGACGGTTTGCCTATGGCGATTTGGAGCTTGCTAAGCAGGCTTTAAATGGGGTGGACGTGCTGTTTATGGTGTCCGCCGCCGAAAGTCCGATGCGTGAACAGGAGCATTTGACTTTGGTGCAGGCTGCTTCGGAAGAGGGCGTGCAACACATTGTCTATCTCTCTTTCGCTCAAGCAGCGTTGGACAGCACCTTCACGCTGGCGCGTACCCATGCGGTTACAGAAAATGCAATCCGGCAAACAAATATGCGCTACACTTTTCTGCGCGACAATTTTTACAGCGAGATAATGGCAACGATTACCAATACAGAAGGCATCATCGCAGGTCCAGCCGACGATGGGCGCGTTGCCTGCGTTTCGCAACGCGATGTCGCCCAAGCGGCGGCAAACGTCATTGCAGATATCGCATATAGCAACCATCGTCACGATAATCAGACCTACACGCTGACCGGCTCCCAATCATTAAGTTTTGCTGAAATAGCCGCCGTATTAACCGAAATTACCGGCAAACCGCACTGCTACCACAATGAAACTGTGGAAGAAGCCTTCGCCAGCCGTAAAGCTGAGTATCCTGATACGCCCGATTGGCAGATTGAAGCCTGGGTTTCTACCTACACTGCCATTGCCAAAGGCGAGCTTGCTACCGTTTCAGATGACCTGTCGCAGTTGTTGGGACGAGCACCACTTAGTTTTGAAGACGTAGTAAAGGCACAATATGCAAAATAATCTTGTCCCATTTATCGAGTTTCGTGGTACAGGCAAGCATTATGACGGCAAATATGCTGTGCGCGATTTGGATTTGACCATTTATCAGGGTGAATTTTTCGTGTTGGTAGGTGGCTCGGGCAGCGGCAAATCCACCACTTTACGCATGATTAACGCGCTAATTGAACCGA
The DNA here is from genome assembly GCF_002863305.2 of Neisseria perflava. Taxonomy (NCBI): domain Bacteria; kingdom Pseudomonadati; phylum Pseudomonadota; class Betaproteobacteria; order Neisseriales; family Neisseriaceae; genus Neisseria; species Neisseria perflava. Next base: position 754,553 of record NZ_CP136962.1, read on the forward strand.
CCGATGGCAACGTTTATCTGCATGGGAAACGGATTAAAGACTACGACATCCGCCAGCTCCGCCACCAAATTGGTTACGTATTGCAGCAAATCGCGCTTTTTCCCACCATGACCGTCGCAGAAAATATCGAACTCATGCCTGACGTACTGGGCTGGCCGAAAGCCGAACGCAAAATGCGTGTGAATGAATTATTGGAGCTGGTGGAACTTGACCCTGCGCACTACCGCGACCGCTATCCGCACGAACTTTCCGGCGGTGAACAGCAGCGCATCGGCATTTTGCGAGCCATTGCAGCCAAGCCCCAAGTTCTGCTGATGGACGAACCGTTTTCAGCACTTGACCCGCTGGTGCGCACCGTGCTGCAAGACCAAATTGCTATGATTCACCAAAAATTTGGCACCACTATCGTTTTCGTTACCCATGATATGCAGGAAGCCGCCAAACTCGCTTGCCGTATCGGTGTAATGCATAATGGCAAACTGGTACAAATCGGCACACCTGAAGAAATCAAAAAGCAGCCGGCAAATGATTATGTGCAATCGCTGTTTTCCACCGCCGACGCACCCGATGCCGAACGCATCATCCACCAATTCTTACGGTTGGATAAACAGGGACAGGAAGCTGTGAGAAGGGCAGTGTTATGATGGTGAAGGCCGTCTGAAACCTCTTTCAAGGCGCTAATACCTTGCTGTAAAGCAAACATAAACATCTATTATTCAACATACTAACCATAACAATTAAAACTATGTTCTCATCCCTAAACGTTACCCCGGCAGAACTCTGGCAAATGCTGCTTACGCATTTATGGCTTTCCAGCCTGACTTTGCTCGCGGCAGTGGCGATTGCAGTGCCTGCGGCCGTGTTGTTTGCGCGCAGACAGCGGGCAGCGGAAGCGGTATTGCAGTTCACCAATATATTGCAAACCATTCCGTCTTTGGCGCTGCTGGGTTTGCTGATTCCGTTTGTCGGTATCGGTTCGCCGCCTGTCTTGATTGCGCTCACGCTATACGCGCTGTTGCCTATTTTTCAAAATACCTATTTGGGGCTGACCCAAATCGACCAATCGATTCAAGATGCGTACACCGCATTCGGCCTGTCGCGCTGGCAATCATTGTGGCGGATTGAGCTGCCGATGGCTTTGCCTGCCATGATTTCAGGCATTCGCACGGCGGCGGTGCTGATTGTCGGCACGGCAACTCTGGCGGCGCTAATTGGCGCAGGCGGCTTGGGTAACCTAATTCTGCTCGGCATTGACCGCAACAACATGATAATGACGTTTACCGGCGCATTGCTCTCCGCATTACTGGCTGTCGGCGTAAGCGGCATTATCGGGCTGTTGCAGAAATCGCGACGCAAGTTGCCGATTATTCTTGCATTGGCGGTGGGCTTCGGCGCACTCGGTCTGTCTCAGATTTCATTTACACCTGCTACAAAAAACGTGGTGGTTGCCGGCAAAATGGGGAGTGAGCCGGATATTCTGATTAACATGTATAAATTATTGATTGAACGTGAGAATTCGAACGTGAAAGTCACAGTCAAACCTAATTTTGGTAAAACCACTTTCTTGTTTAACGCACTGAAAAGCGGCGAAATCGACATTTACCCCGAATTCACAGGCACCGTGCTGGAAGCCTTAGTACAAGTGCCAACTGAACAGAAAAACCGCCATCTGGCGCCAGATGAAACCTACCAACGGGGCAAACAATTATTGGCGGAACAATATCAGCTAGAGTTTCTGCCGCCGATGTCTTATCAGAACACTTATGCGTTGGCAGTCAAAGAAAGTTACGGCGCGGCGCACCAACTGAAGACAATCAGCGACTTGAAGCAGGTAGCGCCCAATATTCGGGCAGGTTTCTCACTAGAGTTTACCGACCGAGCGGATGGCTATAAAGGCATGCAGGCAGCAGGTATCACGCTGAAACATATTGTTAGCCTAGAGCCTGCCCTGCGCTATACGGCGCTGTTGAATGAAAAAATCGACCTAGTGGAAGCCTTTTCTACCGACGCAGAATTGAAGCAATACCAGTTGCGCCTGCTGAAAGATGATATTTCCCTGTTCCCCGCCTATCAGGGCGCACCGCTGATGAAAGTAGAATTTGCTGAAAAAAATCCTCAAATTGTGACCGCACTTAACCGACTGGCGGGAAAAATTAGCGAAGAGGAAATGAGCGAGATGAACTACCGTGTGAAAGTGCAAGGCGAAAGCGCGGAAAACGTGGCTCGGAATTATTTAGAGAAAAATGGGTTGTTAGGAAAGTAAAATTGGCAGTAGGCTACCTGAAAGCATCAAATTCTTAGGAAGGTATTATGAAAACCGTAAAAATCAAAGGCTTCTGCATCAACCATTCCGAGATTTTCACGCGTGAAGGTAAATCGCCGTCTGTCCAATTTCTGCGCATCTTGGGCATTGAATGTGTGAGCGAAGTGGCGCAAAGTTCCACACTTGCGCTGGCGGTCGGACAAAAGGTCGTCTCTATTATGGGAGAGAAATGGGGCGCGCCTTTGACGGCAGCTACGCCGAATATGTGTTGCTGCTAAACGAGCAAATTTACCCCAAACATACCGATTTGGATTGGACAACCCTTGCCGCAATTCCCGAAACTTACTACACCGCGTTCGGCTCATTACAGCAGCTTCGTATCGCGCCGCAAGATCGTGTATTGGTGCGTGGTGCCAGCAGCGGTGTGGGCATAGCCTTTGCAAAGCTTCTTAAAGTACGGTTTCCGCATATCGTATTACACGGTTCAACGCGTAATCCTGCCAAAGCTACCCATCTGCAAGCAGTCGGATTTGACGAAGTGATTACTGAAGCCGATGGCAAACTACAAACCGACCAAAGCTATGACAAAATTCTGGAATTGGTCGGGCCGGCAACTTTGTGTGATTCTTTCACCCGCATCAACGAATACGGCATCGTCTGCAATACAGGGCAGCTAGGTAATATATGATACGTAAACGGTTTTGATCCGATTATCGAACTCAAAAACAACAGCTATCTCACCGCCTTTCATTCGGGCAATGTGTCGCAAGCCAAGCTGGATGCGATGTTTGACTATATCTGGCAATTTAATGTGAAAATCTTAATTGAACGCGTGTTTACATTGGAACAAGTTCCCGAAGCCCACCGTTTTTTGCAAAGCGCGGACGGGTTTGGGAAAGTGGTGGTAGTCAATGAATAGGGCTATCTAAAATTCTATCAAAGAAATTTAATCATGCTTTGGAATAAAACTGTGATCTGAATTGGTTTCATGGATATTGATAAAGAGAAGGCCGTCTGAAATTCTTCAGATGGCCTTTTATATTTGAATTATGTAAGTGATTGTACAATGATTGTACAACTAGAAGAAACAGGACTTAGCAGACTAACATACTAGAATTATAAATTTAACATAATATAAATTAATTTCCTTTTTCCTATTCTTCTACAAATTCTGCTTATTGTTCCTATATGTCAAATGAGAATTAATGATACTCTAGAGAGTAAGTTAATAATACTCCAATTTTTAGTATAAAATCAATGGTTTTTAAGAGAAATGTGGCTGCTTAATTTACCACTTTTTCCCTGAATGGTGGAATAGGGCAGGGGGAAATGTCTCTTTATCCCTTATTTCGACCGTTCGGACAGACTTTTTTCCATTCATCCCATTCGCTTTACCATCGGCATTATCCCCGTTACCATACAAGATTCATCGTCATTCTAAAACTTTTCAGTCATGACCGCCCTCCAATCCTACCATCTCACCTTCGCCCGTTTTTCCCCCTCACTTTCAGTCCGTTCCTTCACCGCCTCCGAGGCGGTCAATACCGCTTACCGTGTCGAAATCACCGTTACCTCGACCGATTCCTCAATGCCGCTGTCTTCTTACCTCAACCAGCGCGCAGCGTTTGAGATTCGTCCGCAGGAAGGCTTATTGTCGGAAGTGGCCGGGGCATTCGGGTCTGCTTCAGACGACCCGCCGGCGAAGCAATGGCAGGGCATTATCACCTCATGCGAGAAGTTGTCGGTATCCAAGGATGAAGCCGTTTACCGCTTTGTTTTAGAGCCGCGTTTCGCGGCAATGAAACATTTCCAAACCTCCCGGCTGTTTCAACACCTAACCGTCCCCGACATTGTTGCCGCCGTCTTCAAACACCACGGCTTCTCCGGTGTCGACTACCGTTTCCAAAAGAGCCGCAACTACGCTGTACGCGAGTATGTCACCCAATATCTCGAAAGCGACTTCGACTTTATCAACCGTCTGTGTGAAGAAGAGGGCATTTGGTATGCCTTCGAACAGCATGAACAACATGGCGACGTAGTCGTCTTCGGCGACAGTCCCGCACACTATTGGCGCAGCCAAGGCTTACCCGTTTCCTACCGACCCCATGCCGGATTGGAGAGTGTCGGTACCGAAGCACTCTTCAACTTAAGCATCCGCCACAACCCCATCGTCGAAGGCATACGCACGGCCGACTACAACTACCGCAGTGCCGATACCGACCTTTTTGCCGAAACCGACAACAAACAGTCCGAAGAATCAGCCGACAATACCGTCTTATTGGGCAAACAGCAGCACTGGGGCCTTCATCCCAAAACAACCGACGAAGCCCAAGTTCAGACGACCCTGTTGAAAGAAGCCAACCTCTGCCGTCAAACCGTCGCAGCCGGCGGCGGCAACGTCGTTTCGATGGCACCGATGAAGGTGTTCCAAACCGATGTCTCCTTCCCCGAAGCACCCGACGGCTGGCTGGTACTCAGTATGGAACACAGCGGCAGCCGAGATAGCGCCTACAGCCATACCTTTACCGCCATCCCCGCCCAACTCACCTACCGTCCCGAACGCACCACCCCGCGTCCGCATATCGACGGTACCTTACCGGCACGGGTCACTGCTGCGGAGAACTGCACCTACGCCTATATCGACGATATGGGCCGTTACCGCGTCAAATTACCGTTTGATTTGGACGAATGGAGTCCGGGCGGGGAAAGCCGTCCCGTTCGATTGGCCAAACCGTATGCCGGTCCCGAATACGGCATCCACTTCCCCTTACACGAAGGCACCGAAGTGATGCTCTCCTTCGTCCAAGGCAATCCCGACCGTCCGTATATCTCCGGAGTGATGCACGACAGCGCCCATACCGACCATATTCCTGCCGATTGGAATACCCGCAACGTTATCCGTACCTGGGCGAACAACAAACTGAGGATGGAAGACCTGCAGGGACAGGAACACATCAAACTCGCTACAGAATACGGTAAGACTCAACTAAACCTTGGTCATATTGTTGATAGTGAACGAAAAATCCGGGGAGATGATGGACAGGGTTTTGAACTAAGGACAGATCATTGGGGAGCAGTACGTGCAGGAAAAGGCTTATTTCTGTCTGCAAATGCCCAAAGTGCTGCCAATGGTGAAGTTCTAGATATGGAGGCAGCCATTCAGCAATTAAAAGAAGCATTAGATATGGCACAGGGTTTGGCTAAGGCCGCCAAACGTGCTGAAATCCCTCTAGGTGATCAGGATGCAAATGGGGGGAGTCAAGATTTAATGGATCAAGGGGGGCAATATGGCAGTAGCAGTCTGAGTAACTTGGATGCTAAAGGTTTGAAAAATGCCGGCCTGATTGCCAGTGCACCGGCAGGTATTGTATTGAGTACACCAAAGCATATTCAAACCAGTGCTACTGAAAACATTCTTCATACTGCGGGCAATAACATTCATAACAGTGCATTTAAAAAATTTACTGTTGCTGCCGGCGAATTGATCAGATTTTTTGCCCAAACCATAGGCATTAAAATGGTTGCGGCTAAAGGGGACATTACATTACAAGCCCAACAGGACAATATTACTGCTGCAGCGGCCAAAGATATCCGTATCGATAGTGTAAACGGTGAAATCACTATTTCTGCAGCGAAAAAGCTTACTTTAGTTTGTGATGGTTCATACATCACAATCGGAGGAGGGCAGGTTGAAATTGGAACGCCTGGTCAGATTATCAATAAATCATCTGCTTGGCAGAAAGTCGGTCCTGCCAGCCAATCCGTCCAAAGCTCTATGCCCAAAGCGGCCAAAGGGCAACTTGAGTTGCTTCATTATTATGCAACGCCAAAGAAAGATGGGGTAGCTGGAGGCAAATTCACAGTTATCGATAGCTCTGGACAAGTGCGCAAAGGTATTTTAGATAGTAATGGTTATGCAGTTGTGAGCGGGCTGGCTGAAGGTGCAGCAAAGGTGGTCTTTGGTAAAGATCCGAGAGATGGCCATGATGAAAAAGATATCATCGAAGAAGCTTTTAGGGTTTTGCCAATTGGTAAGCAAATCACATCAGATAAAAATCAAATTACACAATTTGAATTTGCGAAAAAAGAAGTGAATTCACTTTTGGCAGATGTTAAAAATTTGGCTTCACAAGTACAAGCATTGAAGCAAGTTTCTGACAACGTAAAAAATCTATCGTATAAAGATTTAGCCAAAAGCTTATCCATCAAGCAACAGCCTGTTTCAGCTGAAAAGATTATATCTAATATCAAAAAGAAATAATCTGAAATCCATTCAATTTTTATTGTTATATCAGTTTATATTTTAAAGAGTAATATCCAGATGTCTTCGCAAACAACACCACATACAAAAGTTGCAGTTGGTCCTAAAAATACTTTTACCAAAGATGCCCGAGCAGGAGCTAACAAATTTGACAGTTGGCTCAGACAGATTTCAGACGGCTATATCACTTTGGATAGGCTGGCCATGGCTGCCGGATCCATACCTGTAATCGGCAATGCAATGGCTGTTGTTGACACAATGTTTGTGATTAAAGAGATGGTCAACAAAAAAGATACCAATACACTCGACTGGATGAATTTAGCTATTAATGTTATCGGGATTATTCCGGGAGCCGGTAATGCAGCAAGGGTAACATTACGTCCTACCTTGCATTTAGTACGGGATCAAGCATTGCGGCACAAAGGACTTCTCACAGAACCTGTTGTTACTGCAATTGTCAATCACTTCTTAGAGGGGCATAAGGGAGATATTGAAGGCTATATAATGACTATCCAAGGACAAATGGATAGCATGCTTAAGGAAGTCAGCCGTCATGCCCAGCGAACCTTGTCATCCAGTGCAGATGCCTTATCAAAAATAGCTTCCGGGAAGGTTTTTGATACCCGCATGCTACATCAAAAATCAGATGAAGCTTTTAACAAAGGGACTGTATGGACAGAAGAAGGTCGCAATTTATATCGTGTAGCGGCAGGATATAAAACTGAAGCCGTTGCAAAAGACTTGGCAAACTCGGCTGTTGCCAAATTGGTTCCGGAATCGATTAAAACCAAGTTGACAACAATCGCAGCACAATTGAATGGATATAGCCATAAAGTGGATGCCCGGATTATGGGTCTGGCAGGAGATTTATTAAAATTATTAAGCTTACTTTTAGAGGCACTTAAAAGACGTAAAAATCATGGCCGTTCGGCTGCAGTTACTGGTAAAGCTCAGAAAACCAACCCAAACGCTCGTCTGGATGCAGCTACTCAGCAAAGTAAAAGTAAGGACAAGCCTTCTAAATGTAAAAGTTGCGATACCGGAGCTTCTCCACAATCTATCGATTTTGCCTCCGGACAAGAAACATTTACACATGTGGATTTCTCCCTGCCCGGCATCATGCCGATAAGCTGGGGCCGTACCTACTGTTCCGGCCTTATCACCTATGAAAAAGGTGAATTGGGCGCACGCTGGATTACCCCCTATACCGCCCGCATCGGTATCCGCAAACAAGAGTTGTTGTACCATACCTCTGACGGTCGGACCGTGTCTTTCCCATTATTGGAACCCGACAGGGCTTATCACCATCCGATAGAAGATTTTACGCTGATGCGGGTCAGTGAAGATATGCTGACCCTTAACGTTGGCAAAGATCTGCTGGAGATTTATGAGCGTTATGGGAATGCTTTCCGATTATCGGCCATTAAAGATCGCAATGGTAATGCACTTGGTTTCCATTATTCAGGGCAGCATTTGATTGGGATTAATGATACCAACAACCGCCTGGTGGTTATTCACTATAATGAACAGGATAAAATCAGCCGTATTGAATTAGCCGGTGATAATGCCCGTATTTTGGCAAGCTACGAATATGATCAGGCTGGAAATCTTATCAAGGCTACTGATGAGGCAGGAGATGTTTACGAATATGCTTACCAAGACCACTTAATCACGCGTTATACGGACCGTACCGGTAGAGGTGTCAACCTTGAGTGGCAAGGACGTCGCCATTGGGCTAAATGTATTCGAGAATATAACGATGACGGTAGCGGAGAGTTAAGGTTGAGATGGGATGAAAACATCCGTGAAACGATTGTAACTGATGCTTATGGCTATGAGACCAGTTATCTGTATGATGCAGAAAACTATACTTATCGGATTATTTATCCTGATCATACCGAAGAATGGTTTTTCCGAGATGACCGTAAAAACATTACGACTCATATTCATCCTGACGGTAGTGAGGACAATTACACCTATGATGACAAAGACAATCTGCTCGAGCACATCCGAGCCGATGGTAGTGTCGTTTCTTTCGAATACGATGCCGATAATAATCTGACTGCCGTTACCGACCCCGAGGGACACCGCTGGTTACGTCAATATGATGCCAACGGCAACATGATTCTCGAAACAGACCCCGAAGAGAACGAAACCCACTATCGCTATAACGATGCAGGCTTACCGATAGAAATCACCGACGCACTTGGTGGTATTAAAACCCTGACTTGGACGAAGGATGGACAAATCTTAAGTCATACCGACTGCTCCGGCTATACCAGCCGCTGGCAATATGATGATAGGGGCCGTCTGCAGACCCAAACCGATGCCGAAGGCAACAGCACACACTATAGCTATGACTCACGGGGCAATCCCGAAGCTGTGGTCCAAGCAGACGGCACGAGGGAATCCTATCTGTATGATGCGGAAGGTAGACTGCTTGAGCATACCGACCCGCTCAAGCAAAGCACTCACTATACCTATGACAAAGGTGGCCGTCTCTTCATCCGTACTGATGCACTTGGACAACAAGTCCAATACCGCTACGATCTCAGCAGCCGCTTAATCGGGTTACTGAACCAAAACGGCGATCTTTACGGTTTCCGCTACAACAGCGTCGGCGCGCTGACCGAAGAAAAAGGCTTTGACGGTAAAATCACCCGCTACCATTACACCCAAGGCAGCGGCGTACTTGAACGCATAGATGAAGCCGGTACTGTCACCAAACTGGAATACGATCCCGCTGGCCGTATCGAAAGCCGCAGCATCCTTGTAACCAATGAAAACGGCGAGATACACGAAACCGACAAAGAAAACTACGCCTATGACCCAAGCGGCAGGCTGGCAGGAACCCAAAACGCCCACAGCCGCCACCAATACTTCTACGACAAACTTGGCAACCTTATCAGGGAGTACCGTCACGACAGCCTGGACGGCACAGCCCGAAGCCACGTCTGGCATCATCGCTACGATGCATTGGGCAACCGTACCGAAACCATCCGTCCCGACGGGCAGCGTATCGGTTATCTCCACTATGGCAGCGGCCACCTGCACGGCATTACCCTCAACCGTAACGAAATAGCGGCCTTCGAACGCGACAAACTACACCGCGAAACCGAACGCACCTTTGGCAAACATATCCGCCAACAAACACAATACGACCCCATGGGCAGAATCCTGCAGCAAATCCACAACCGCAGCCGGCGCGAATACGGCTACGATGCCGCCGGACAACTGACCCATATCCAAAGCAGAGGAGGTCAAACCCAATACCGCTACGATCCCATCGGCAGACTGATCGCCGCCGTCACTCCCGATTTTAGCGAAACCTTCGCCTTTGACCCAGCCGATAACCGTCTTGACCTAAGCGGCAACAAACAAGACCATACAGGCCAAACAAACAGCCAAGAAAAACCGTCCCTAAACAAAGTCTGGGGCAACCTGCTTAAAGAGTACGCAGGCGTACACTACGACTATGACCAACGCGGCAACCTGATCCGCAAAACCCGCAATGGCGAAACCACAGACTACCATTGGAACGGCTACAACCAACTCGTTAAAATAGAAAACCGCAACGGCAGTACCGAATACCGCTACGACCCCTTAGGCAGGCGTACCGCCAAAATCCGCAACGGAGAAACCACCGTCTACCACTGGCAGGAAGACACCCTTGCCATCGAAAGCACAAACGGACAAAACACCCATTACCTGTTCGAACCCGGTACATTCGAACCGCTGGCGCAATTTCAGACGGCCTCACCGATAGGCATAGAAAGGGAAGACAAACCCGCCGAACCGTACAGCTACGACCCCGAAACCGATCCGCTGCTGAAAATCCCGCCCGAACCCCAAGGGCACTCCGAAGCCCAGCCTGAATTGGTTTATTACCAACTCGACCATCTCGGCACACCGATTGCCGCACACAATGCCAAAGGCGAAGCCGTATGGACGGCCGAATACGAAGCATGGGGCAGAATCCGCAAAGAAACCGTTTCAGACGGCCTCAAAGCCAACATCCCGTTCCGTTTCCAAGGTCAGTATTACGACGAAGAAAGCGGGCTGCACTACAACCGTTTCCGGTATTACGACCCTGAAATCGGGCGGTTTGTAAGTCAGGACCCGATTGGGTTGCAAGGGGGAGAGAATTTATATTCATACGTAAATAACCCAAATCAATGGGTAGATGAGTTAGGTTTATGCCAAATTGCTCCCAAATCATTTTCTGCACCTACTTTATTAAAAAGGGCGTTAAATCGTCAGGGCTTTAAAACTGGAAGTAAGTATCCTGCTAGATTCAAAGAAAAATGGTCTGTTGGAGGGTACGATTATGAAGTTCGTATTCATGGTCCTGACGCTAGTGCGCCTTCAGGATCCACTTCAAATATGACAACAACTTATAGAGTGGCTAGAAGAAGGCAGGGGGTCGATTGTAATACAAAACAAGGGTACGGATGGGAATATGGCGATGCATTAGGTAATTGGTATCCAAATAAATTTTTAAAAACAGCAAATATCAATCCACTAGCTAATAAAGCAGCAGATATGACGCATATCAAGCTGCCATCAGGAGTAATTAAATGATTGAATTTAAAAATTTTATAAAAGAAGTAAATAAGAAATTTCAAGATGAATTTTGGGCTGATTTTGAGTCAAAATTCTTTGGAAAAAATTTATTTATTAAAGCTGGTATAGATTTTTCTTATAGCCATTATTTTGAGTTGTATATTGAAAATGCATGTGTAAATAAATTAGTTGAAGAGTGGACTGTAGATTTAAGAAAAAATCATATAATTTATCTTGAAGGGAAAGGTATTTATTTTATTACGGATGACGATAAAATTATATCTATAAGTGGTGAAAGATACTTTGTAAATTTGGCAACAACTGTTTACTACTCAAGTTCTACAGAAAATTTGAAAAATTATATAATTAATGAAGCATTAATGGATTTATCTTCTGTTTCAGATATTTTGATAAACAACCATTTTGAAGAATTAAAACTTTAATAAACTAATAGGATGTGTTCTCCCAAGGCTGTTGTTCAAGCAGATGGCATGAGGGAATACTACCTGTATAATGTGGAAGGCAGACTGCTTGAACATACCGATCTGCTCAAGCAAAGCACTCACTTTCATCCTGCCGGTAGCGAAGACAATTACACCTATGCTGTGGTCCAAGTAGAAGGAAATAAATATGTTTACATTCCAAATAAAAGAGAATTTTTTTGATCTTATAGAAGAATTTTTGAATTTATTGAATCAAAGAGATTTTAAACAGCTTGAAATTAAATTTCAGCTTAATAAAAATGTGTATGATGAAATTTTGGAAGAATTAGATTATGAAAATATTTCAGATAAAAAATTATCATTGGCACCTAAAGAAATTGCGGTAACTGCACAAAATGATAACAGAGCAATATTTGAAATATATAAAATGAATAATACTGAAGAAATTATAGGGATCGAAAGTTGTTTATATGCAGATAATGAAGAAACTGACCTCACATTAGAAGGTTCTATCCATAAAAAAGATGATAAATATATATTCATTTACCATGGTATTCGGGCATAAGTTTAATCTTAAGAATGCTGAGTGAAAAGTAGATTGGATTAATAATGTAAAATATTAAGGCCGTCTGAAAAGCTTACCCTCTTTTCGGACGGCCTTTTCAGTTAAAAATATTGTATCGCATGAAGCAAAGACATTTGGGCATCCACTGAGCCGTACAGTTACGCTCCCGAAACCAATCCGCATGGATGGCCGAATACGAAGTATGGGGTAGAATCCGTCAAGAAACTGTCTCAGAAGGCCTCTAAATTGATTAATTATGGAAAATGATATGAATAACTTACAAGTATCTATGAATCATAAAAGAATTACGATAGATAATAATATAGCCATTGATTTTACGGAAAAATTTCTAAATAAATTAAAGGAGTTTTTTACATTTTCTAGAAACAGCTATGTATTTGATAGAGACATTACATACCTAAGTGAAAAGGCAAATATAATAATCGTTATCTCTCATAAAATTGATATTTATATCATATTTAAAGATTATGTTTATTTAGATAATACTATACTTAATTCGAAGATTGTTCGTAGGTTTATTAAGAAATATCCTATTTTGGCTTCAAGTTATGAGCTTATCAACCCAATGAAATTAGAATTTAAGAATTCGAATATCGTATGGGATTATTTAAGTTTCACTTATGATGCAAAGCAAGCTGCAATAACTCTTTTGATCACTACATTAAATTAGCTAAATTCTTAAGAAATTCGTAGGCTTAGGATCATATGATTAATTGATCATTGACCATCTGGGTACGCCGATTGCCGCACATAATGCAAAAGGCGAAGCCGTATGGACGGCCAAATACGAAGCATGGGGCAGAATCCGTAACGAAATCGTTTCAGACGGCCTCAAAGTCCACGTTCTGTTCAGTATCATGATGAAAAGAACAGGCTGCACTACAACCGTTTTGTTATTACAACCAAAAGAATGCTGGATGAAATTGAAAAAAAAACGGGGATTTAACAACAAGGGATTTGTTGAGAAAAGGCTGGGGGGATATAAACAAAAAGGCCGTCTGAAAAACCTTTCAGACGGCCTTTTACTTTTGAATTTCGTAAGTGATTGTACAACTAGGAGAAGCAGGAATTAATAGACTAAAATACTAGGTATATGAATTTAACATAATATAAATTATGCGAATCTGAACTGGTATGATGCAAAAGTCTTTTCTACAAATTATGGCCACAACCAAGCCCATGCGCTTCGTCCTTCGCCTTGCAGCAAAACTAAAGTTCGGCAAGCTGAGGCTGTATTCATGCATTCAAGGCCGACTCCGTAAGCTGATAAGGCTGCGGCAATTTTGGGATGCAGAAATTTTTGTTTTTCTCCTGTACCTATAATAATGACTTCAGGACGGTTTTCTGCTATTTCAATTGCTGATATAAAAATTTGTTCGTTTAATTCCTCGATGGTTGTTTGAGGGATGATGCTCACTTTGCCATCTTGCCAGCAAATGGGTTCTGAATATGTTTGTTCTCCGATTTGCAATATGCCTTGTGAGGATGAAAAAAATGATGCTGCTTCATCGATATGGTTTTCTGTGATTTTCATGGCAATTCCTGTTTTTATGGTAGAACGATTTTTCAAACGGTCTTGGGAAACTTGCAAAAAAAGGTGCAAAATCAAGCAATATCAGGTAGGATTCAACGTTTGACCTTGTGCATTGATGCTTTGCTCTGAATTTACGATTGCAAGCGATTATAACAAGCCTTGGTTTTTCGTGATTATTTTAAAGTATCGGCTCAAAAGGAGACACAATGAAGCCAGTAAATATCGGTCTTTTAGGTTTGGGTACAGTCGGTGGCGGTACGGCTACTGTATTGCAGAACAACGCTGCGGAAATCAGCCGCCGCTTGGGACGTGAAGTTCGTATTTCTGCTGTTTGTGATTTGAGCGAAGAAAAAGCCAAACAAATTTGCCCAAATGCTGCTTTTATCAAAGATCCGTTTGAGCTGGTTCAACATCAAGATGTTGATGTTGTTGTGGAATTGTTTGGCGGTACCGGTATTGCCAAAGATGCGGTATTGAAAGCGATTGAAAACGGCAAACACATTGTTACTGCCAATAAAAAACTGCTGGCTGAATACGGCAATGAAATTTTCCCTTTGGCGGAAGAAAAAAATGTCATGGTACAGTTTGAAGCTGCTGTTGCCGGCGGTATCCCTATTATCAAGGCTTTGCGTGAAGGTTTGGCTGCGAACCAAATCCGCAGTATTGCCGGTATTATTAATGGTACCAGCAACTTCATTCTTACTGAAATGCGTGAAAAAGGCAGCGCGTTTGCAGACGTCTTGAAAGAAGCTCAGGCTTTGGGCTATGCAGAAGCTGACCCTACTTTTGATATCGAAGGTCATGATGCCGGCCATAAAATTACGATTATGAGCGCATTGGCATTTGGTACGCCGATGAACTTTTCTGCCTGTTATTTGGAAGGCATCAGCAAACTCGACAGCCGCGATATCAAATACGCTGAAGAACTTGGCTATCGTATCAAGTTGTTGGGTATTACCCGTAAAACCGACAAAGGTATCGAGTTGCGCGTACACCCTACTCTGATTCCTGAAAGCCGTTTGCTGGCTAACGTTAACGGCGTGATGAATGCTGTCCGTGTCAATGCCGATATGGTTGGTGAAACCTTGTATTACGGTGCGGGCGCCGGTGCATTGCCGACTGCTTCTGCCGTAGTTGCCGACATCATTGATATTGCCCGCCTGATTGAAGCGGAAACTGACCATCGTGTTCCTCACTTGGCATTCCAACCTTCTCAAGTTCAAGCGCAAAATATTCTGTCTATGGATGAAATCACCAGCAGCTACTATCTGCGCGTTCAAGCAACTGACGAACCGGGCACTTTGGGTCAAATTGCCGCACTCTTGGCCAAAGAAAATGTTTCTATCGAGGCTCTGATTCAAAAAGGCGTGATTAATCAAAGTACTGCCGAAATTGTGATTCTGACCCACACCACAGTGGAACACAACGTCAAACGCGCTATCGCTGCGATTGAAGCGCTGAGTTGCGTGGATGCTCCGATCACCATGATCCGCATGGAAAGCCTGCATGACTGAGCAACAAACGGAAAGGCCGTCTGAAGAACAACTGGCGGCCAGAAAGAAAGCCAAGGCAAAAATCCGCACCATCCGCATTTGGGCATGGATTATTTTGTCTTTGCTGGCTCTGACCGCCCTGCTCTCACAATGCGCCATGAACAAGCCACAGATGAAACAAAATGTGGTGGAATCTTGCGTGAAAAACATTCCTTTTGCTGAAAAATGGCAAGCTGATTTGAAGGCAAAAGGTTTGGATGCGCAAAACGAGAAATTGGCTCAAGACTATTGTGTCTGTATGTGGGATCAGCCTTTAAGCAAACTCTCTGACGAGCAAATCCGAAACTTCGGCAAAATCAGCCCTGAGGAGCAACTCAAGCTCTTGGGTGGCGCGGAAGCTTTTGAGGCACGCGATAAGCAATGCGTAGCTGATTTAAAGGCTGAGTAAACCAATATCGGTTTAAACCAAAGATACAAGGCCATCTGAACAACAGACGGCCTTTCTTATATAAATAAATAGTAATAAGAATTGATTTCATTATATTTTAAGTTTAAGATAGCCTGGTTAATCGCTTTTCTATGGTTGTTGCCATGCGTTACCACTTTCCTATTGCCGTTGATATTTATGATTTTTTGTATACCGGCCGGTTTGACTATCTGGAAATCGGACAATCGGCAGAGTCTATTTTGCAGATGTTTCCTGCGCCTGATTGCGTCCCTAAAGGCTTGTTGGTGCAAAAAGGCTGGAATATTTGGCTTTATGGCGATATTGAACTGCATTTCTCCGACAATCGTTTGACACAAATTCGTGCTGATTTTCAGCCTGATGCTGCATTAAGCGGCGGTCGTTGGGTAAAGTTGAATCCGTGGTTTTTTGCAAATGGCTGCCTTGATGTATATGCCGTCATTCAACGCTTGGTACAACGCAATATCGATTTTATTAAAACGGAAACGAATACCAACTTAATTTTGCAGCTGCAAAGCGGGGTCGAATTGATTTTTGAAAAATGTCGGGGCATGCAACTTGCCTCGTTCCGCAAACAAAAAGCCTCCCTACCTCATTGGGCGCGTGAAACGGCTTCCTAAATAAAACAATGCCGTCTGAAAACATTATTTCAGACGGCATTATCAGTTACAAACCATTCAATAATTGTCGGATTTTCGTCATCGTCATAGAAGTCTGTTCATTACAGCCCTCAGTCCCTACTCCGCTATCAAAGCAATCAATACTGCTGACGCTGCAAAAGTGGGCATAGGCCATTTTCAACTCTCTGGCTAAAACGGCTTCGGGCATGCCGGTCATACCGAGTACATCTACACCGTCACGTCGATAACGGGCGATTTCAGCGCGAGTTGGACGGCGCGGGCCTTGCAGGCAGCCATAAACGGCGGAGTCGTAAATCGGCACATTATGCGCTTTCGTGATATTCAACAATTCTTGTCGCAATTCATCGCAATAAGGGTTGAAAAAATCGGTATGGACGACAGGGCATTCTTGGCCTTCAAAAAAAGTATCTTTACGGCCATAGGTATAGTCGATCAAATCGTCCGGCAACACCAAACTGCCGTTTTCAAAATCAGGATTGATACCGACGACTGAAGAAATGGCAATGATGTTTGCAACGCCTAAAGAGTGCAACGCCCAGATATTGGCGCGGTAGTTGATTTCATGCGGCGCGATGGTATGACTGAAGCCGTGTCGGGCAAGGAAAACAATGTCCAAGCGCCCTAACCTGCCGAACAAAATAGGGCTGCTGGTTAAGCCGTAAGGGGTGCGTACGATTTTTCGTTCAGTAATTTCGAGTTCCGGCAGTTTGGTCAAACCGCTGCCGCCGATAATGGCTAACATATAGACTTTCTTTGTTATCAATGGCCGTCTGAGACTTGGATTTCAGACGGCCTTAATATTATCGATTTATTTATGTTTGTAGAAATGGCTGCCGAAATAGGCAGATGCGCCCTCACGCAATAAAACAAGCGTCACAGCGGCAAGTGGCAGACCGGCAAGCATACCAACAAAACCCATCAGTTGTCCGAAAGCCATCAACGAGAAAATCACCCAGAAAGGCGACAAACCGATGCGGTCGCCGACGATTTTAGGTGTAATGAAATAGCTTTCCAAGAATTGTCCGACACCGAATACAGCCCAGACCATCAACAAGCCCTGCCATGAGCCATATTGCAAAAGTGCGGCAACTGTTGCCAGCAAAAGGCCGGTAAATGCACCCAAATACGGAATAAATACCAAAATACCGGCAATCATACCGATGGCAAAGCCGGAATCCAAACCGACCAGCATCAAGCCCAAGCCATAGATCAAGCCCATAATCATCATAACCATCAGCTGGCCGCGCAGGAACTCGCCCAAAACTTCATCCATATTGCTGCTGATACGCGTGTAGGTTTCGATAAAACGACGCGGAACCAATTTGCTGATTCCGGAAGACCAACGTTTCCAATCCAACAAGAAGTAATACAGCAACAAAGGCAACAACACCAAATTGCTGACGCCGCTGATCACGTTGCCGCTTTGACGCATCAAGGTAGGAATCCATTCTTTAAGCGTATTGCTCAACTCATCCGTATGCGACTGCAACCATGCAATAATTGATTCTTGATCGATTTGAATATAATCCCCGCTGACGCTATTGAGCCACGGCAGCAATTTGTTTTGAACAAAGCCTACGATTTGTGGCAGGCGTTCGGCCAGATTGTTAAACTGGTTCAACAACATAGGCACGATAATCAGTACCAACGACAGCAATACCAGCAAGGCAAACGCCATAATAATCATAGAGGCCGGCGCGCGACGGATACGCTTCAATTGCAGCCACTCAACCAAGGGATTCAAAACATAGGCCAAAACGGCGGCCACAATAAACGGTGTCAAAACATCGCCCAAAGCATATAAAAGCCAAATAAAGGCTGCGATAACGCAAGCCATAATAATCCACGGTTTTGCGCCGCGCGTTTTCTTTTGATACATAAAAAGGTGTTCTCCAATTGATGCTTAAGGTGTTCAAAATAAATAAGCAGTATAACAGATTCACAAAGGCCGTCTGAACGCGCGACGGCTATTAAGATAAAATAACAATTGTTGACAATAATGCCAAAAAATTCAGCCTGAATCCTTCAATTTAAGATAAAATACGCTCCGACAATCTACCCATACCCGAATAAGGAAATCCAATGAGCACTTCTTTGAGCTATCGTGACGCAGGCGTGGATATCGACGCAGGCGATCAACTGGTCGAAAACATCAAACCCTTTGCCAAGCGTACTATGCGCCCTGAAGTGTTGGGTGATTTGGGCGGTTTCGGCGCTTTGGTCGAAATTGGCAAAAAATACAAAAATCCGGTATTGGTTTCCGGTACGGACGGCGTCGGCACCAAGCTGAAACTGGCATTCGACTGGGATAAACACGATACTGTCGGCATCGATTTGGTTGCCATGAGCGTCAACGACATTTTGGTTCAAGGTGCGGAACCTTTGTTCTTCTTGGACTATTTCGCTTGCGGCAAGCTGGATGTTGCCCGCGCGACTGATGTGATTAAAGGCATTGCCCAAGGCTGTGAAGAATCCGGTTGCGCTTTGATTGGCGGTGAAACTGCCGAAATGCCGGGCATGTATCCCGAAGGCGAATACGACTTGGCCGGTTTTGCCGTCGGCGTGGTTGAAAAAGAACGCGTCATCAACGGCCGCAACATTCAGGCCGGAGACGTTGTTTTGGGCTTGGCTTCCAACGGCGCACACTCCAACGGCTATTCGTTGGTACGCAAAATCATCGAGCGCGACAATCCTGATTTGGACGCGGAATTTGACAACGGCAAAACCTTGCGCGAAGCCATCATCGCCCCTACTCGCCTGTATGTGAAACCTATCCTTGCCGCTTTGGAGAAATTCACCATTAAAGGCATGGCCCATATTACCGGCGGCGGCATTACCGAAAACGTACCTCGCGTTTTGCCTGAAAATACTGTTGCACAAATCGATGCCAAAGCGTGGGAATTGCCTAAACTGTTCCAATGGCTGCAAAAAGCAGGCAATGTGGAAACCCAAGAAATGTACCGTACCTTCAACTGCGGTATCGGCATGGTCGTAATCATTGCCAAAGAAGATGCCGATGCAGTACAGGCATTCTTGAGCGAACAAGGCGAAACCGTTTACCGATTGGGTGCAGTTCGTGAGCGCAACGGCGACGAACATCAAACCCAAGTGGCTTGATTAAGCTGTAATTAAAAAAGTGCGGATGATAAATCCGCACTTTTTATTGTTTATGGGCTAAGAAAATCTTCGCCCTAGCCTACTTCCTCCAAAAAGCCGGCCAACTGCGCCGTATCGTGGGCAATCATCAGCTCTTCATTGGTTGGAACGACCAAAACAGCCGGAGAGGAATCGGTCGGGCTGATAATGCCTGAATTGCCGTAGCGTTTTTCCATATTGGCTTTGGTGTCGATGTGTAGACCCAAGAAATCAAGATAGGAAACGGTTTTGGCACGGATATTACGCGAGTTTTCGCCGATACCGCCGGTAAACACGAGCGCATCTACGCCGCCGCAAGCCACAGCCATCGAAGCAATGTATTTGGCAAGGCGGTAGGTCATGACTTCTAGGGCCAAACGTGCACCTTCATGACCTTCGTCCGCCGCGATTTCCAAAGAACGGCAGTCGTTGGAAAGTTCGGAAATACCGAGCAATCCTGATTTTTTGTTCAACATTTCATCAACTTGGGCAACATCCAAACCGGCATGGGAAGTCAGATAGCTGTATACGCCCGGATCGATGTCGCCGCAACGTGTACCCATTACCAAACCTTCGATCGGCGTGAAACCCATACTGGTGTCAACGGATTTGCCGTTTTTAATGGCGGTAATGGATGCGCCGTTGCCTAAGTGGGCAATAATCATACGGATGTCTTCCAGCGGTTTGCCCAAAATCCGTGCGGCTTCAGGGGCAACATAACGCATGCTGGTACCGTGGAAACCGTAGCGGCGGAAAGCGTATTTTTTGCGCAATTCACGCGGAACTGCATAAGTGTAGGCACGCTCCGGCATGGTTTGGTGGAACGAAGTATCCATCACGCCGACATTGGGCAGACCCGGGAAATGTTCTTGTGCGGCCAAAATACCGTTGATATTGGCAGGGTTGTGCAGCGGAGCGAGCGGAATGCAGGCATTGAGTTCGTCCATGACTGCTTGGTCGATCAAAACAGATTCGCTGTATTTTTCGCCGCCGTGTGCGATGCGGTGGCCGATGGCTTTAATTTGGTCGTGCAGACCATGTTTTTCCAGTTCTTTCAGCAACATGCCTACTGCACCGGCGTGGTCGTTACGGCTGGTCAAAGCAGTTTGGCATTTTTTACCGTCTTTGTTGAACGTAATGATTGCTTCGGGCGTACCCAAGCGTTCGCCGAGACAGCTCAGAAGAACTTTGCCGTTTTTACGGTCGATAACGGCACCTTTGAGTGAAGAGCTGCCGCAGTTCAGAACAAGAATGAGTTGGTTGGACATGGTGTTTCTCCTTTGAATTTTGATTGTTTTTTTGGCTTCAGGCCGTCTGAAAAAAGCAAAAACATTTGAGAGCTTTCCAGATTGCCTTTGGTTTGGTGTTTAGTCAGGCTTTATGCCCAACCCTAATCTCCATTGCAGGTATCGCTACCCGACTAAAATCTGCTTATTTGGTTTTCAGACGGCCTTGTTTCATAGCGTGGCTGTCTGAAAACTTAAAAGCAATCTTCCGGCACTCGGACTTGTCCTTCCATAATCACGCGTGCGCTACGGCTCATAACTGCTTTGGTGGCCGTCCATTGTCCATCCTGACATTCGGCGGCTGCACCAACACGTAGTGTGCCTGACGGATGACCGAAGCGGACTTCTTTACGCGCTCCGCCTCCGGCTGCAAGGTTGACCAGCGTTCCCGGCACGGCGGCGGCGGTAGCGATGGCAACTGAAGCGGTACCCATCATGGCATGGTGCAATTTGCCCATGCTCAGTGCGCGTACCAATAAATCGATGTCGGTAGCTTGGACGGTTTTGTCACTTGAAGCGGTGTAATCGGCCGCAGGAGCGACAAAAGCGACTTTCGGAGTATGGGCGCGAGTGGCAGCTTCGGATACGTCGCTGATCAAGCCCATTTTCAGCGCACCATACGCGCGGATGGTTTCAAATTTTTCCAGAGCGGCGGCATCGTTGTTGATGTCGTCTTGCAACTCTTTGCCTGTGTAGCCCAAATCTGCAGCATTCAGGAAAATGGTTGGAATCCCAGCATTGATAAGCGTGGCTTTCAGACGGCCTATATTCGGCACATCAATTTCATCGACTAAATTGCCGGTTGGGAACATACTGCCTTCTCCGTCGGCCGGATCAAGAAATTCGATTTGTACTTCGGCTGCCGGGAACGTTACGCCGTCAAGCTCAAAATCGCCTGTTTCCAAAACTGCGCCGTTTTGCATCGGTACATGGGCAATAATGGTTTTGCCGATGTTTTTCTGCCAAATTTTGACGGTACACAGGCCGTCTGAAGGGATTTTGGATTTGTCGACCAAGCCTTGTTCGATGGCAAATGCGCCCACGGCGGCGGTCAGATTGCCGCAGTTGCCACTCCAATCGACAAAAGGTTTGTCGATGGAAACTTGTCCGAACAAATAATCGACATCGTGATCGACGCGTTCGGATTTATCCAAAATCACGGCTTTGCTGGTGGACGAACTGGCATTGCCCAAGCCGTCAATCTGTTTGCCGTAAGGGTCGGGGCTGCCGAGTACGCGCAAGAGAATTTTGTCGCGCGCCTCGCCTGCTTCCTGCGCAGCGGCCGGCAGATCGGTGCGTTTGAAAAAAATGCCTTTAGATGTACCGCCGCGGTAGTAAACGGCTGGAATTTTAATTTGCGGCATTTCGAGTTCTCCTTTGTATTTCTAGTATGGTTTTTTCAGACGGCCTCTCAAACATTCGAGGCCGTCTGAAAACCTTTTTTAGCGTAACTTGGGCATTTTGAAGATACCCGATTTACCTTACGCTGCATTTCCTTCTAAGAAGTCTTGTGCGAAACGTTGCAACACGCCACCGGCTTCATATACCAACACTTCTTCTGCAGTATCGAGGCGACAGGTAACCGGAACTTTGACGGTTTCGCCGTTTTTACGGTGAATCACGAGGGTCAGGTCGCAGCGCGGTGTGCGTTCGCCGACAACGTCGTAGGTTTCCGTACCGTCCAGTTGCAGGGTGTGGCGGTTGGTACCCGGTTTGAACTGCAGCGGCAACACGCCCATACCGATCAAGTTGGTGCGGTGGATACGCTCGAAGCCTTCGGCAACAATCGCTTCCACGCCGGCGAGACGTACGCCTTTTGCAGCCCAGTCGCGGCTTGAGCCTTGACCGTAGTCCGCACCGGCGATGATGATGAGCGGCTGTTTGCGGTTCATATAGGTTTCGATGGCTTCCCACATGCGCATGGTTTGGCCTTCGGGTTCAACGCGTGCCAGAGAACCTTGGCGTACGCTGCCGTCTTCGTTTCTCACCATTTCGTTAAACAGTTTCGGATTGGCGAAGGTTGCGCGTTGGGCGGTCAAGTGGTCGCCGCGGTGGGTTGCGTAAGAGTTGAAGTCTTCTTCAGGCAAACCCATTTTCGCCAAATATTCGCCTGCGGCACTGCTGGCCAAAATCGCATTGGACGGCGAGAGGTGGTCGGTGGTGATGTTGTCGGGCAAAATCGCCAGCGGACGCATACCTCTTAATGTGCGTTCCCCTGCCAGTGCGCCTTCCCAGTAAGGTGGGCGGCGGATATAGGTGGACATTGGACGCCAGTCGTACAGCGGGCTTGGTGCTTTTTGCGCTGTGTCGGTGTCAAACATTGGGATATAAACGTCGCGGAATTGTTGCGGTTTCACATATTCGGCAACGATGGCATCGATTTCTTCGTCAGTAGGCCAGATGTCTTTCAGGCGGATTTCTTTACCGTCTGCAACGCCGAGTACGTCGTTTTCAATATCAAAACGGATGCTGCCTGCCAGCGCGTAGGCAACGACCAACGGAGGCGAAGCGAGGAAAGCCTGTTTCGCATACGGATGGATACGGCCGTCGAAGTTGCGGTTGCCTGACAATACGGCGGTGGCGTACAAATCGCGATCGATGATTTCTTTCTGGATTTTCGGATCCAGCGCGCCGCTCATGCCGTTACAGGTGGTACATGCGAAGGCAACGATACCGAAGCCGAGTTTTTCCATTTCAGGCAGCAAGCCTGCTTCTTTCAAATAGATTTCGGCTACTTTTGAACCTGGGGCAAACGAAGATTTCACCCACGGTTTGCGTTTCAAACCGAGGCGGTTGGCATTGCGTGCCAACAGCGCGGCGGCGACAACGTTGCGTGGATTGGAAGTATTGGTACATGAAGTAATCGCGGCAATAATCACTGCACCGTCTGGCATTTGGCCGTCTGAAGGCTCTTCGTAAGGTTTAGCCAAGCCTTTGCTGGCCAAATCGGCGGTCGCAAAACGGGCATGCGGGTTACTTGGGCCTGCCATGTTGCGCGTTACGCTGCTCAAATCAAATTTCAATACGCGAGGATAAACGGCGGTTTTCAAAGCATCTGCCCACAAGCCTGCAGTTTTGGCGTAGGTTTCCACCAATTTCACTTGTGCATCGTCGCGGCCGGTCAGTTTCAAATAATCAATGGTTTGCTCATCAATAGCGAACATCGCGGCAGTCGCGCCGAACTCAGGAGTCATGTTGGAAATAGTGGCACGGTCGCCGATAGACAGGCTTCTTGCGCCCTCACCGAAAAATTCGACAAATGCGCCAACCACGCGCTCTTTACGCAAAAATTCAGTCAGTGCCAACACGATGTCGGTGGCAGTAATACCCGGCTGGCGTTTACCGGTCAGCTCAACGCCGACAATATCAGGCAGACGCATCATGGAGGCACGTCCCAACATCACGGTTTCGGCTTCCAAACCGCCCACGCCTACGGAAATCACGCCCAATGAATCGACGTGCGGCGTGTGTGAGTCTGTACCGACGCAGGTATCAGGGAATGCTACGCCGTTTTTGACTTGGACAACCGGCGACATTTTTTCCAAGTTGATTTGGTGCATAATGCCGTTGCCCGCCGGAATCACGTCCACATTTTCAAATGCGGTTTTTGTCCAGTTGATGAAGTGGAAACGGTCTTCGTTACGTCTGTCTTCGATTTCGCGGTTTTTGCGGAAAGCATCGGGATCGTAACCGCCGCATTCAACGGCCAGAGAGTGGTCGACGATGAGCTGGGTTTGCACTACCGGATTCACTTTGGAAGGATCGCCGCCTTTTTCGGCAATCGCATCGCGCAGGCCTGCCAAATCCACCAACGCTGTCTGACCCAGAATATCGTGACACACCACGCGCGCCGGATACCAAGGGAAGTCGATTTCCTGTTTTCCCTCAATCAGCTGACCCAGCCAGCTTTGCAGCGTAGGCAGGTCGACTTTGTCTGCGCGGTTGACCAAGTTCTCAGCCAAGATGCGACTCGTATAAGGCAGCTTGTCGTAAGAGCCTGGTTTGATATCTTCACACGCCTGACGCGCGTCGTAATATTCCAAATCCGTACCGGGCAAAGCTTTGCGGTAGCGTTGGTTGGCAGTCATGTCGGTTCTCCTAAATCTATTCTTTTTTTTTGGTTTTGGAGTTTCAGACGGCCTGTTGATTCGGACCTTGAGGCCGTCTGAAACCATGAATTCTGTTTTATTGCTTGTTGTCTGAAATCTATTCGCGGTATGAAAAAAAATTGCTGCTCCGCTACCATCATTCCCGTATAGACGGAAATCCAAACTTAAATCTTTCAGCACTCTTTACAGCAGAACATTTCAACTTTTGAATTTCTGCCTGTATGGGAATGACGACAGCAGAGCAGCATGTTTTCCAAACGGCCGGCTCTCTCTCTCTCGCATACTGCACTAGGCCGTCGAAAAACGAAAACTTAATTTATTCATTATTTTCAAACGGCATTTCGAGATGGGGCGGGCTGGCGGCCCACCCTGCTGTTACGCGTATTAGCGGTTTTCAATCTCCACGAATGCCAAATCTTCAGGGCCTGTGTAGTTTGCGCTCGGACGGATGATTTTGCCGTCTTTGCGTTGCTCGAGAACGTGTGCGCTCCAACCGGTTGTACGGGAAATTACGAACAGCGGTGTGAACATAGCGGTCGGTACGCCCAATTTTTGGTAGGAAACGGCAGAGAACCAGTCCAGATTCGGGAACATTTTTTTCTCTTCCCACATCACGCTTTCCAAACGTTCGGCAATGTCAAAGAGGCGCATATCGCCGGTTTCTTTGCTCAAACCGCGTGCCACTTCTTTAATGACAACGTTGCGAGGGTCGGAGATGGTGTACACCGGATGACCGAAACCGATCACGATTTCTTTGCGGCCGATGCGTTCGCGGATGTCGGCTTCGGCTTCGTCGGCATTGCGGTAGCGTTTTTGAATATCGTAAGCCACTTCGTTCGCGCCGCCGTGTTTCGGGCCTTTCAACGCGCCGATTGCACCGGTAATGCAGGAGTACATATCAGAGCCTGTACCGGCAATCACGCGGGCGGTGAAGGTAGAAGCGTTGAACTCGTGTTCGGCATACAGAATCAGTGAAACGTGCATGGCTTTGATGTGTGATTCGCTTGGGCGTTTGCCGTGCAACAGGTGCAGGAAATGACCGCCAATGGTCTCTTCGTCGCTTTCAACTTCAATGCGTTTGCCGTTGTGCGAATATTGATACCAGTACAAGAGGATGCTGCCGAGGCTGGCGATCAGTTTGTCGGCGATGTCGCGCGCTTCACTTTCCGGATGGCTTTCACGTTCAGGATGAACGCAACCCAGCATGGATACACCGGTACGCATCACGTCCATCGGATGGGTATGTGCAGGCAGGCTTTCCAAAACTTTGATCACACGGATAGGCAGGCCGCGCATAGATTTGAGTTTGGTTTTATAAGCAGCCAGCTCGAATTTATTGGGCAGATGGCCGTGAATCAGCAGGTGGGCGACTTCTTCAAACTCGCATTTTTGTGCCAAATCCAGAATGTCGTAACCGCGATAGCTCAAATCGTTGCCGGTACGGCCAACGGTACACAATTCGGTATTACCGGCCGCAACGCCAGAAAGCGCAACGGATTTTTTAGGTTTGAAAGTCGGGGTTTGAGTAGTTGCAGTCATGGTATTTCTCCTTTGTATTTTTATGGGTTTTATTTTTCAGACGGCCGATGCGGATTTGTTGAAAGGCCGTCTGAAAGCGGTTACTTATTTTTGAAACAATTTATCCAGTTTTTGCTCGAAGGCATGATAGTTCAGATGCTCGTACAGCTCGGCACGGGTTTGCATACTGTCAACCACTGCGGCCTGAGTGCCATCGCGCATAATCGCTTCATAAACATTCAGAGCGGCTTTGCTTGCTGCGCGGAACGATGACAGCGGATACAGTACCAGCGACACGCCGTTTTCAGCCAGCTCGCTTTGGGTATAAAGCGGAGTGGAACCAAACTCAGTAATGTTGGCCAATACAGGTACTTTCACTGCATCTGCAAATTGGCGGTACATTTTCAAATCGGTCATGGCTTCAGGGAAAATCATGTCCGCACCGGCTTCGACACAAGCTTGGGCGCGTTCAATAGCGGCATCCAAACCTTCTACCGCCAGCGCATCGGTACGCGCCATAATCACGAAGTTCTCATCAACGCGGGCATCTACGGCAGCTTTGATACGGTCGACCATTTCATCTTTAGAAACGATGGCTTTGTTCGGACGGTGGCCGCAGCGTTTTTGCGCTACCTGATCTTCGATGTGAACCGCTGCAACACCAGCGCGTTCAAAGTTACGAATAGTACGGGCAATATTGAATGCACCGCCCCAACCTACATCGATGTCCACCAGCAAAGGGGTATCTACATTGTCCGTAATGCGTCGCGCGTCGATCAGCACATCTTCCATTGTGGTAATGCCCAAATCAGGGATACCGCAAGAGCAGGCTGCCACGCCGCCGCCAGACAGATAGATTGCTTTGAAACCGCTTTGGGTAGCCAATCGTGCAAAATAAGCATTGACGCAACCGACTACGGCAAGAGGATTTGATTCTTTCACGGCTTGGCGGAAACGCGCTCCGGCAGAGTGTTGACTCATCATATTTCTCCTTTATAGACTTTTTTCAGTATTAATCGGACGGCTCAGTTTTTCACAACTTGAAACGAACCGTTTAAAAAGAAACAATCGTTCTAAAAACTGTTTTCAGACGGCCTATAAAATTTCCATTATCAACCATCTAAAAATTTAAAATTAATAAAAACAAATAGTTATCAAAACCAATAAATATAATAAGGCTGAAGCGGAGGCGTTTGTTTTTTAAATATTATTAATCAGTATATGAATGCAACAGGGGAAAGAAGTTTTAAAACCCGAAGTGTTTGAAGGAATGCGGAAACTGGATTCGGGTTGAGAGCCTTCAGACCGCCGCGACTGGCAATAAGCAGACGACGACGGGATCGGCGGAGAGAGGGGAAAATCTATAACAAGAGAGAGTGGTTTGATACAGATTCATGATGATGTTCCTTTGTAGTGCGATGTAGTTTTTATTTATGGAAACAAATTTAAAAAATAAAACCGGTCTTGTCAAACACTTTTTTCAAAAAAATTATAAAAAATTCAGTTATTAATAAACGATTTTTTTGCAACAAATGTAAAAAACGGACAGGCAGCACCACATCAAATCCTTATGTGGCCTAGCTTCTGTCCGTTTTATTCTTTTGGCTTATAGTCAGAATGATTGTAAACAATCTGTCTAAAAATAATTTATAATTGATTCATTTATAAAGAACTTTTAAATATACGTCTGAAAAAATTAAAATTTTTGCCTTTAAATTTTCAGACGGCCTTTGCATGATGACTACTCTGCACTAAATGCCGTCTGAAAAGTTTGTTTGCCAATAGTAATGTCGGCAGTGTAATCATGGCGGCCTTCGACGCAAAACGGCAAACGGATTTGCGCAGCCTGCCAACTTTGTGGCGATTGTTGCGTCAGGTTATAGCGGTTGAAACCCATATCCATGTTTTTCATACTGAAACTGATACTGACCGCGCCCGTATTCTTCGGCACATTCTCCACCACAATATCAAACGGCTCGTGCGTATTGATAGAGGTCGCACGCACTTTTGAACCGTCAGGCAGGACGCAGCCTTGTATTAAATTACATTCGACTACATTCGCTTTTATCTGTTGCCGCTGCCACCAATCCAAAAGCAGCAGTTTGGCCGCCGCAAACACAATCAGTAAAACAGCGGCAATCAGTAGTTTTTGATTTTTACTCATTTCAGACGGCCTCAATGTCATTATCGGTCAAAACGGCATGCGCACCCATGCTCTGCCACTGTTCGCGATAAATGGAGACCATGCTTTCCGGAGCCGCCACAATCAGCGGCATCGCCACGCCTTGTGCCAAAATATCGACAACTTGCTTGGCTGCCGCTTCATTCGCCACTTTCCAAACGACAGCATCGGCATTTTGCACCTGCTGCCATTGTTCGGCGTTTTCAATGATTGGCCACACGCTGGGCGCTTCTATCGGTTCGCCTTGTTGCCAATCGGCAAAATCCAGCAATACGGCAGATGCGGTTTGATGCTGAGCCGACATATACGGCACAACATGATATTCGCCCATGCTGTTTTGACCGCTCAAGCCGCTTTTCAGACGGCCTTGAAGCTGGCGCGGAATAGAGAGGGAACGTAATAATGCGCTATTGGCAGGCAACATCGGCGCAACGGTAAAATCCCCTGCCTTTTGCCATGCCCATTTCTGCCCTTCCCTCGATTGGATTTCTCCCGTCCATTGGTCAGCTTCCACCCATAAAAAATGCAGGCGTACATGTGCGTGTTCGTAGGAATGGACTTTGGTCAGCCACGGCGTAGCGGCAAGGATACGGATGCCGAGTTCTTCTTCAAACTCGCGCTGCAAGGCTTGGAAGTTGGTTTCGCCCGCTTCGACTTTGCCGCCTGCAAATTCCCAATAACCGGCATACGGTTTGCCCTCTGGGCGGGAACTGAGCAGGTAGCGGCCGTTTTGGTCGAGTAAAATTCCGGCAACCACTTGCACCAATGGACGTGTGTCTTCAGTCATCATGAGATTATTCTTATATGCGGCAGGCAGTGATACCTGCCAATTTATACGTACAAAAACGATGTCGGGCCTATACGCCCGACCTTCAACAAATACCTAACCCTTCAGGCCGTCTGAAAAGGATTTTCTATTTCAGACTACTTAAATCCGGCCTTATTTTTCCGCAATGACAAAAGCCATAACGGTATCCTCTTCATCGCTCATACTGAGATGGCAACTTCGGATACCCTGCTCTTCCAACCATTTGGTCAAAGCCGGTGCAAAAAATAACTCAGGTTTGCCTAATGCGTCATGTCCGACACCGATATTGCGGAAAGACACTACGCCGCGTATGCCCGTACCGACGGCTTTGGCAAAAGCCTCTTTGGCGGCAAAGCGTTTGGCAAGATAGTTGACCGGTTTGCCTGCCTGCGGAAACTCCAACAGCTCTTCCGGGCTGAGAATGCGTTGCGCAAATGCCAGTCCGAATTTTTTGTTCAGGCGGATAATGCGTTTGAGGGAAACAATGTCTGTACCGATTCCGTAAATCATGGGTCTGCTCCTTGTTTAAATAGTCAGGCCGTCTGAAAGTGTGAATACCGGCCAAAGCAAACCGCTTTAGCCGGTATGGCTGATGCCGTTAAGGCAGCATTCTGGCTCTGAACATGACTTCCTTCATTTGGCGGACTGCTTCAGGCAGGCCGAGGAAGAGTGCTTGGGAAATCAGCGAATGGCCGATGTTCAGTTCGCGGATGGCGAGGATTTGAGCAATCGGCGTAACGTTGTGAATGGTCAGGCCGTGTCCGGCATTGACGACCAAACCCAAATCGCTGGCGTAATGCGCGCCGTTTTGAATCCGCTCGAATTGTTTCATTTGCTCGGTGTGGCTGTGCGCATCGGCATACGCACCGGTGTGCAACTCAATAACGGGTGCGCCGACATCATAAGCGGCTTGGATTTGCGCGTTGTCGGCATCGATAAACAAGGACACGCGGATGCCTGCGTCGGTCAAGATTTTAGTAAACTCGGCCACTTTATCCTGTTGCGCCAATACGTCCAAACCGCCTTCGGTGGTTACTTCTTGACGTTTTTCAGGCACGAGGCACACATCTTCCGGCATGACGTTGAGCGCGTTTTCCAGCATTTCTTCCGTCAGCGCCATTTCCAAATTCAGGCGCGTGCGGATGGCGTTTTTAACGGCAAACACGTCCGCATCTTTAATATGGCGGCGGTCTTCACGCAAGTGCATGGTAATCAAATCTGCGCCGTGGGTTTCTGCAATCAGCGCCGCTTCGACAGGGCTGGGATAAATCGTACCGCGCGCATTGCGGACGGTGGCAATATGGTCGATGTTTACGCCTAACAACATAATAATGTCCTTTCATTAAGGTTTCAGACGGCCTGAGCCTTTACCTATCAAATGCCGTCTGAAAAAATTCAACTGCCCAAGCCAAACTGCTGCAACTGCTGCAAAACCTGCCGAGACTTGATGCCCTCGGGTAGAAGGTTGTCAATCAAAAGCCGCGTTACTTTCAAAGCCTGCCCAAGACTTTCCTGATGAACGAAACTGCCTTCCCTCAAATCGATTAAAGTCGCGCCCAATATGGCAACGCCCTTATTGAGCGCATGGAAGCGGTCGGCCTCGGTCAAGGGTACCACAGCCTCTTCCGGCGTGAGCCAATACGTTTCTTCGCCGTTGATTTCCTTACCGTTGCCGTCATGGAACAAATCGGGGGCAAAGCCCAAGCGTGTCAGCAGCGTCCATTCAAAACGGCGCAAAGCGGCAATGTGGTTGGCCTCGCAACAAATGGTTTTCATGGTTTCCGCCAAAACATCGTAAAGCTCGGGCAACGGATCTTCGCGGACGGTCAATTTCAGCATTAACTCGTTCACATACAATCCGCTAAACAAAGCCCTGCCCTGCGGCTGCGGCCAACCTCCTATCCATTCGGCGCGATGCAGGGTCTTCAACTCTTGCGAACCATACCAAGATGCGCTCACCGGCACAAACGGCACCAATACGCCGCGCAATTCACTCTGTCGTTTACGCGCGCTTCTGGCCAACAAAGCCACCCGTCCATAACGGCGACTGAAAGCCTCCACCCACAAGCTGCTCTCGCGCCAAGGGGCGGAAGCAAGCAGAAAGACAGGTTCGTGGTTGATGCGGTTTGGTTGCGCCATAAGGGTTTGGAAAGATAAAGATTGTGTTGATTATAACGGAAAATCGATGCAAAAAGGCCGTCTGAAAGTCTACCTTCTATAAAGGCCGTCTGAAAACCTTTATAATCCGTTTTGAATGAACAACCGACTTTCCTGTGTTTATGCCGAAATTCCCTTTTAAATCCGCCCTTTCCCTACTCTCCGCAGCCCTATTATCCGCCTGCTCGCTGGTGAAATATCAGCCTCTTGCCGGTATTGATACGGTCGACCTGCAACGCGGCTACCGCTTTGAAACCAGCCAACTTCAGCGCAACAACGAAGACGATACGCTTATTGTATTGATGTTCTCCGGCGGCGGTACGCGCGCGGCAGCCTTAGGCTATGGCGTGTTGGAGCAGCTTCATAAGCAACAGATTACCATCGGCGGCAAAAAACAGTCTTTGATGTCGAATGTCGATGTGGTGGTCGGCGTATCTGGCGGCTCGGTTTTGGCGGCTTATTTTGCACTCAAGGGCGAAGAAACCATTCCCTTGTTTTATAAACGTTTCCTACACCAAAACTTCCAACGCCAAGTCGTCAAACAGGCATTCTCCATGTCCAATCTGCCCCGACTGGCCTCGCCTGAATACGGACGCGGCGATCTGTTGCAGGAGCAGTTTGAAAACTACCTTTTCGGCAAAACCACTTTCCGCGATTTGGAAAAAAATGCCAAGGGCCCGTTTGCCATCATTTCCGCCACCGATATGGGCATAGGCGAGCGTTTCAATTTCACGCAGGAATATTTCGACCCGATGTGTATCGACTTGGGCGACTTGCGACTTGCCCGCGCCGTCGCAGCTTCAAGCTCCGTGCCTATGGTATTTGCACCGATTACCCTAAACAACAACGGCGGACGCTGCAGCTACACGCCGCCGATCAAAATCGAAGATGCAGACGACAGCGAAACAGGCAGACAACAAAGCCGCACCATAAAAGAATTTTACGAGCGCTTCCAAAAATACGCAGACGGGAAAAACCGACCCTACATCCACCTGATAGACGGCGGCCTGACCGACAATCTGGGTATGCGCAGCCTTTTGGATATGACGGAAATGTACCCGGAAAAAATCCTGACAAACAAAATCCTGCAAAACAACATCCGCCATATCGTCGTCATCAACGTCAATGCGCAAAACCAAGTCAGCAGCAATTTGGACAAAACCGCGGCCGTTCCCGGTTTCCGCGACGTCGTCTCCTCCATCGTCAATATCCCCATTGACCAAAACTCGCAAGAATCCCTACGCCGTTTCCGTGCCTTTGTCGATCAGTGGAATAAAGACAAACAGACCGACGGCATCAGCTTCTCCTTCGTCAGCCTCAACCTCAAAGACCTCCCTCCTTCCGAGTTGAGGGAAAAAGTATTGAATATCCCGACCAGTTTCTATCTGCCACCGGAAGATGTGGACAACCTGCGCACCGCCGCCGCCGAACTGATGAAGCAGTCGCTGGACTATCGCAATCTGCTGGCAGAGTTTGCGGCGCACCCAAATCCAGACATCATCTTCGCAGCCCCACCTCCTGATGCGCAAGAATTCAAGCCATTGAACGAAAAAGAAAAGCAGTAGCAATCTGTTCCATAAAGTATTGCTCTGTTAAAATAGACAAATAGATTTCAACCCCTTCAGACGGCCTCAGAGATAAAGGCCGTCTGAAAAAAATATCAAAAACAGAATACAACCATGACCGAAAAAACCACGCCTATCGTTACCGATATTGACCGCCCTATTCTCGTTCCGCCCGGCGGCCATAAAAAAGTCCTGCTGCATTCCTGCTGCGCCCCATGTTCCGGCGAAGTGATGGAAGCCATGCTTGCCAGCGGCATCGACTACACCATTTATTTTTACAACCCCAATATCCATCCGCACAAAGAATATATGTTGCGCAAAGAAGAAAACATGCGCTTTGCGGACAAATTCGGTATCCCCTTTGTCGATAAAGACGACGACTACGAAAACGACCGTAAAGAATGGTTCGCCAAAGCCAAAGGCATGGAATTTGAACCTGAACGCGGTATCCGCTGCACCATGTGTTTCGACATGCGTTTTGAAAAAGCAGCGCAATACGCCCATGAAAACGGCTTTCATGTTTTCACCAGCTCACTGGGCATTTCACGCTGGAAAGACATGAAAC
The DNA here is from genome assembly GCF_002863305.2 of Neisseria perflava. Taxonomy (NCBI): domain Bacteria; kingdom Pseudomonadati; phylum Pseudomonadota; class Betaproteobacteria; order Neisseriales; family Neisseriaceae; genus Neisseria; species Neisseria perflava. The sequence goes on from NZ_CP136962.1 coordinate 788,128, forward strand.
AAATTAATGGCTGCGGCCATCGCGCCGCCGAGCCGTACGATGACTTGGTTTATTGGGATTTCAACTGGCGCAAAGGCGGCGGCAGCGCACGCATGATTGAAATCAGCAAACGCGAACATTTCTACCAACAAGAATACTGCGGATGCGCCTACTCCCTGCGCGACTCCAATGCCCACCGCAAATCGCAAGGCCGCATCCCCATCAAGCTGGGCGTGTTGTATTACGGTGATGAATCCACTCAATACGAGCCTCAAGCCGAAAACAAAATCATCGTTGAGAAATAAATATCAAAGGCCGTCTGAAATATTCAGACGGCCTTTATTCAAATCAGCCGATTAACGGCGTCGGAATTTGCCGTGATCAAAATCATCAAATGCCCGATAAGCGGCTTGGCATTGGATTTTTTGCTCGGCATAAGGCAAACCACGGAACGCTTTTGCCGCTTTACGGTTTTCCCTCAACTCGGCCTTGTTGCCCTTGTAGCGATACCAAGCGGCACGGCGCTCAAGGTATTGCTTGCAGGCAGGATGCAATTTGTTTTTCTTCGCTGGCTGGTGTTTGCTCACATGAGGGCCATGCGGCTTGGCCGCCACCTCGGCAGAATAAGCACCCAAACTCAATATGGCAATCGCCGCCAGTGCGGAACCTAAATTTTTCAGCATCAACATGATTCTTCTCCTAAATAGTTTTTCCATTATATGTTTCGCCTGAGCACTGGCAAAACGCCCATTTTTTATATGATAAAAAATGTGGTTAATTACTACATCATACTACTTGCTTTGCAAAATTTAACACACCTTCCATTTAGACGAAATCTAAATATAAATCTCTTTATTTCATAAGCCTCTAGAAAATTTTTGAACAAATGTGATGCAAACACAAAATAATGCCTGACCGCCACAAACCCACATAAAACCTAGCCTGAGCCATTCCCCTCTTTAATCAACCCCCGAAAAAAGCGCATTGTCAAGTCTAGTTAAACAAAGAAAAATACATTATATTGTGCCGTTCAAAGCAATCAAATACCGTATCTTGTGTTTTTTAATGGGAAGACTGAATAATGAATGCAGCAACGAATATTAAAGTAACCAAACGCGACGGACGCTTGGAAGATATCGATTTAGACAAAATCCACCGTGTTGTTACTTGGGCGGCGGAAGGCTTACAAAACGTCTCCGTATCGCAAGTCGAGCTCAAATCACATATTCAGTTTTACAACGGTATCCGTACCGACGACATCCATGAGACCATCATCAAGGCCGCAGCCGACCTGATCTCACAAGACACGCCCGATTATCAATATCTGGCCGCCCGCCTCGCCATTTTCCACCTGCGCAAAATTGCTTACGGCGAGTTCGAACCGCCTCACCTCTACGATCACGTTAAAAAACTGACCGAGGCAGGCAAATACGACCGCCACATCATCGAAGATTACAGCCGCGAAGAATTCGACGAGCTGAATGCCTATATCGACCACAGCCGCGACATGACCTTCTCTTATGCTGCCGTGAAACAGCTGGAAGGCAAATATCTGGTTCAAAACCGCGTTACTCGCCAAATTTATGAAACACCGCAGTTCTTATACATTTTGGTAGCGATGTGTCTCTTCAGCAAATACCCGAAAGAGACCCGTTTGGATTACGTCAAACGCTTTTACGACGCCGTTTCCACATTCAAAGTATCGCTGCCTACGCCTATCATGAGCGGCGTGCGTACGCCTACCCGTCAATTCTCAAGCTGCGTGTTGATTGAATGCGACGACAGCCTCGACTCCATCAACGCCACCACCAGCGCGATTGTGAAATACGTTTCCCAACGAGCAGGCATCGGCATCAACGCCGGCCGTATTCGCGGCTTGGGCAGTGAAATCCGTGGCGGTGAAGCACAACACACCGGCTGTATCCCATTCTTCAAAATGTTCCAAGCGGCTGTTAAGTCCTGCTCGCAAGGCGGCGTACGCGGCGGCGCGGCAACCTTGTTCTACCCATTGTGGCACATTGAAGCCGAAAGCCTGTTGGTATTGAAAAACAACCGCGGCGTGGAAGACAACCGCATCCGCCAACTGGACTACGGCGTACAAATCAACCGCCTGCTGTACACCCGTTTGATCAAAGGCGGCAACATTACCCTGTTCTCGCCGAATGAAGTTCCAGGTTTGTATGATGCCTTCTTCGCCGATCAAGACGAATTCGAGCGTCTCTACACTCAATACGAGCAAGACCCAAACATCCGCAAACGCACTTTGCCGGCAACAGAATTGTTCTCTACCCTGATGCAGGAGCGCGCCGGTACCGGTCGTATCTACATCCAAAACGTTGACCACTGCAACACGCACAGTCCCTTTGATCCACACGTTGCGCCTGTTCATCAGTCCAACTTGTGCATGGAAATTGCCCTGCCGACCAAACCGCTGGACAACATCAATGATCCGAACGGCGAAATTGCCTTGTGTACCTTGTCCGCCTTCAACTTGGGCGCATTGAACAACTTGGACGAACTGGAAGAGCTTGCCGATTTGACCGTACGCGCACTTGATGCCCTGTTGGATTATCAAGACTATCCGGTTGCAGCAGCACGCACCGCAACCATGAACCGCCGCACACTCGGCATCGGCGTTATCAACTACGCCTACTATTTGGCGAAAAACGGCGTACGTTACAGCGACGACTCCGCGCTCGGCCTGACCCACCGCACCTTTGAAGCCATGCAGTATTACCTGCTCAAAGCATCGGTAAACCTTGCCAAAGAATACGGCGCATGCCCGCTGTTTAACCAAACTGTTTATTCGCAAGGCAAACTGCCTATCGATACCTACAAAAAAGACTTGGATGCCGTGTGCAGCGAGCCTTTGCACTACGACTGGGAAAGCCTGCGCGCCGACATCGTCAAATACGGCCTGCGCAACTCTACCCTGACCGCACTCATGCCGTCTGAAACCAGTTCGCAAATCGCCAACGCCACCAACGGCATCGAGCCTCCACGCGGCCTGGTCAGTGTTAAAGCATCAAAAGACGGTATTTTGAAACAAGTCGTACCAGAATTTGAAACCCTGAAAGATGCCTACGAAACCCTGTGGCAGCTTCCCGGCAACGAAGGCTACCTGAAACTCGTCGGCGTAATGCAGAAATTTGTCGATCAATCAATTTCTGCCAATACTGCCTACGACCCGAACAAATTTGAAGGCAGCAAAGTTTCCATGAAACAAATGCTGAAAGACCTTCTGACTGCCTATAAATACGGCGTCAAAACCCTGTACTACCATAACACCCGCGATGGTGCGGACGATACGCAAGCCGATATTCAAGATGACGGCTGCGCAGGTGGGGCTTGTAAGATTTGATAAGGTGGATTTTCAGACGATCTTTAGAGTTTAAAAGGTCGTCTGAAAATAAAACAAAGGATGGAAGAAAGTGTCTAATGCTTATTATGATAATCCAGCACAAAGATTATTGAAAATTATTAAAAAAGCTAAAGGAGTTCCATCACTTCGTACTTCAAGAGGTGCGTGGATGGAGATTTTAAATCTAACTAACGATGAAGCTAGTGATCATAATATTCTATTTTCGATTAGCAAAGTTATAAATTTAATTGAGGAAATTAATAACTATTTCCAAGTAAATGAACCTGACTATATCGAACATTGTCAGAATTGGATGGGAAACATATTGTTTTTTCTTGGTAAATCGGTAGAGTTAGATAGACAATGGGGTGATGTCATTTGTTATTTAGATGAAAATATGACTTCATATCTTTATTCTTCTGTTAAGATTATTAATGCTAATTTTGAAAAAAATCAACTTTCATTTTTGAAAAAAATTGATGAAAGTGAACTAATTGAAATAAATAATTCTATAAAAAACATATATCAGGACATATTAATTTCTGAAAATATAGAAGACAATGTTAAGTCTTCTATTCTAAAATATCTTTTGCGTCTTATTGAATCCATTGATCAATATGCAATTACTGGTTCTGAAGCTATTATCGAAGTTCTAGAAAATACTGTTGGTCATATGTATTTCAACCATGAATATAAAGAATTCATGAGCAATACAGAAACTGGTAAGAATCTCCTTTCTAAAATGGGAGAAATTGCAAAAAAAGTTACCTGTTTTACAGGGATTTTAGAGTTAGCCAATAAGAGTTTTGAATTAATTGAAAATATTAAAGATTTTAATAATTGATAAGTATGTTTTAGATAAAATAGATAAATTTCACAATATTAATATTACCATTTTAAGTTAATCTAAAAAGAGTTCCCCATGTCCTGCGAACACCTAGTCATGTCATACAGCACCTTTTCCAAAACCAAAAACGACGCGCTTAAAGAGCCGATGTTTTTCGGTCAGCCGGTAAATGTCGCTCGTTATGACCAGCAGAAATACGAAGTATTTGAAAAACTGATCGAAAAACAATTGTCTTTCTTCTGGCGTCCGGAAGAAATCGACGTGTCGCGCGACCGTATCGACTACGCCAATCTGCCCGAACACGAAAAACATATTTTCATCAGCAATCTGAAATACCAAACCCTGCTCGATTCGATCCAAGGCCGCAGCCCGAATGTTGCGTTCTTGCCTTTGGTGTCTATTCCCGAGCTGGAAACTTGGATTGAAACGTGGAGCTTCAGCGAAACCATCCACTCGCGCAGCTACACTCATATCATCCGCAATATCGTGAATGATCCGTCAGTCGTGTTCGATGATATTGTGCAAAATAAATACATCATCGCCCGCGCTGAAGATATTGCCTGCTATTACGATGATTTAATTGAAGACACCCAGTATTACAATCTCTTGGGTGAAGGCACGCACAATGTCGGCGGCAAGCTTGTTACCGTATCTTTGCGCGAGTTGAAGAAAAAACTCTATCTCTGCCTGATGTGCGTCAACGTATTGGAAGCCATCCGCTTCTACGTTTCATTCGCCTGCTCTTTCGCCTTTGCCGAGCGCGAGTTGATGGAAGGCAACGCCAAAATCATCAAACTGATTGCCCGTGACGAAGCCCTGCACCTGACCAGCACCCAGCATATGCTCAACCTGATGCGCGCCGGTGTTGACGACCCTGAGATGGCGGAAATCGCCGTCGAATTGCAGGACGAATGTTTCAAACTCTTCAAAAAAGCGGCGGAGCAGGAAAAAGAATGGGCGGCCTATCTGTTTAAAGACGGTTCCATGATTGGCCTGAACAAAGAAATTCTGGCTCAATACGTTGAATACATTACCAATTTGCGTATGCAGGCGGTTGGCCTTCCTGCCGGATTTGAAGGTGCGACCCAAAATCCGATTCCTTGGATCAACGCATGGCTGTCTTCTGACAATGTACAGGTTGCGCCGCAGGAAGTGGAAATTTCTTCTTACTTAATCGGTCAGATTGATTCGGAAGTCAGCGCGGACGATTTGGGCGATTTCGAGCTGTAAACCGCGTTTCAGACGGCCTTTGGGCGTAACCGGCCGTCTGAAAATCTCTTTTCAATCCTCAAGGTATAACCAAAAATGAAGATTTATGGCGACATTGCGGTAAAAGCAGCTGAATCATATTCTAAATATGAAGATATGGAACAAGCTTGGACAGAGATTGCGGCATCATTTCCCATCAAGGAGTCAATTAGAAAAAAAGGATGCCCAAAGAATGCATTTTTGGGATTGTGTCGTGCGGGGTTGGTTAAAGGAATCAACCCGGAAAAAGTCAAAACCAAACATTCCAAAAACGGAGAATATGCCGTTGCAGCGGTCAGCCTTTTAAAAAATGATCCCGAATGGGCAAATCAGAAAAAATCCGTTTTCTGGCGCGAAATTGTGGGTAATGAAAAAAAATATAACAGCCAGCTTCATGTCGTTTTGGCCTTGTGGAAAAAAGGCTTGATTATTTGAATTTATATATTTAAGGCCGTCTGAAACATTGTTCAGACGGCCTCTATGCCCTAAAACACACATGGCACTCATTAGCACACACGACAAAACCTTCCAACTCCAACAAGGCGAAACCTTATTGGAGGGCTTGGAGCGCACTGGACACGAAGTTGAATACCAATGCCGCAGCGGTTATTGCGGTTCATGCCGGGTTAAAATCTTGGATGGGAAAGTCTCTTATGATAATTTTCCACTCGCTTTTGTCGCGCCCGGAGAAATTTTGCCGTGCTGCTGCCGGGTTACTGAAGACATCAAGCTTGATTGTCGTGAGCGCATCAAAGAGCCGGATTTATTTGATGTCGATTTATTTGAAGACAAATAAAAATGCCGTCTGAACATTGTGGCCGAAATCTTTGATTTCATTTCCACCGTTCAGACGGCATTTTGTTTTGTATGGTCAAGCTTATTTACGTTCGCCAATCGGCAAAACAGTACGGCCGAAAGATTCGTTGATAACCTCTGCCGCTGCCAAGTAGAACGCACCAAGTGCAGTTACCAAGCCTAAGCAACCGCCGATATGGACGATGCTATGATTTTCCATGCCGTCGCCAATACCTAGTGCAAAGAAAGTCAGTGTCAAGCAAAAGAAAATACCGCTCAATACTTTAGGCTTGGTTAAGGTGGCCACAAACATCATCAGCGAAAACATACCCCATACGCAGAGATACCAACCGATAAATGCCGGGGCTGTTTCACCTTTAAAAAAGATGGTAAACAAAGCCCATGTCCACCAGAATGCGCCATAGCTGATAAAAGCGGTAAAGCCAAACGTATTACCTTTCTTAAACTCAAACATACCGGCAATAACTTGGGCGATACCACCAAAGGCAAGAGCCATGCCCAAAACTAAGCCGACACCCTCTTGAGCAGTAAAAAAGCCGCCGTTAATCAGACTGAGCAACCAAGTTGTCAATGCAAAGCCACACAGGCCTACTGGACCTGGGTTCGCCAGGTTTTCTTTAGTAGTAGTCATTTTATTTCTCCTCTGGTTATTAAAATAGGAAACCCATTGTTACCTATTTTATTTAAAATTAAAAGAAATAAATTTAAAAAAATCAGGCCGTCTGAAAAATATTTTTCAGACGGCCTTGAATATTAATAATTAAACTATCCCAAAATCGCTAAGATTTTCCTTAATTCGTTGGCATCAATTTGGCCGGGGGCCGACGTTTTTCCTGCAGCACCAAAGGTAACGGCCGAGCCGAAAGTCGAGCCGGCCAAGCGGCTGACGGCTCCGGTTTGACCCATGGACATAGTAATAATCGGGCGGTCGATAATTTGTGAAACATCATATGTTGCCTGCAATAAAGTCAATACATCTTGCGGCGATTGCGGCATGACGGCAATTTTGCAGATATCCGCGCCCCACTCGGCCATTGTTTTCAGACGGCCTGTAATGTCTACTAAAGACGGCGTGGCCTGGAAATCGTGATTGCAAAGTAAGGCGGCAGTCTGATACTCATGCGCCAAAGCAATGGTTTGTTTTACGCCGCCTTCCTCGGCAAAAAGCTCGATGTCGATAATATCGGCTTGTTTGGAACGGATGATTTTTTCCAATAATTCAAAATAATAGTCGTCAGAACAAGGCATATTACCACCCTCTTGCGCCCTTCTAAACGTAAACAGCAAAGGCTTGTCAGGAAAAGCCTGTCGGACAATGCCTAATTGCTCGACAATAAAATCGGCATTAAGCGCTTTTTGGAAAAAATCCGCACGAAATTCAATAATGTCAAAAGCCGTCTCTTTCAATACGCGCAAAGCCTGCTCCAATTCCTGCGTATTGGCAGCCACCAGCGGCACGGCAATTTTAGGCAGACCTTTGCCGATCTCGATATTTTTGATGATGACAGATTTCATATTGTTCCTTTTTGCTGTTCAAGCCAATCAGTGCAGATGCTCGTAAATGGTTTCCGCCAAGGCTTTGCTGATACCTTCCACTTTTTCTAAATCCTCGCGGCTGGCGGCAATCACGCCGCGCAGGCCACCGAATCGGGTGAGCAATGCTTGGCGGCGTTTGCTGCCGATGCCGGGGATTTCGCTGAGTGAGGAAGTAACGCGTGCTTTGTCGCGTTTTTTGCGGTGGCCTGTAATGGCAAAGCGGTGCGATTCATCGCGTACGGTTTGCAATAAATGTAAAGCCGGGCTGTTGGGCGGCAGGCGGAAAACTTCTCCGGTAAAAGGCAGTATGAGTTCTTCCATGCCGGCTTTGCGCTCGGGGCCTTTTGCGATACCGACCAAGGGGATGTGCAGCCCGAGTTCTTCCCATACCGATACGGCTACGCCGATTTGTCCTTTGCCGCCGTCAATCAACACGACATCCGGCCATTTGACGGCCTCGCCGTTGGCTTCGGCTTCCTGCATTTTGCCGTAGCGGCGCGTCAACACTTCGCGCATGGCGGCGTAGTCGTCGCCGGGTTTGGCAGTCGTGATGTTGTAGCGGCGGTATTGCGAAGGCTGGATGTTTTGCTCATCGTACACAACGCAGGACGCAATCGTGGCTTCGCCTTGCGTGTGGCTGATGTCGAAGCATTCAAGGCGGTTGAGGCCGTCTGAATCCATGCCGAGGATTTTGGCCAGTTCGTCGATGCGGTGTTGCTGGCTGCTTTGTTGCAAGCGGCGTTGGGCAATCGCCATTTGTGCGTTTTGCTCCGCCATTTTCAACCAAACTTTGCGTTCGCCTATGGTTTTGGTCACGAACTGCATCTGCTTGCCGTGTTCGCCTTCCAAGGCCTCTTTCAGCGCATCGGGGACGGGGAAGTTGCTGATGATGATGTCGGGTTTGCTTTTGCCCAGATAGTGTTGGGCGACAAAGGCTTCGGCGTAGTCTTGTCCGTTTGGTTCGGGGTCGTTTTTGGTGTCGGGGAAAAAGCTTTTATCGCCGACATGCCGTCCGCCACGGATGCTGACCCAGTGTACGCAGACCAGGCCGTCTGAAACCGCCAGCGCAAGTAAATCGATATCGTTGGGATTGTTCGGATTTTTGCTGTCGATAAACTGATTGCTCTGCATGATGCCGAGCGCTTGGATTTGATCGCGGTAACGGACAGCTTCCTCAAATTGCAGATTGGCGGCGGCGGTTTGCATTTTGTGTTGCAAGGTGCGCGTCAGCTCGTCGGTTTTGCCATTGAGGAAAGTCGCGGCTTCACGCACGCTGTCGCGATATTCTTCTTCGCTGATATAGCCGACACAAGGCGCGGTACAGCGTTTGATTTGGTAAAGCAGGCAAGGACGGTCGCGGTGTTCAAACACGCTGTCTTCGCAGGTACGCAACATAAATACTTTTTGCAACACTTGAATGCTGTCGCGCACGGCGTTGCTGTTCGGATACGGGCCGAAATATTGGTTGGGCTTTTTCAGCGTGCCACGGTAATACGCCATTTGCGGATATTGATGGCCGCTGAGCATCAGATAAGGATAGCTTTTGTCATCGCGGAAAAGGATATTGTATTTCGGCGACAGGGCTTTAATGAAGTTGTTTTCGAGAATCAGTGCTTCGGCTTCGGAACGCGTGATGGTGGTTTCGATGTGGTGAACCTGTTTTACCATCAATGCGATGCGCGGCGAATGGTCGTTTTTTTGGAAATAGCTGGAAACGCGCCGCTTGAGATTGACCGCTTTGCCGACATACAAAACATTGTTGTCTTCGTCAAAAAAACGGTACACGCCAGGTAGATTGGGCAGATTTTTTAGGAAAAGAGGTAAATCGAACGGTTCGGTTGCGCTCACGGGATTTTCTTTTGGAATAAGCAGGCCGTCTGAAAATGTTTCAGACGGCCTTTTTCATTGACGTTTAAGATTCTTGAGACGGAGTATCTTCAGTTTCTACCACTTGGTTTTCAGCTGCATCGGTTTCTAAAGCGGCTTCATCTTCAGCCTCTTCGGCCACGCGTTCCAAGCTGACCAAGGTTTCGCCTTCATCCAGATTAATCAGACGCACGCCTGCGGCAGCTCGGCCGGTCTCACGGATTTGCTCAACTTTGGTACGAATCAGGACGCCGCCGCTGGTAATCAGCATCAGGTCGTCGGTTTCGCTGACCAAAGTGGCGGCAACCAAATCGCCGTTGCGCTCGCCGGTATTGATGGCGATATTGCCTTGGCCGCCTTTGTTTTTACGGCTGTAATCGGCAATTGGGGTACGTTTGCCATAGCCGTTTGCCGTAGCGGTCAATACTTGCAAATCGCTTTGCTCGGCTTCGGGAGCGAAGGTAATCAGGCTGACAATCTTGCCATCGGCCGGCAGGCGCATACCGCGCAGGCCGCCGCTGCCGCGACCGGACGGACGGACACCATGTTTGCCGCTTGGCAATGCGTTTTCGGCATTTTCATCATCCAGGCCGTCTGAATCTTCGTTTTCGGTTTCGATATCGGCATCTTCTGCTTCATCGTTACCAGATTTTTCCCAATATTCGTTAAATCGGATGGCTTTGCCCAAGTTGGAGAACAACATAATGTCGTCCGCACCGCCGGTTTGCGCTGCACCGACCAAGTAATCGCCTTCTTTAAGCGCGATGGCTTTGATGCCTTGGCTGCGGACGTTTTTAAACGCAGACAGCTGGACTTTTTTCACCATGCCTTGTGCAGTGGCGAAGAAGACGTATTGGTCTTCCGGGAACTCGCGGACGGCCAAGATGGCGCTGACTTTTTCGCCTTCTTCCAATTGGATGACGTTGTTAATCGGACGGCCGCGGCTGTTGCGACCGCCTTCCGGCAGTTTGTAAACCTTAATCCAGTGGCACTTGCCCAAATTGGTGAAGCACATCAAATAATCATGCGTATTGGCAACGAACAAGGTTTCGATAAAGTCTTCGTCTTTGGTGGCCGCTGCCTGTTTACCGCGGCCGCCGCGACGCTGCGCCTGATAATCGGTTGTCGGCTGGGTTTTGATGTAGCCGCCATGAGTCAGGGTAACGACCATTTCGCGTTGCGGAATCAGGTCTTCATCGGCAATGTCACCGCCAAACGGATTGATTTCGCTGCGACGCTCATCGCCGAAGTTGGCTTTAATGTCTGCCAATTCTTCGCGGATTATTTGGGTAACGCGTTCAGGTTTGGAAAGAATATCCACAAAATCAATGATTTTGCTCATCAGATTTTTATATTCGCCGACAATTTCTTCCTGATCCAGGCCGGTCAGGTTGCGCAGGCTCATGCGCAGGATGGCATCGGCTTGCAATTCGCTCAGGTAATAGCCTTGACTGTGCAGACCCAAATTTTCAGGCAAGCCTTCAGGGCGCATCATTTGCAGGTCTAAATCAGTGCGGCTGAGCATATCTTCAACCAAACTGCTGCGCCATGGGCGGGACAGCAATTTTTCTTTGGCTTCCGGCGCATTGGCAGATTCTTTAATCAGACGGATGATTTCGTCGATATTGGACAAAGCCACCGCTTTACCTTCGGCAATATGGCCTTCATGACGCGCTTTTTTCAGGCGGAACAAAGTACGGCGGGTAACGACTTCGCGACGGTGGCGCAGGAATTCGGACAGGATTTGTTTCAGGTTCAGCAAGCGCGGCTGGCCGTCAACCAAGGCCACCATATTAATACCGAAACTGTCTTGCAGCTGGGTCAGTTTGTAGAGTTGGTTCAAAACGACTTCGGCATTTTCATTGCGTTTTAATTCGATTACAACACGCATACCGGATTTGTCGGACTCGTCGCGCAGATCGGATACGCCTTCCAACGTTTTTTCGCGCACCAATTCGCCGATTTTCTCAACCAGCTTGGCTTTGTTTACTTGATATGGGATTTCATCGATAACGATGGCTTCGCGCTCACCGTTTTTACCGATAGGCTCGATATGGGTTTTACCGCGCATCACCACGCGGCCACGGCCGGTTTTATAGCCTTCGCGCACGCCGCTCAAGCCGTAAATAGTCGCACCGGTTGGGAAATCGGGCGCTTGGATAATGTTGATCAGCTCGTCGATTTCAGTTTCAGGCTCATCCAACAAACGCAGGCAGGCATTGATGGTATCGCCCAAATTGTGCGGCGGGATATTGGTTGCCATACCGACGGCAATACCGGACGAACCGTTTACCAACAGCGCAGGGAAGCGGGTCGGCAATACCAGCGGCTCATGTTCGCTGCCGTCATAGTTGGGGCCGAAGTTGACGGTTTCTTCTTCAATATCCGCCAGCATTTCATGGGAAATTTTTTCCATGCGGATTTCGGTATAACGCATGGCTGCTGCAGCCAAGCCGTCGACAGAACCAAAGTTGCCCTGACCGTCAATCAGCACATAACGCATGGAGAAGTCTTGTGCCATGCGGACGATTGTGTCGTAAACGGCTATATCGCCGTGAGGATGGTATTTACCGATAACGTCGCCGACGATACGCGCCGATTTTTTATAGGCGGAATTCCAGTTATTTTTCAACTCGTGCATCGCGTACAACACGCGGCGGTGTACCGGCTTGAGACCGTCACGGACATCCGGCAGGGCTCGTCCCACAATCACGCTCATGGCGTAATCGAGGTAGCTCTTGCGCATTTCGTCTTCAAGGCTGACAGGCAGGGTTTCAAGTGCAAATTTATGGTCGTTGCGGATGGTTGCGTCGGTCATGATTATCTGTAATTTCGTATGGCAAAAATCTTGTTGATTCTACCACAAAACAAGCGGTTTGAGACCTTTGCAAAATTCCCCAAAATCCCCTAAATGTCTTGGTAGGAATTTAGGGGATTTTGGGGAATTTTGGGGAATTTTGCAAAGGTCTCTTGTTGTCAAAGTCTCCAGTTATTTCAATAAGCAATTTGTGCCATCTAGTTTTATTCTCCATATTCAGGCGAACGCCAGTTAATTCTACACATATCTTTATTAGAAATTTCTTTATGAGTTAATCCTGTCAGACATTCTCTTTCCCAATCTAAACATTCCTGTTTAGAAAAAGAAAAGCCAATTGTTTTTTCAGGATGATTTGTCAAAATATTACGGCAGTCTTTCCTAATCCATTCTGCAAACTGATCATCCACATTCTCATAATGTGGTAAATACATATAGCAGAACTTCTTCTCGTTCTTTGCCATACATGCCGTCAGCGGATCTGCTTTCTCACGCCCCTTCCATCCCACCTCGCCAGCCATTGCGCTACCTAATACGAATTCCACCTGATGGTTCGGGTAAAACACCACCGTAATGTCTTCGGGTTTCGTATATTCAGGCAATTGCGCCGTATAACGGTACGTCGTCTCGTCGTCAATCGCACCCGACCCCTCCTGCCATAAAACGGTATATTTCAGATCCGGCCGCCACTTGGCGGGAAGGTTCACACAACAATTAATGCCGCCTCCCGCAAGGGTGGTCAGGTTGTCACCGCCAATGGGATAATAACCGTCCATATCGATGGGATTGTTCGGATTCTCCTTGATTTGCGGATCGGCTTCACCACCCACATCGTAAAGACTGAAGGTAACGCCCCTATCGGCGTTGTAATTGACGCTGCGGACGGAAACAGGGATATCGCCAGATGGTTTGGGATCTGTCTGCAAGCAGGAGGACAAGAAAAGGGGAAGCAGTATACAGGGATAAAGTTGCATTTGTTCGTATCTGATTAATCAAGATTGATAAAATGAACACCAGGAGGTGCAGTACCTGGCTATTCGGATAACGGTAACCTGGTTTTAACATCTACCCCTGCTTTATCCGCCAGCTTCTTGAGCAGTTCATCAGAGGGTTTTGGTGGTTCATTTCCCTCTACCCAGCGTTGAAAGGCAATTTTGCCGTCCCATTCGGGTAAAGGTGCCGGCGGTAGCGGAACGATATCGTCCAAATCAGGAACGGTCGGCGACATGAAGTCGTAATCTGAAAGATAGGTATTAATGATGTCGTAACGACGGGCGCGTTCTAAGTCAAATTTTAAGTCTAAATAATATGAAGTACCTTCAGAAGTATTTGCGTTATCTCTTCCAAAACCTTGAGAAATCAAGCTAGCCGACATTGAGTTTCCATTCTTGACTCCTTGATGAAATGTCTTTACTGCTTCGTTGTACCTTTTCCTCCCTTGTAAATTAATCCCTAAATTAACAGAGGCATCTCCCTGCCCCTGTTCAGAGGCGCATTGATAGATTTTCCGCATCAAATCCAGTCGGAACTCCCGTGTCGGTTCGTCATCAACCCAAGCTATTTTTTCCGCCAGTGCATATTGCGCCTCCCTGTTACCCATATCCGCAGCCTTGCGCAAAAATGCCAGCTCACTGTCGGAGGGCGCACTGACACCGTAGCCGTCTTCAATATAGCCTTTGAGCAGATAGTAGGCGGTAGCTGGAAGTTGTTTGTGCAGCATTTTATACAACTTGTGAACTTCAGTTTCAGCCTCAATATAGGGAACCTTCGTCCAACCGTCGCTGAGCAGGAACTGCAGTCGTACGTTTGCCTTATAATCGCCATTAGCGGCTGCAATACGGTAATACGGCAACAGTTCATCCCAAAAACCGTCTCCTCTTTGGCCTGGCCACATATGGTTCAAATCACGGTGCAGCGCGTAGTTGTAGAGTTGCTGTGTTTCCTCGGACAGAGGTGGGCGTTTTTCATGCACGCAGGTAAATTCTAGGTTCTTTTTGATTTCTTCAATGGTCTTCAAGGTTTCTTTCTTCCGTTGCTTTTCTTGCCACTTTTCCCCTATGCTGCAATACGCGGGTTTAACCTGACCGTTTGCACCGCCTATATGGATGGGATTGCATTGCAACCAAAGGAGAAACCAAATAAACATTGCTGCCAGACAGCCTAAGATAATCAGGGTGTATTTGAGGGGTTTGTTCATGATGGTCAGTCCAATCGGGAAGTGTCGGTCTTCGGGCGTAAAAATTCGCACAAGGGATGCAATTTCCGCAAACCTTGGCGTAATTTGTGCTTTTCAATGGATATGTTCAATTCTGTATCTACGTTATCAGTCTAATCTCTACTCAACCGGCTTTAAAGTCGGCAGAACCGTATCCCAGATAGCCAGCACTTCGGCTTCGCTACGCTTCGTTCCGTCTTTCTTCTCGGTACCAAACTGCATCATGATGCGCGGATTGCCACCGTCTCGTTCCCAAATCAACATATATTTATTGCCGTCCCATTTGATCAGTTTTTCCGTACCCGACATGCCGTTAATGGTACGCTGGCCTTGGCGAATGGTGCGGTAGCCTGTGATTTTAAAGATTTTTGCCAATGCGCTTTTTTCGGAAACCAAGTCGCGTTCGAGCAGGGCTGGCCCACTCGGCTGCAGCACCGCGCCATGCAGTATTTCCAGCCACATATCGGTCTGTCTGACAAAGCGTACACCGGTATTTGCTTTAAAGGGTTTACTGCCGTCGTCGGCGATGAAGCCCCGGATCAGGCAGATGCCATTTTGGTTCAGCACTTCGTATTCCTGCCGTTCGCGCAAGCATTTGACAAAGTCGGAGCAGTATTTTTTTCTCCATTCCGTCGAGCATTTCTTTTTCTTTCGCCTTTCAGTTGGCAGGCTCTTTGCCATTATTAGAAGGGATATAGAAATAGCCGCTGGAGTGTGGAGATTAGTGAAATACGGCGGAACATAATTTTCCTTGGTGATAAACTGGCCGGCAATTAAGGTATGACAATGAGTTTGATATAGTATCTTTCATGATGTCGATGGTAAAGGGGTAAGATTAACGGGAAGAAAGCAGTCTGAAAGGCAGTTTCAGGTAATTTAAAATCCTAGCTCATCCTATTTCATTAAGCCCGTAATCAGTGATAGAGTAGCAGTCTATGAGTTGCAGGTGGTTGGTATCATGATAAGCTCCTTACTCTCTACCCTATTCCACTAACCAATAATTAAGTGGTAGAGTTACGGCAAGATTAAACTGCCAAATTTATCTTATAAACCTATTGATTCTATACCAAAAATTGGAGTACTATGAGCACACTCTCTAGAGTATCATTAACTCTCAGTTAACAATCAGGAACAAAAAGCGATTTTGATGTGGGAATAGGGAAAACATCCTTAATTTATATTATGTTAAATTCATAACTCTACTATTTTAGTCTGCTAATTCCTGTTTCTTTCAGTAGTACAATCACTTACAGAATCTAAAAACAAAAAGGCCGTCTGAAATTTTCAGACGGCCTTTTACTATTGGGCTTCATTAAAATAAAATACCATTAAGCTACTTACGATGGTCTTTCTGATATTTATCTAAATCTAAATGAAGGGATAACAAGCAAGTCCCCTCCGTCATCCCTGCTGATTAGTCTCCACAAAGTCTGCGCCAGCAAATCTTCAGGCTTGGGCACATCAGGAAAAGGCTTTCCTCTTTCCAAATGTATAGCTTCCCCATTATGGTTGAACGGCTGCCATACTCCGCTGTATGGCACACGGACGGTTTCGCCGTTTTCCACCAGTATCGGCGCAGTTTTAACGGCTTTTACCGCCGGGTTCAATACGCCATCCTTCATATTCGGGTTGTCCCAGCGGTGTGTCCAGTAATAGGTTTTGACGGCATCAAAATGGGGCGCGTCGTAAAGGTGGTGCAGGCGGTTGGGAACGGCTTTGATGACCGGCCTTAAGGCTTCGTTCAATGCCTGGTAATTCAAAGGCAGCGGTTCTCCGGCATCTCCGACGTCGGGCAGTTCGTCGATTCTGATGGCGGAAACGCCGTTTGCCTGCGTTTTGACCTATTGCTCCGCCAGCCGCGCCCATACCTGCGGCTCGATACGAATGAATAGGGATTTGCCTAGAATGGTGTACCAAGCGATGCTTTTAGCTGCATCCTTATAATCCCTTAATCCTGCATAAGCATTGCAGTTGGGCATCACATTATAGTAATGGGTGGCAACCTGGTATTCGTGCGGCTCCCATTCGTCGGGATCATAGGGCAAAATACATTCTAATCCCGCGTAGCCGTGCAGCACGTCGAATTGTGCGCACAGGTAATCCACCCACTCTTCAAATTCCGCCCGTTTGGTTTCATCCTTCAGCCAACCTATGGGAAAGGCCAAACTCAAATAGCTGAGGAGATTGTATTCGAGTTCTCCTGTCAGAGATGTGGTCAGAGTGGAGCAATGGTAGTCCGGGGCATAATCGCTTTTTCTTTCCGAACTAATATGGGCTTCTAATCTTTCATCCCATTGGGCTGTTTTTTGGCTTTTCTCCATACTTTTTTTCAAATTTCGCAGCACTGAATTTGACAAATCTTTGATGTTCTTCAAAGAACAAACCGTTCAGATACTCGTCATATTGCGCTTGATATCTTTTGAACACATCCAATACGTTCCGCTGCCCACTTTCACTCCCGCCGCCGTAGAAATATATAGTAATGCCCAACCCCATCTTGGCATACAGCCTGTGTTCGTCGTCGTACAGTTCGCAACGCTGCGCATTAAACATAATGTTGTTCAAACGATTTTTTTGTTCTTGAGGGGGTATGTTTGATCCAATATAGAGGTCGAATATTTTAGGCCGTCTGAAAACCGTTTTCAGACGGCCTTCCTATCAATGAAACGGAACATGATCAAAAAACAGGTAATAGCCCTTTTTCCCATAATGCGATTTCCAAAAAATTGGCTTTCTGCACATGCTCGGCATTGAAAGAGGTAAACCACTCGTCTCGGTTGCTGACAACTAAGGTATTTTTGCCGTCTATGTCGATGGCCTCCGCCGTGTCGGGAATATCGCTTTGTCCGATTTTGTGCGGCAGTCCTATCATCCATGCACAAGTCCCGCGGTGAGGGAAGACAGCGTAGCTGCCTTCGTAGTAGTCGGGGGAGGTGGGGGAGCGTATATCGAAATTGCCGTCCGCTAAAGTAATACTGTCCACGGGATAGTGCTTATAAGCCAGCCTGATCAGTTCGATTAAATCCTGTTTGCTGTAATACGGTTTTTTATCGGGTTCTTTGCGTAGGAGGTCAAAATATATTCCCAATCTGTCAAATTTTTCGTCGGCATAATCGGTATCCAGTAGTCTGAGTTTGTGCGTATAGCTAAACTGAAATTTGCGGACATCTAAAGCTTTGCCATCCATAATGGCATTTAACAGTACCTGTATATCGTTGCTTTCATTACTTTTCGCTATTTGGTACAGAACCGAATCAAATTCACGCATCAAACTGTATTGGACGATTTTTTTCTCCCGCTTCAAATAATCAACCCATGACCAATCGTCATCCTCACATGGCTGAATATGTCGACTGACATCTAGCAAAAAAAATCTGAGTTTTTGCAGATAGGTATCCAAGGCGAGGGTTTTGTTTCCCGTATAGTTTGGATGGATGCGGATGCGTAAATAATAGGTGTTGTGATCTTCAAAATCTTTTAAATCATCAAACGACGAAACAAATTTCAACATAACAATTCCTTAATTAAATGGTTCAGGCACAAATATTCGGATTGTCATCGCACCATTGCTTCAATTCTTTCTGCTGTTTTTTCTCCTGCTTCAACCGTTCTTCACGGTCTTTGCTGTCTTCAAACGATTTTTTTGTTCTTGAGGGGTCATGCTTTGTCCTATGTAGAGGTCGAATATTTTAGGCCGTCTGAAAAACCGTTTTCAGACGGCCTTCCTATCAATGAAACGGAACATGATCAAAAAACAGGTAATAGCCCTTTTTCCCATAATGCGATTTCCAAAAAATTGGCTTTCTGCACATGTTCGGCATTGAAAGAGGTAAACCACTCGTCTCGGTTGCTGACAACTAAGGTATTTTTGCCGTCTATGTCGATAGCCTCCGCCGTGTCGGGAATATCGCTTTGACCGATTTTGTGCGGCAGTCCTATCATCCATGCACAAGTCCCGCGGTGTGGGAAGACAGCGTAGCTGCCTTCGTAATAGTCGGGGGACGTGGGGAAACGTATATTGAAAATGTCGTCGTCTATTTCGACCAAGGTAACGGGATAATGTCTGTAAATCAGTCTGACTATATCGATAATGTCTTTTTTGTTTAGCAACGGTTTTCTGTCTTCATGACGCCATACGCCGTGAAATGAAAGTTCCAAACGGTTATGTTTTTTCAGCATACAATCTGTTTTAAGTTGGGTATGATAACTGGCAATAATCAAATCCTTATCATCCAAGCTGTCTCCGTATGCGAAAGTATAGAGATCGATATTAGGGAAAACTATTTCATCGTTATCATCCTCTGCATTAAGCTTGATCATCTTTTGACAGAGTACTTCCATATCTTGGGGTAAATGGAGGGTAATAATCTTTTTTTGTCTTCTGGAATATTCATACCAAAATAAATTCCCATATTTTAGAACATGGATATTATGTCTAATATCGGCAAAAAACTTTTCCATATTTTCCAAGGAAAAACGGATTGTCTCATTTTTATCATATACATCTTCCTGCTTCATATAGGCTCGTATGCGGTAGGTGATTTTTTGTTCATCCTCAGGCAAGTCATTAAATCCAGAAACAAACTTTAACATTTTAATTTCCTTTTAAGTTAAATAGACACATCAGGTAGATCAGGATTATTTCGATAATATTCTTGTAGTTCACGTCTTCTTTTATCCCGTTCTTCTTTATCTTCAAAGGGAGTATGATGAACACTGATAGAATTTTTGGCAAATGCTTTAATATCAATAAGCTTTGTAAAAATCTTGTAAGTTTTTATCTCTTTTAAATGCCATTCAAGCTTAATTTCTTTACCTCCCGTCAGCTGACGCTTCTTAATGATGATTTGTTCTTGCTTTTTTAGTTGTTTGACAAATCCTTTAACTACGCTTTCCCAAATCCTCTCTCCATTCTTAATCCGGTCAATCCAATCATACCGGCCTTTGGCTTCAGCCAAGGTGCAGTAATCCTGCCAAAAACCATCCCATCTGTTGTAACCGCCAAAAGACCATTCTGTCAGTAACCCACCTTCATGAATAAAAGCAAATGAAGCCTTCATGTTGGCAATATAAAGCTGGTACTCCACCCAAGGTTTAAACTTACTTTGTTTAACAAAAAACGGTTTCCCCTCACACCGTACCGAAGGTAGGCAGCGACAGTCCTTCTTCCGATTCCTCGCACTTTCCTCCGCCTCTCTTGCCGTTACTGCTGGACGGGCAATGGCCTGCCCGTTTTCCATTGCGGCAGGTCTGGTTACGGAACTTGGATAGCCAGGTGAAACTGGGAAAGGGGGGCGAATGCCGCTTCCAGGTATAGGGCGGACAGCGCCTCCTGATACGGGGCCAGTATTCGGTATAGGACGGATGATCCAAGGTGCGACTATTCCCCCCATTCGACCTCCATACCAAACATTTCGTAATTGCGTGCCGCCCAGTCTGCCAAAGCAATCTGGTCTTCAATACCCAGGGCGACAGTTTCGCTTTTGCGAATTTCCCGCGCCAACTCGGGATTATCCATCGGCGTTACGCCGTTGTTGACCGCATAAATGCCGTAACGCACCAAGAGTCTGTCATCGTCCTCAAAACCGTATTTCTGAGCATCCCTCACAACGTCGTCCAAAATCGGATTGAGGTCTTTGCCTTTGATATTGGCCTTTAAAAGGGGAAACTGCTCTTCCCCAGCCTTTCTAATAACCCTTTCCAGCCATTCCTTGGTTTCCAAGTCTTCCAAATAGCGTTGCTGGAATTCGTCCAGTGCGAAAACCATTTCATCGTTATTTTTCATCTTCCTTCCTTTCGTAGAGCTGATATTGCCCGATGCGGGTATCCCAAAACATACATTGGTCGATTTTATTCCAAAAGCGTTCTGCCTGGTACTCTTGCAAGATATTGAAAAATGCGGGCATAACGCGCGGATCGTAAAAGCGGAACAGGACTTCCCTGCCGTTTTTCATGCTGCTATTTAAAAAAATCTGAAGGTGTTTCTGCAATTCGATTAAAGGATAACTACTCCAAAGCCATATTACGGCGTTTCGTACCTTTTCGGATTTATGCAAGTAATTTAAAGCATCTTCATCCGCATCAAAAGACGGGCTTTCAATCAGGCACAAATGGGGAGCCAAATCAGGATAGATTTCTTCAGGTGTGTTTTCAAACAGACTGACCGAGTAAGTAAAGCATCCTATTTTCTGTTTCCTGTCCAGCTCCATTCGAGTGAGTGGATTAAAAGCTGCCATATCGATAATGGCATATAAACTTCTTACCTGATGCCGCTTTCTTCCAAAGTTTTCTACAACTTGTTTTTTAGCGTAAAACATATGCGCTTCCTTCTTCAGCCGCTTTTTTCAAACACGATCGAGATAACCGGGTTTCTTGCATAAGCGGTAATGCAAAATCTTTTTGTGCCGCCCCATTCACCACCAACGGCGCCCTCACCCGCACCACCTTCGGGCTCCCGATCTCCACTTCCCCGTTGCTCAGTTTGATATACGCCCCCTTGCAGGTGATCAGAATCTCTTCCTTCGCCGCTATGGTGATTTTCCCTGCGCTGCTGGTTAACGTTGCGTCCTTTAAGGCATTCAGCTGCAATTCGTCATTCTGTGCCTGCACTTCCACTTTGCCCTGATTGGCCTGCATCTTGATGCCGCTGCTTTGCGCAAACAGGTTAACGCTCTCTGCCGCATGGGCGGTCAGGCTTTGGCCGGCGGTAATGTCGGTATGGTTGCCGCTGACCAGGTGGATGTTTTCATTGGCGGTGTGAAGTTGGCTTTGTTCTGTTGCGGTGGCAATGCCGGCGGGAGCGGTTTGGATTAAACCGGCCTCTTTCAGGTCTTTAAGGGCGTCTTTCAGACGGCCTCTTTGGGTTTCTTCATCGGTGTTGTGGTTGTTGGCGGTTTGGGCGGCTTTGTTCAGGCTTTTGGCCAGGGAGAGTGCCTGTTCGAGTTGGGAGATGGCATCGTCCATATCCAGCACTTTGCCGTTGGCATCCTGGTTTTGTGCGCTGACGAGTATGCCCTTGCCGGCCCGTACCGCGCCCCAACCGTCGGTTCTGAGTTCGAAGCCTTCGCCATTCTCTCCGCGTTTGTTGCGGTTTGAGTCGACGATGTGGCCGAGGTTGAGTTGGGATTTCTGATAGTCGGTGGCGAGTTTGATGTGTTCCTGTCCCTGCAGGTCTTCCATCCTGAGTTTGTTGTTCGCCCAGGTACGGATGACGTTTCTTGTGTTCCAGTCTGCAGGAATGTGGTCGGTATGGGCACTGTCGTGCATGACGCCGGAGATATACGGACGGTCGGGATTACCCTGTACGAAGGACAGCATCACTTCGGTGCCTTCGTGTAAGGGGAAGTGGATGCCGTATTCGGGACCGGCATAGGGTTTGGCCAGTCGGACGGGACGGCTTTCCCCGCCCGGACTCCATTCGTCCAAATCAAACGGTAATTTGACGCGGTAACGGCCCATATCGTCTATATAGGCGTAGGTGCAGTTCTCAGCCGCGGTTACCCGTGCCGGTAAGGTACCGTCGATATGCGGACGCGGGGTGATGCGTTCGGGACGGTAGGCGAGTTGGGCGGGGATGGTGGTAAAGGTATGGCTGTAGGCGGTATCTCGGCTGCCGCTGTGTTCCATGGAAAGTACCAGCCAGCCGTCGGGTGCTTCTGGGAAGGAGACATCGGTTTGGAACACCTTCATCGGCGTCATAGAGACGACGTTGCCGCTACCGTTGGCGATGGTTTGGCGGCAGAGGTTGGCTTCGTTCAACAGGGTCGTCTGAACTTGGGCTTCGTCGGTTGTTTTGGGATGAAGGCCCCAGTGCTGCTGTTTGCCCAATAAGACGGTATTGTCGGCTGATTCTTCGGACTGTTTGTTGTCGGTTTCGGCAAAAAGGTCGGTATCGGCACTGCGGTAGTTGTAGTCGGCCGTGCGTATGCCTTCGACGATGGGGTTGTGGCGGATGCTTAAGTTGAAGAGTGCTTCGGTACCGACACTCTCCAATCCGGCATGGGGTCGGTAGGAAACGGGTAAGCCTTGGCTGCGCCAATAGTGTGCGGGACTGTCGCCGAAGACGACTACGTCGCCATGTTGTTCATGCTGTTCGAAGGCATACCAAATGCCCTCTTCTTCACACAGACGGTTGATAAAGTCGAAGTCGCTTTCGAGATATTGGGTGACATACTCGCGTACAGCGTAGTTGCGGCTCTTTTGGAAACGGTAGTCGACACCGGAGAAGCCGTGGTGTTTGAAGACGGCGGCAACGATGTCGGGGACGGTTTGGTATTGGAACAGCCGGGAAGTCTGGAAATGTTTTAAAGCCGCGAAGCGCGGCTCTAAAACAAAGCGGTAAACGGTTTCATCCTTGGAAACCGACAACTTCTCGCATGAGGTGATAATGCCCTGCCATTGCTTCGCCGGGGGATCGTCTGAAGCAGACCCGAATGCCCCGGCCACTTCCGACAGTAAGCCTTCCTGCGGACGAATCTCAAATGCTGCGCGTTGGTTGAGGTAGGAAGAGAGAGGCAGGGAGGAATCGGTGGAGGTGGCAGTGATTTCGACACGGTAAGCGGTGTTGACCGCTTCGGTTGCACTGAAGGAGCGGACTGAAAGTGAGGGGGAAAAACGGGCGAAGGTGAGGTGGTAGGATTAGCGGGCGGTCATAAGGTTAATATCCGACTGACGATGAGCCCTGTATAGTAACGGGGATAATGCCGATGGTAAAGCGAATGGGATGAATGGGGGGGAAGGCCGTCTGAACGATTGAAATAAGAGATAAAGAGACATTTTACCCCGCCCTATTCCACCATTCAGGGAAAAAGTGGTAAATTAAGCAGCCACATTTCTCTTTAAAACCATTGATTTTATACTAAAAATTGGAGTACTATTAACTTACTCTCTAGAGTATCATTAATTCTCATTTGACATATAGGAACAATAAGCGGAATTTGTTGAAGAATGGAGAAAAGGAAATTAATTTATATTATGTTAAATTAATAATGCTAGTATTTTAGCCTGCTAACTCCTGTTTCTCTAAGTAGTTCAATCACTTACAAAATTCAAAAACAAAAAGGCCGTCTGAAATTTTTCAGACGACCTTTTTGTTTATATTCCCCAGCCTTTTCTCAACAAATTCCTTGTTGTTAAAGTCTCCGGTTATTTCAATAAGCAATTTGTCCAAGACTTTATTCAGGGATTGCTTCGGTGTTATTTTTTAGACCCACCTGCCGACTGATTGTTTATAGCCTGGCTTTACCATATAGGTTTTCTACGCAACGGCTCGTCATGGTCTCCTTTGACAAGCTCCCAAATCGTCAGACCCATTTGGGGGCCGAGAAGTGCTTTTTGCGTTCTCTCCCCTTCTCCTTCAGGGAAAATTTCTCCTTTATTGAAATGACGGGTTTCGCCGTTAAAGCTGGTAATTTTCCATATGCCCGAAATCGGGACAGGTTCTTCCTCGACGCCGATGATTTCCTGCGGTGCTTGAGTGTAGATCTTTTTGCCGTCTTTTTCTTCCACTTCCCAACCGTCCCATCTTCTCGACCAATAATACATCTGTTCGCGGGTAATGCCGCCCATATTCTCGCGAGGATATTTTTCACGTATCGGTTCTAAAGCGCGGTTTAGCGCAATATAGTCCAAGGGTAAATCTTCGTGGATATCTCCGGTTTCAGGCAAATTGCCGATTTTGAAAACTTTGATACCTGCTATATCACGCATCTTAATATCGGGATGATTCGCTAAAACAGGCTCTATCCTGCCTGCCGGCAGCTGTCCGTAAAGTTCCCTACCAACCAGAGTGTACCAACTGATACTGCGTATGTTGTATCTATAAAAAGTTGACAAATAATCGGTTGTAACCGGAATCAGACCGAAATTCTCGCGGCAAACTCCGTATTCGTATGGCGCACCATCGTAATAGTTATGCGGTGGAATTGCTGCCAGACCGATATAGCCATGGAAAACATCCAGCTTCTCTGCAATCTTGTCGACAAACTCATCCAGTTTTGCCAAATCTTGGGGGGAAGACAAAATTTCCAGTGGAAGATTAAAAAGCAGAGTGCCTAGCGGCATATGCGGCTCATTTGCCCAACCTGCGGCAATAGAGGAGATACTGAAATAATAGGATGCGCTGGTATCTGCATGCTCGCTTTGCATCCACCAATCAACCTCGGAAGCATTTTCGGTTCTTTCATCCAGCCAACGGTACACCTTATTCCGTTCTTTAAGGTACGACTTCTCACTCAACTTGATCTGGCGCATCCGACCGCTTCTGTTCCGTGTGCCGGTTCCTATCTCATGGCTGGCTATTGTCAGCTTGTCTTTCGACCATTCGTAATAGAAATCCATCAAACCGGTTAAGGCATCGGCGACATCATCACGGGTATTAAAATAGATTGCGCCACGTATGCCCAGTTTCAACAGGGTAAAGTCATGTTCGTTGTTACGTTTGCTGCGGTCGGCGGTATAGTGGATGGCAATGAGTTTCTTTTCAGTATCATTCATGAATTATCCTTTCTTGATTAAAATGAAGATTTGTATCCGGCGGCGCAACTGTTGCGGGCTTCTTCTTTGCTGGTGATGATTTCCCCATTACAACCTACTATGGTTACATGAGGACTGGCATCATACTCTTCTTTGCTTGCATCTCTAATATATGCAACTTGATCAATGGTATAAGTATTTCCTTCTACAACAGGTATTCCTTCTTTGAAATGAAATAAGGTATAGCCCAAGTCAAATTTACGAAGGAGCTCTATTTTCTTCTCAACAGCCTCTTCTATTTCTTCATCAGTAAAATCAATAGTCTCAGCATTTGCACTGCTCCATAGGCCTAATCCAGCTGCCACAACAGAGCCGCTTCTCACAATATTTAATCCTAGTTGTGGTGCGCGGGCAGCCATCGCTAAAAGCGACAGAACGGCAGGAAGCATTTCCACAATAATAGGTGCTAAAAAGACAGACAAAGTGCCCACAATGGTAATTTCTATAATCAACATCAAAACATCTTCACCACGAATAAGAACCTTTGTTTCGATTTTTTCGGCAGATACCAAAGTCAATGCATCAAGATCAGATTCTTGCTGAAGGTATTTTAATGCCTTCAGCATGCTCTGCTTGTCAGCTAACGGCTTTGATGTGTCATTGTCTTCATTTTGCCAGAAAAGTATATCCTGTGTTGCGTGGAAACTA
Source organism: Neisseria perflava (assembly GCF_002863305.2). Taxonomy (NCBI): domain Bacteria; kingdom Pseudomonadati; phylum Pseudomonadota; class Betaproteobacteria; order Neisseriales; family Neisseriaceae; genus Neisseria; species Neisseria perflava. The sequence goes on from NZ_CP136962.1 coordinate 813,992, forward strand.
CCTTTTTTGCCATTTAGCCAAGGGATATCTTGGAATAGCTTTAAGGTTTCAGGGCTATACTCTAATTGTGATTGTTTTTGAGGAGAAAGAAGGGGGGTCAAATTCTGATCTCCTGTTTTGGAAGTTGCAGGAGCATTTGCCCATTTCTCCCATCTAAATGCTCCATTGCGATTTGGTTCTTGAGTAAATACAGGAGCCAGTTCGGTTGCAGTTTCATGAGTCTTTCTCCCTTCAGACGAACTAATATGCAACAACGTCAGGCCTAAATCCTTAGCATTCATACGGATGAGATTTTTTGATTTACCTCTCAAGATTCTCAAATAATTTCTTTCCTGTCCATTATTCCAATTATCACTCTTACCGCTTTCATACTGGAATTTAATTTCGACAATACGTAATAAATTATCGGGAAAATCTTGTAGATACCATTTGTTTTTTTTGTGATTAGGAATTTGAAAAATGGGATCGTCGGCTGTCAAACTGCTGCCATCCCATTTTTTACCTATCCACATCAGATTTTTATCTTTCAGGATAACAAGGTCGGTACGTACAAAAAATGAGTTTTTTAATACGCCTTTCGATCTAATTCCATAATAAACCGATCGATGCTGTCCATCTGTTTTACTGGAAGATAGAACGGGAATGGGCATTGTTTGCTCATCTCCAGGAATTTCCCATTTAGATTCTGCCTTATACTCCCATTTATGGGAATTAAGGTACTCATCCGCACGAATCAAAGCAGAAAAGCGACTTTGATATTCTTTGCCACGTCTGGATTGTTTAACCGTTTTCATGGTTATGTCCGCTTTGATATAAATATACCCATAGTTCAAGCGGCTTGGTAGTTTCGCGTATTTTTCATTCTCGTTAACGGTGGTAATCAGTGTCATTATTGAGCCCCTTCATTTTCAGTCCATTCAAGATATAAATCCATTGACTCCACCCCAGCGAAATATAGAGTTCTCTTACGTTCGGAAGAGTGTTTCTGTATGTCGATTTTTACTTTTTCAGGTTTATCTGTAAACGCCATGATGGTTTTCCCCTCCATATTGGTTATACCTTTAAGTTTTTCGTTATTTTCTGTCGTCAATTCATATGGCAAATTTGTAATAGGAAGGCCTGTTTTTTCATCATAGATAATGTATCCGCCACTATAATTTTGTTTAAAATCAGATATCTTATGTTTTATTCCGTTGGCCCCATTCACCACCAACGGCGCCCTCACCCGCACCACCTTCGGACTCCCGATCTCAACTTCCCCGTTGCTCAACTTGATATACGCCCCTTTGCAGGTAATCAGAATCTCTTCCTTCGCCGCAATGGTGACTTTCCCCGCACTGCTGGTTAACGTCGCATCCTTCAGTGCATTCAGCTGCAGCTCGTCATTCTGTGCCTGTACTTCCACTTTGCCCTGATTGGCCTGCATCTTGATGCCGCTGCTTTGCGCAAACAGGTTCAGACTCTCTGCCGCATGGGCGGTCAGGCTTTGGCCGGCGGTAATGTCGGTATGGTTGCCGCTGACCAGGTGGATGTTTTCATTGGCGGTATGCAGTTGGCTTTGTTGGGTTGCGGTGGCAATACCGGCCGGGGCGGTTTGGATTAAACCGGCCTCTTTCAGGTCTTTAAGGGCGTCTTTCAGACGGCCTCTTTGGGTTTCTTCATCGGTGTTGTGGTTGTTGGCGGTTTGGGCGGCTTTGTTCAGGCTTTTGGCCAGGGAGAGTGCCTGTTCGATCTGTGCGATGGCATCGTCCATATCCAGTACTTTGCCGTTGGCATCCTGGTTTTGTGCGCTAACGAGTATGCCCTTACCTGCCCGTACGGCACCCCAACCGTCGGTTCTGAGTTCGAAGCCTTCGCCATTCTCTCCGCGTTTGTTGCGGTTTGAGTCGACGATGTGGCCGAGGTTGAGTTGGGATTTCTGATAGTCGGTGGCGAGTTTGATGTGTTCCTGTCCCTGCAGGTCTTCCATCCTGAGTTTGTTGTTCGCCCAGGTACGGATGACGTTTCTTGTGTTCCAGTCTGCAGGAATGTGGTCGGTATGGGCACTGTCGTGCATGACGCCGGAGATATACGGACGGTCGGGATTACCCTGTACGAAGGACAGCATCACTTCGGTGCCTTCGTGTAAGGGGAAGTGGATGCCGTATTCGGGACCGGCATAGGGTTTGGCCAGTCGGACGGGACGGCTTTCCCCGCCCGGACTCCATTCGTCCAAATCAAACGGTAATTTGACGCGGTAACGGCCCATATCGTCTATATAGGCGTAGGTGCAGTTCTCAGCCGCGGTTACCCGTGCCGGTAAGGTACCGTCGATATGCGGACGCGGGGTGGTACGTTCGGGACGGTAGGCGAGTTGGGCGGGGATGGCGGTAAAGGTATGGCTGTAGGCGGTATCGCGGCTGCCGCTGTGTTCCATGGAAAGTACCAACCAGCCGTCGGGTGCTTCGGGGAAGGAAACATCAGTTTGGAACACCTTCATCGGCGTCATAGAGACGACGTTGCCGCTACCGTTGGCGATGGTTTGGCGGCAGAGGTTGGCTTCGTTCAACAGGGTCGTCTGAACTTGGGCTTCGTCGGTTGTTTTGGGATGAAGGCCCCAGTGTTGCTGTTTGCCCAATAAGACGGTATTGTCGGCAGATTCTTCGGACTGTTTGTTGTCGGTTTCGGCAAAGAGGTCGGTATCGGCACTGCGGTAGTTGTAGTCGGCCGTGCGTATGCCTTCGACAATGGGGTTGTGGCGGATGCTTAAGTTGAACAGTGCTTCGGTACCGACACTCTCCAATCCTACATGGTGGCGGTAGGAAACGGGTAAGCCTTGACTGCGCAAGTAGTGTTCGGGACTGTCGCCGAAGACGACTACGTCACCATGTTGTTCATGCTGTTCGAAGGCATACCAGATGCCCTCTTCTTCACACAGACGGTTGATAAAGTCGAAGTCGCTTTCGAGATACTGGGTCACATACTCGCGTACGCTGTAACTGCGGCTTTTTTGGAAACGGTAATCGACACCGGAGAAGCCGTGGTGTTTGAAGATGGCGGCAACGATGTCGGGAATGGTTTGGTGTTGGAACAGTCGTGAAGTTTGGAAATGTTTCATTGCCGCGAAACGCGGCTCTAAAACAAAGCGGTAAACGGTTTCATCCTTGGAAACCGACAACTTCTCGCATGAGGTGATGATGCCCTGCCATTGCTTTGCCGGCGGGTCGTCTGAAGCAGCCCCGAATGCCCCGGCCACTTCCGACAGTAAGCCTTCCTGCGGACGAATCTCAAACGCTGCGCGTTGGTTTGAGGTAGGAAGACAGCAGCAGCCGAGGTGGCGGTGATTGCGACACGGTAAGCGGCATTGACTGCTTTGGACGGAGGAAAGCCGTCTGAAAGTATTTTTCAGACGGCATCATTATAAAAACTACTTATAGATTATAAAGACAATTAATTGTTACAATTTTTGATAATAATTGATTTAGGTATCTTCTTAATTAAATTAACAAAATCATTTCTAACCTCAGCATAATTAATATTTAATTCTTTCTTATTAATTAGTATATATATATTTCTTTTATCTTTAGAAATATAACCATCCTTAAACCTAAACTCTTTATACGTACCTGAACTTAACTTATTTCCCTTTTTAAAATTATATACATACAAAGACTTACCTGTCTCCCCATAGTAAGTTGAAGTAATAAAACAATGATTTAACCTATCTTTAAATAGTTTTAGTTCCCTTCCCTCTAAACTTGACTCTTCATCATCAAGTTCAGAAGTAAAAATTAAATTTACTCCGTATGCATTTTGACATAATAAGACAAAGAATGTAAATATAGCTAACATTATATTTAATAATTTCATAATAACTCCATCTAAATATCATATTTAACAGCTAAAGTATCGCCACCCGCAGCTTTTACAGCTGCTCTTAGTTGAGCCATATTTTTACCAACCTTCAATTCGAAATGAGGATAATCCTTAAATTTTCTCCAATGTCCTCCCCATGCTAACCCCTCTTCAATTCCTATATGTGCAATTAATTTCAGTAATCTAATATTCTCTGCATCATCTTCCTTTTTCATGTGGGGCCTGCCATCCTGCCAAATTGGAAACACATCTATTGCGAGTCCAAAATTATGATTACTTTGCCCTCCTTTTGCATTTGTTACTATTGATCCAGGCATTGTTCTCCCTTTGGCATACAATTCATCCTGTTCTCTGTATGTCCTATATCCCTGCACAATTTTTAATTTAATTTGATGTTGTTCATGCACTTTTTTAATAAACATTCTTACTTTATCTTGAAATTGAGGATGAAGTTTATTAATTTTTGTTTCATTTTGATCATGTATCCCTCTATTCTCCTTAACCACTGTAACAGGCTTCCCATCCACAGAATTTACTCGCTTTACCTCCTTTCTCTGCCTTAATTGGGGAGATGTATATTTTGCACCGTTAGCTCTCTTTGGTCGACTAGCTGTTCCTGTAGCAGAGGAAGGATTCATCTGCACTTTTCTTGCAGATGGTTGGTTACCTATTTCTTGTGCCTTTTCATCATAAATTTGGTAAAAGATAAACTGAGAGTTAGTTCAAAGGGAACGCTTCCTGTTTAATAAAACAATTTAACCAGCCACTGTATAATTTTTGCATCTATCCGTTGAAGGAGGTTGGAATACAGTGGAGCAACAGGACCGCCGTCAGGTCCCCCACTCCAGCCGATATATTCATCATCTATAGAGGGTCTTGCAAAATTTTCAGGAACCAATTCAGTGCCAAATAGGGATGTATCTCGATAATAGTAGAGCAAATTATCCTTTTCATCGGCAATAAAGATTGCTGTCCTAAAGCCGTTCCATCCTGTACAGGCAAAAGTTTTTCTATTCTTTAAAATTCTGCGATTATCTGCCAAAATTTTTTTTTCCAATTCTATTTGTTCTAAACGTTCTAATTTATGTTGATATAAATACTCACATTCGGGGTTATCTTTGTAGCGTAATTCCCGATAAATTGCTTCAGGATTTTGCATAAAATATAGTCCACAAGAACCTTCTTGATAATTTACTAAGTATTCATTTTGATAACAATCACTGCTCACGGAAAGATTTTTTATCTCTTCTCCCATCCCCGTTATTCGCCAATACTCAACTAATCCAAATATCAATATAAAGAAACCAAACCATTTCACTATTTTTTTCTTTTTCATAAACTTTGCCTATTATTTCAAAATACTTCTATTTTTTTGGGGACAATGATATTCTTTTAGGGATGAAAATACCAACAGATCCTTATCTATCTTTTAAGATACTAAATTATATAGATAAAAATTCATTTATAGCATAGAGTGTCAATAAACTTTGCTTCTATCCTATGGAAAATAGATGGGTTTATAGAAAAGGATTCTGTTTGAGCATATAGGCCTAAATTAAATATACCTTCTTTATTTAAATTTAAGTCCAAAGGCATACTCTGCCAAACTTCATTATGAAGATAATAAAAAGATAGCAGCTCCCCTTGATCATCATATAAATATATTCCGGAATAAAGGCCGTCTATGCTTAAAAAATTTCCTACGTTATCAAGGCAAACAACAATATTTTTATTTTCACTTACGTTAAACCTTGCACATTGGTCTCCATCACTGGGAATCTTATAACTAGATAAAGTCTTTTCTTTATAATAACAATATGCACTATATCTAAAATAAGAATAAGACAAAATTATGGCCATCAAAATAGTTACTATTAAAGTAATTCTTTTAAACATAATTTCTCTTGCCTATTTTAATTTCACTTTATAAGCAGGCCGTCTGAAAAGTCTCAGACGATCTTTATAAATATTGGATTTCTAATCTAAGGTAAAGCACTCGAGCATCGTGTGCCATTGGTATCATACGAGAGGTGCGTTTGAAGAAGTTTTCTATGTGTATTGATATTCTCTAACTCATTTGGACTTAATACAAGATTCACTCAAATATTTTTTTACTTCCTCTTGTGCCTCTACAGTACATGGAAATTCATTAAAAATATTAGCATTACAATATAATAGGTATTGTTTCAATTGCTCTTTAGGTACATCTTGTATATCACGCTCTCCTATGGGATCGTAGTATATGCTCTGAAAAAACCACGGTTTTTTAAAAAAAAATACATAATTATTGTCAAATTCCCCTGTTTTATCAACAATACCTATAAACAAATACAATGAAGTAAAAATAAAAATAAAAACCAGCATTTTATTCATAAAGTTTCCTTATCTAATTTTTTAAGTTATAATGCTTACCTTAAAAACAGCAAGGGACGTTAACTTTAGACTGTTTGAAATGGTTTCTTTAAAGCCAACAAAAACACGAGTTTTCAGCTATTTTCGTGCCTAATATCCCCTTTTCTTCCTTATCTCTCACAAACATTCAAAACCAACCGGCAACAACACCAAACAAATAAGTCATACCGCTCCATATCCATTTACTCATTGCAACCGTCATCCACCCCATCAGCACCAATACAATCAAACCAAAAAAATCAGGCACATGTAAATAGAGCCAAACAACAACAGGTTTTTGCCAAAAATCTGATTGCTGCCGTTTCTTCTCCAAAGCCGCATGCATAAATGGGCGCTCTAGATGCAGATCGCTGTCTATTCCATACTCGCTGTGTACATATTCATTGATGACTTTCAAAGTACGGCGGGAAAATATCGATAAGTGTACCGACAACAGGAATCATGCCAAGCACCATATCGGCAAAAGCAAGATATACGGCAGAACGCATTTTATGTTCCGGTACGCCCAACTCCCGTCCCATGCGAAAAGCCTTCATCGTCAGAATAAGTCCGGCAATATCCCCGACAAAGGGAATCAGCGATAACATGGCATCAGCACCAATCCCCTGCTTGGTAAAAGGAATGCAGAACAAACTGTCCATAGTATTGGCATATTTAGCCAACTCGCGTTCACGTCGGATGATTTCCTGACGCTCATAAGGTATAGGGTGCATGCTTCATTATGTCTTGATTGTAGTGGTTTAAAAATTTAGAGCGGTACAACATTATTACTGTTTACGGTCATTCTCTATAAAAGCCAATTACAGCATGGCCGTTTGTAACACAAGGTCGTCTGAAAAGCATTTGGGTGTTTTTCATTTCATTGTCAGACGACCTTCCTCACTTAAGAGTATCCACTTTGATCAGGCTGGTTATTCAAGTATGACAATGAACTTAATATAGTATCTGTGAAGATGCCGGCGGTAAAGGGGGAAGGATTATCGGGAAGCAGACCGTTGGTTGTATTTAGGTAATTTAAAATCTTAGTGCCACCCTATTCCATTACACCTACTATCAGTGATAGGGCGACAGTATATGAGTAGAAGGTTAAGGCTCCCAGCTCTCTACCCTATTCCACTAAACAATAATTAAGTGGTAGAGTTACGGCAAGATTAAACTGCCAAATTTATCTTATAAACCTATTGATTCTATACCAAAAATTGGAGTACTATTGACCCACTCTCTAGAATATCATTAACTCTCAGTTAACAATCAGGAACAAAAAGCGATTTTGATGCAGGAATAGGAAATGGTCAGATATTTTATATTATGTTAAATTAATAATGCTAGTATTTTAGCCTGCTAACTCCTGTTTCTCTAAGTAGTTCAATCACTTACAAAATTCAAAAACAAAAAGGCCGTCTGAAATTTTTCAGACGACCTTTTTGTTTATATTCCCCAGCCTTTTCTCAACAAATTCCTTGTTGTTAAAGTCTCCGGTTATTTCAATAAGCAATTTGTCCAAGACTTTATTCAGGGATTGCTTCGGTGTTATTTTTTAGACCCACCTGCCGACTGATTGTTTATAGCCTGGCTTTACCATATAGGTTTTCTACGCAACGGCTCGTCATGGTCTCCTTTGACAAGTTCCCAAATCGTCAGACCCATTTGGGGGCCGAGAAGTGCTTTTTGCGTTCTCTCACCCTCTCCTTCGGGGAAGATTTCGCCTTTATTGAAATGACGGGTTTCGCCGTTAAAGCTAGTAATTTTCCATATGCCCGAAATTGGAACAGGCTCTTCCTCGACACCGATGATTTCCTGTGGTGCTTGGGTGTAGATCTTCTTGCCGTCTTTTTCTTCCACTTCCCAACCGTCCCATCTTCTCGACCAATAATACATCTGTTCGCGGGTAATGCCGCCCATATTTTCACGGGGGTATTTTTCACGTATCGGTTCTAAAGCGCGGTTTAGCGCAATGTAGTCCAAGGGTAAATCTTCGTGGATATCTCCGGTTTCAGGCAAGTTGCCAATTTTGAAAACTTTGATACCTGCTATATCACGCATCTTAATATCGGGATGATTCGCTAAAACAGGCTCTATCCTGCCTGCCGGTAGCTGTCCGTAAAGTTCCCTGCCAACCAATGTATACCAACTGATACTGCGTATGTTGTATCTATAAAACGTTGACAGATAATCAGTCGTAACCGGAATCAGACCGAAATTCTCGCGACACACCCCGTATTCGTACGGTGCACCGTCGTAATAGTTATGCGGTGGAATTGCTGCCAGACCGATATAGCCGTGGAACACATCCAGCTTCTCTGCAATCTTGTCGACAAACTCATCCAGTTTTGCCAAATCTTTGGGGGAAGACAAAATTTCCAGTGGCAGGTTAAAAAGTAGGGTGCCTAGCGGCATATGGGCTTCATTAACTAAACCTGCGGCAATAGAGGTAATGTCGAAATAATAGGATGCGCTGGTATCTGCATGCTCACTTTGCATTCCCCACATCACCTCTGGCGGATTTTCCTCCCGATTGTCCAACCACCGGTAGATTGTATCCCGTTCTTTCAGATATGATTTTTCGGTCAGTTTGACTTTTTTAATATCCCTATGGCCTCTTTCGTGCCTAGCTATTGTCAGCTTGTCTTTCGCCCATTCGTAATAGAAATCCATCAGAGCGGTTAAGGCATCTGCGACATCATCGCGGGTATTAAAATAGATTGCGCCACGTATACCCAGTTTCAACAGGGTAAAGTCATGTTCGTTGTTACGTTTGCTGCGGTCGGCGGTATAGTGGATGGCGATGAGTTTCTTTTCGGTATCATTCATGGATTATCCTTTCTTGATTAAAATAAAATCTTACGTTCGGCGGCGCAGCTGTTGCGGGCTTCTTCTTTGCTGGTGATAATTTCTCCATCACAACCTACTATGGTTACATGAGGACTGGCATCATACTCTTCTTTGCTTGCATCTCTGATATATGCAACTTGATCAATGGTATAAGTATTTCCTTCTACAACAGGTATTCCTTATCTTTGTCCCATCCTATTCCATTGAGCACATTATCAGATTGAGCACATTATCAGATTGAGCACACTATCAGTGATAGAGCGACTGCTTTTATAATTGCTTGTTGTATTCAATGAATAAAACAAAGGCCGTCTGAAAAGCTAAATTTAGTTTCAGACAGCCTTTAATTAGACCTTTTTTACTTTACACTAATCTGACAGACAGAGACTCTCCTCGACTGATTTGGATTTAAGTTATCGATGCCGCATCTTGCTGTAAACGGTACGTAAGTTCCGGCTTTGAGTAACAGAAGTAGGTTATTACTTCTATCTTGTCAATAGGGTATTTTCCCTTATTCTTTCTCTACTTATAGGCTTGAGGATAATAATTGCCTACTCAGAAAGCTTATCCTGCCAATATTGCTTTCTTACCTCATTTTTCGGAATATTTTTGCTACCCTGTCCATAGATTTCTACCAATTTTTTGGCTGCTTTAATTTCACCGTTATTGGCCGCACGTTCGAACCATTCCACTGCTGTTATCTCGTCTTTTGGTACATACCGTCCTTCCCAATACCATGAGGCCAAAATAGTTTGTGATTTTTCTTCACCAAGTTCGGCAGCTTTTTTATAATATTCATAAGCTTTTTTCTCATTAATAGGGAAAACATTATTTTTTTCAGAATACAACACACCGGCTACAGTATAAGCATAAGGATCATTTTGAGCCAAAGCTTTTTCTAACCATTGCTTAGCTTCCTGTTTTTCGGCTTCTGTTTTGGCTATTGGGGCTAACACACCTGCCAATTCTGCTTGCCCTACTGCCATATTTAATTCAGCTGCTTTTCTCAACCAAAAAATAGCATCTTCTGTTTTACCTATTAAAGAATAAATTGTACCCAAGTTATAAATGGCCATTTGATTACCTCCATCCTCTGCAGCTCTTTTAGCAAATTCCAATGCTTTATTTATATCTATATCAACACCTTTCCCGCTAAAGTACATAGTAGATAAATTTTGATAGGCATCAATATATCCTTGATTTGCAGCCAATTGATAATATTCTGCTCCTTTTTTCCAATCTACCGACACACCAACTCCATGGCTGTAAAAAAAGCCCATATTATTATTAGCTGGAACACTTCCCTGCTCTGCAGCTTTTTGTGTCCATTCAAAGGCTTTTTTATAATCTTTATAGATGCCCCAGCCATTATAATAGAGCAAACCTAGGTCAGATTGTGCTCGGATATCTCCATTCTTTGCAGCCTGTTCCATCCAATAAAAAGCTTGCTTTAGATCTTTCGGAGCATTTAATCCATCCATATATCTAACAGCTAAGTTATATTGACTAGAAATATCTCCTTCGATAGCACATTGCTCTAAATATAAAAACGGACCCTGTGGATCGCATTGCGTATCCCTAATCGTCTGATTAGACCCACTGCAACCAACAATTAAAGATAAAATAATGACATTAAGATAGTAATTTATACTTTTAATCATTGATATCTCCTTTTAATTAAGGTTTCTTAGATGGAACCACCATATCCATACCAGTATTAATAGACTGTTTTGTAGCCTCATTTATGAGAGTCTAACTAATATCCCCAACTCCAGTTTTACCTACTTCAAATCCTACAGCGGTACCCAATGCATTACCTGGAACTCCTTTCAACGTCTCTGTTATTGATTTACCTTGGCACATATAATCAGACATAGCTCTAGATCCAACGGATAACCCAGCTTGCGAACCTAATTTAGTTAACCCTGATCCTGCTGCACCGGTTACCATATCTACTCCAAACGCACAAGCATTAACTCGACCATTTTGCATAATTTGAGTTGTACCGGATACCGCAGCAGAAAGCCCTACACTTTTTTCAACAGCGGATAAAGAAGTCCATGCCTGTTCAGCTGAACTTTTTGATAGAACATTAACTCCTCTTGCTGCCAGTGGAATAAGTTCAAGAGCAGCTGCGGCCGTTGTTACTACTGCAGGCCCCCCTACACCCGTTACAGCTAAGGTAGCGTTTCTAGAATCAGCTAAAGTACCTTGGAATTGATGTACGTTCTTACATTTTGGATCTTTACTTAGCTGCGCCATATGTCTTCCAAAAAGTACACCTACACCTGTTGCACATTGGTTATTTCCACTTGTGCCCTAATATGTTTAAAACGTTCTGCTTGAAATTGATTCTCTAAATTCTTTGCTGCATTATCACTAATACCAAAGATTAGGATTCCAGATAAGCCAAATACATCTGTCTAAGTTTGCACACTATTTGCAAACCGAAACAAACTCTCTCCCCCTGATAGTTTAATTGGATCCTACTGTGTAAACCGTCCCACTCTCCGGATCATAGTTCAGGATTGATCTTATGTGTTTTAACAGTATTTGAAGGACAAAGCTCTAAAGCTTCCTTGGATCGGAGTGATGTAAACATATAATGTACTAGATCAGGATTGTTTGAATAGTATTTACTGACCAAATAAGGAGAGTTGTTTGAATAAAAATAACAATATAATTTACTGTTATCCAAAAAAGGTTGTATTTGGGAAGTTGAAATATTGAAGTCTTTTAAATAGTCTACTCCTTTAGAAGTTATAGGATAAAGTTGGGAAAGGGGTATTTCGTCTGCTTTATTTGCTTCAAAAATAACGATCATTTCATTTGCTTCAACAAAAGTCCTCAAGAATATATTGCTACTGCTTTTGGGAAAAATATCAATATACCATGAAAATGACTTGGAATTTAAAAACTCATCTGGAGTTTTGTAATATAAATCATTATGTTGATCATGGCTAAACATTAATATTATTAATGATATAAATATGATGGCAGATAGTGTGCCTAAAAATATTAAAGCTAATTTAATAAATTTTTTCATGGATGCTCCTTTTTAAAGGCTAATTACTTAATTAAAGGACCGTCCCTGATAACTAAGGAAATTCAATTCAAGTCAGATTTATCACTATGAGGGGGAGTCACCTAAGCTAGTGCAAGTCAAATAACTTATCGAAACGATTTGTAGCAGGCGTTATTACCAGAGCAGTAGCCTGCTTTTTGATCTGTATTTGATGAGTCGGCGGATTCGGATTTGAAGTCCAACTTTCCATAACGTAAAAAGGCCAGTATGCGATTGAACCGCCCACAAAATCTTGGACACCCGATAAAAGCCTATTCAGGCGCGCTGAACACTGGTACCCTAGTGTTACACTTGAAATCCGAATCCAAGTGCCTTTGTATGGGTTGGGTTCTCAACACAATCTACACTTGCTTAACTATATATAATTGTTTCATAATTTATATAGTTTATGAAATATAAACCGAATAATACTTAATGACCAAATTCCAAGAAAGATATAATTCACAAAAAAATATAAAATTAAAGAGTAAGTATCTATTTTCATACCTATTATTATTTTATATATGAAAAACAAAACATTAGAAATCCAGAATACTACTATAGGATAAATAAAAATATTTATTATGTAATTGGATATGAATTTCTTCCTAAATATCCAAAATAAAAGGCTAAACAGACAATATATTATATAGAAATCTCTATGAGAAATAGTCTTTGAGTAGATATTAATATATCCAGGATAAATTGACAAAATAGAAAATATAGCGAATGAAATAATATCTATTATTGTTTTCTTGTCAGAGGTATTAATATATTTGATCATAAATTAAATTTTTCGTTTAGATTTTAGAAAGAATAAAATTTGTACCAATCAAGTTAGCAACAATTCTATCTATAATGCTTGTGATAAACAGCCTAATACGTCTGTTTTAGCTGTTCTTCCCTTGGGGGAATTTCCTTCTACATCAAATCAAATTTCCCCTATTTATCTAGAATAACCTGCGATCATTTGCAAAAATGTATGTCAACGAAATTTTATGAATAAGAATGTACTAAAATTTTCAATTGACTAAAACCTTTCTGATTTAGAGCAAAATAGGAGAAATCAGAAAGGTTTTCATGTTGAAAATAGGATTGAATATAAAATTTTTGTAACTTATGTTATTGCAAAGATTTCAGCCTATTTTTATCTAGCCTTTCAATAAATTCACACATGAATCCCTAGGCATATAAACCCTAAAAGAAACCATAAGAATAAGGATGTGGAAACGAATACTTTTCCTAATCTATTACAAAAGGATTATAATCCGTATGATGCGGAACCATTGTATGATTTATAGATGAATAAGTAGTTCCTACCTGTGCACCTCTACAGAAATGAGAATCTTGTATTGTAGTATCTGAATTAGATAATACACTAACCGTTTTTTTCGTAGCTACATTGGTATAGCTGTAAGTACATGACTTCCTGCTATCCTTATAGCCTCTTCCTCCTCCTCCCTCTTTTTCAGCGGCAATACATTTATATTTTGCCAATCCTAAAGTATCGAGCCATACAAAAACATTTGGAGCAAACGCATATAAACTCTCTCCCCTCAATAGCTTAATCGGATCCTGCTGCGTAAACCGCCCAATCTCCGGATCATAGTAGCGGAAGAAGTTGTAATGCAGCCCCGTCTCTTCATCATAATGCTGATTCTGTAGACGGAAGGGTTGATGTATATCCAGTTTCAGACGACCTTTTTTGAGGGTAACATATCTGCTAATCTAGTACGGCCCCTTATGTTCTATTTGTAGAAAATATATTATCTTCTATATAGCAGTTTTGAAAAGAGCAGTTAGATATTAAATTATCTTGTATATGCATTGATCTGAATACACAATTAATAAATGTACAATTAGTAAATTTTGTATTACAAACTATTGCCGTAATAAAAGAACAATTAATAAAATTACAATTAGTAAAGGAACTATAGCTTATGAAAGCACCACGAAATGAACAGAAAGAAAATTTGAGACTTCCAATTTCCCTATGGGATATTTCGTATCTGTGAAAATCAATATTATCTATATGGGTTAACTGTCTAGAAATTAAGACATCTAATTCTTTTGTTTCGATTTTAATTAGAGACTTTGTAATATTTTTAAGTAATTCTTGAATGTCATTAGATATCATTTTTATTACCACCAATCTATAGGGTCTGGTTGTATATCTCTCAAAGGTATTCTTGGTTTAGATAATGGAGCAGTTCCTGGGGTACTAGCAGGTATTTGATTACACAATAATCCAGCTACCATTCTATGGTTACCATCTACAATAGTATTTCCATCCATTTTAACTGGAGGGGCAATACTACCTCTTTCAATCAATGCTGTGTATCTCGCAACAGCAGGGATGGAAACACTTTTTTGTAATGTTAGATAAGATGTTTTTGCTGTAACCATTTTAATGTTGTTTACTGTAGCATCTAAACATTTCTTACGTTTTTTTTTCTTCCTGGCATTTTCCTGTACATGTATCGCTTTCCGATAATGCAACGACACCCGTTGCAGCAGCTCCAAGCACCCCATATGCAATCCATTTAGGCAATGCCGCATCAGTGGGGTCTGGAGTCATTGTATCAATTGCACTCATAGATAATGCCCCTTTAGCTATGCCAACAGCATTTAATCCCCAAGGGTCCATCATATTTTGTATATTTGTCGAAAATTGATACAGATTGTTTCCACCTTCTAACCCAATCGGATCCTGCTACGTAAACCGCCCAATCTCCGGATCATAGTAACGGAAGAAGTTATAATGCAGTCCTGTCTCTTCATCATAATGCTGGTTCTGCAGGCGGATAGGTTGGTACACGTCTGATTTCAGACGTTCCTCCCGGGTCAGTTTGCCCCAACCGCTATAGTCACCGCTCCAAACAATATTGCCTTCCTCATCGGTCATTTCTCGCGGGATGCCGATTTGATCGTTGTGATAGTACAGGATTTCTCTTGCCTTATCCGAGCCATTGTAGGTGGTGATTTGGGCAAGGGGTTCATAGTTTCGGTCTTCGGTATAAACATAGGTGTAGGTACGGTCTTTACGGTACTCCTGTAACAGGCGACTGCCGTCCCATAGGTATTGGATTTCGTTGCCGTCTGGATGGACTTTGGCTATGCGACGGCCCAGTGGGTCGTAGCGGTAGCGATATAAGACAGCGTTTTGTCCGGGGCGATGGATTTCGGCTTCGGTCAGTTGGTTATCGGCATTATAACGGTAATGTTGGATTTCGCCGTCATTTTGCTGTTTCTCGATCAGGTTGCCCAACGGGTCGTAGCGGTAACTGGTGCCTTGGTATTGGGTAAGGCGGTTGCCGCCGATTCTGCTTCCGTCGGTAAGGTTGTGTGCAGGGTCGTAGCGGTAGTGCTCGTCCGCGCTTTGGATAATTCTGCCCAGTGCGTCATAGGTGTAATCCCTGTTACCGTTGGTTTGGTCATCGGTACGGATGAGGTTGCCAATAGTGTCGTATTGGTAACTGCGGCCGATAAGGACGGCAGGGTCTGCTTTGTTGTGACCGTTCGATTGGGCGATTTGTTGTTTAAGACGGCCTAATGGGTCAAGTTGAAATTGGGTATTCAGCTTGCCGATACTCCGCTCGACCGGGCGATGCAGAGCATCACGCTCGATGTCGGCAAGGGTGGTGCCGTCTAGGTTGACGTGGTGTAAGTGCCCGCTGCCGTAATACAGGCAGTTTAAAATTTCACCTGTAGGTAGGATGGTTTGGATGCGGTTGCCCAATACGTCGTAACGGTGTTCGGTAATCTGTGCGGCGACATCTTTGGATTGTGAACGGCTGGTACCGGATGCAATGGGGCTATCCAAGTGGATGAGCTGTTCTTTAACCAGTCTGTTGTGTTCATAACTAAAACGAAGTTCACTATGGGCGTTATGTGCTTGGATCAGACGGTTAAGTTTGTCGTAGCGGTAGTGGGTGCTCAGGATTTCTCCGCCCTCTAAATGGCTGTCTTTCTGACGAATGCGACCAATACGGTCACGGTGGTAGGTGATCGTCCGTAGCGGGCGAGTACGCACGTCAATGTTCTCAGACGCATATTCTTCTTCGCGTATGAGCTCACTAGCAGGATTATAGGTATAACGTGTCATTTTGCCGTCAAAGCCAATCTCACGGATCAGACGGTCTCTCTCATCGTATTCGAAGGTATAGCTGTCCCCGTTTTCGTTGACGAGGGTTTTCAGACGACCTGCAGGATCGTAACGGTATTGGAATGCACCACCCAGCGCGTTGTAGCGGACGGTTGGTTTGCTGTCATTGTCGTAATCGTAGGTTGTGCGGTTACCTTCGGCATCAGTAAGAACATTCAGTCGACCTGCATGATCGTAGCTGAAGTGTTCGCTACTGCCATCCGGATAGTCGGTACGCAGTGGTTTTCTATTTTGGTAATGATAGTGCGTGGTGTGGCCGGCTGCATCGGTAATACTTTCGAGTTTGCCCTCACCGTTATAGGTATAACGGGTTTGCTGACCGGAGCAGTCAGTTTGAGTGCTCAGGCGGCGGTGCTGATCATACTCAAATGTATAGGTATTGTTTTTAGCATCGGTGATTTGGGTAATTTGCCCATTTTCGTTATAACGGTAATGGGTTGCATTGCCTTTGCTATCGCTTTGGGTCGCAGGTAACCCTTGTTCGTTGTACTCAATTAGGGTCTTTTGATTATGCGGGAGGGTAATCTCTACCGGTCGGCGTTCTTGGTCATAACGGATGTGCTGATTTTGTCCGCCTTCTCCGCCAATAAAGGTCAACAACCCGCATTCGTTATAACGGTAGCGGGTTTCACGCCCCATTTCATCAATACTTTTAATAGGACGGCCTAATGCATCACGTTCAGTCAAAACGCTACTACCATCTGCAAAGACTTTTTTAACGACTTCTCCATGATGGTCATAATACAAGTGTTCTCTGCGGCCTAAGGCATCAGTAATTTGGGTATGTCCGTCGGCATAGGCAAAATGCCACTCTTCGCCATTGTCGGTATGGCTGCGCAATACCCGGCCTTTAGGGGTATAGTGGTCGTATTGATAGTAGGTATTTAATCCTGCTGCAGTTTGGTGACGGATCATCATGTGACGGCGATAGCCGAAACGTCGGTGAACGAAACCTTCGGTATCTTCTACTGCGACAAGATCGCCGTTGTCGTCATAACGGTAACGGACAAGAACTTCCCGACCTTCAGGTAGATTATCGTTGTAGCTACCCATGCTGGTAAGGCGATAAACAGGAATCTGGGTCAAAGGGCTGAGATTGTCAAATTCAAACCATATCTTACGTCCCAATTCGTCAATAACGGTATGCGGTAAACCGGTATCTTCCTTGTAAACAATACGGTAGCCATTCCCATGACGGTCGCTAACACGAGTAAGAACATAGTCGCCATCACCACTGCCGATACGGTTTGTTCCATTCAGATGTAACGGAGAGAATCTCTGTCTACTATCCCCATCCAAACTGCTAATTTGATAGCTGCCATTATCGATTCGTTCGAAGATGATTTGTTCTGCTTCAAACAGAACCTGTCCTTCATCTTCCTCCAGTTCTGGCAGATCAAATGTACGTCCCTGATTATCGGTATAGGTAAAACGCCCGTCTTTGCGCTCCAGTTTAGCGCTCAATGTAGTGCGCCAGCCGCTACCCAGCCAACTTTCTTTTAGGTCGGAGAAATAGCTGCGGCTCCATACAAAAGGTACCAGCCCATCAAAAGCAAAATCCGTTTCATCCGGCAAAACCTTAATTCCCGAAATAGGATTAACAGGACGCCCAATTAATTCGGCAATCTTGCAAGGAATACAGGTTTTATCGGTTTTTGCAAAACCGTTAAAGACAAAACTATCAGAGCCGCCTACAGGCATTGCAGGTGCTTTGACGCGAACGATCTTAGGAGAAGCAAGTATAATTTCGCCATTTTTTAATTTGATATAGCTGCCTCCGCCACCGCTAATCATTACTTCATCTTTGCCAACGATCATTACTTTGGCAGTACTACTGGTCAGTTCAAGATCTTTTTTTGCATCAATCTGTATCTTGTTATTTTTTGCCTGGATTTCAACCTTACCTTTAGCGGCATGAATTTTAAGGGAATTATTTTGTGCAAACAGATTGATACCTTGTAGTGCGTGTGCAGTAAAGTTTTTACCGGCACTGACGTTACTATCTTGTAAGCTGACCCAATGAATATGCCCTTGTGCTGTATTCAATATACTTTGCTTGGTACTGGTAGCCAAACCATCGGGAGCCGAAATAACGATGCCCGATTTTTTTAGTTTCTTTAAACTACTATTAATATGGTTTGTTTGAGCAATACTCTCTGTAGCACTATTTCCTACACGCATAGCGGCGGCATCCAACAATTTGGCTGCGTCCAATGCTTTACGCATGCGTCGTATTGCCTTACCCATCTCCAATACTTCACCCTTAGCCCCACTTTGTGTATCCGTACTGACAAGTATCCCTTTACTTGCGCGTAACGCACCCCAACCGTCGGTTCTGAGTTCGAAACCCTCGCCGTTCTCTCCGCGTTTCTCACGATTTGAGTCGACGATGTGGCCGAGGTTGAGTTGGGTTTTTTGATAGTCGGTGGCAAGTTTGATGTGTTCCTGCCCTTGGCGGTCTTCCATTCTGAGTTTGTTGTTCGCTCAAGTACGGATGGGGATAGATACAAGGAGAAAGGTCGTCTGAAACCTCGGATTTGGTTTTCAGGCGGCCTTGTGAGGGTTGGTTTTTTAACCTCGCCTATTGCTTGGAATAGTGGAATTGTCAGCTAAAGATGACAATGTTGCTCATGAAATTTTATCAAGTGCATGCGTACGATTACGCCGCTTGCGGCGGCTAATCGTACCTACGGCTTGCTATAAATCAAAATACGCGTAAATCTAGGTGGGTAGTCCAACCTAAATGTAGTATTGGGAGAATGATAAATGCGAAACTCAACTGTTACGTTAGGATATTTATCCATAGAAAATTCATAAAATGTAAAATGAAATGTAGTTTCATCAAAAGCTGTTTCCAGTTTTTCTGATTTCACCCCACTTTTTTTGAGATTCAGGTGGAAATATTTTTTCAATTCGTCTTTGTCAAATCGGATATTTATTGAACCTTTACTTTCATCCCAATAGAGATTAAGTTTCGTTTCCTGTTTTAATTCTTTCGGTACAATCAAATGAATTTTTGATTTTTCTAAAGTATAGCTTGTATAACCGTTTTTCATGTTTGTATAAGTACGAACCTTAATATTCCTACGTTTATATTGTAATGAATCAGGATCAATAGATTGCTTCTTCTCTATAATTTCAGATGCAATATCAATCATTTCTGCCAAATAAGCTTTTCCCACGCGGATTTCTGCTTGTGTCATAGAAAATACCTCTTGCACATGTATCAATAAGAAAATAACAAATAATTTCTGAAGGACTTTTTTAAAATTTTCCATGTATTCTTATTCCTGAAGATGCAAAAGGAAAACAAAACAAAGGATCATCATCCCCTCTTTTCCGCGTCCAGTGATATTGATCATCTAAGATATATTTATCTGCATATTTATAATACATTCCTGTATTCAAATAACGATATCTTACATTAAGATATGGTGCAATAAAAATTATTGGTTTTCCATACTTCTCTTCCAACTGCTTGTACCACATATATGGGTTCACAAAATTGTAAGTATTAAAACTGGAACTTTTGCCCATTAAACCCAAGGGAGATTTGATTTTACTGCTGCCATGAGGTGTATTAACTCCAGCTTTTTCTAAAACGGAACGTGCTTCGCTGGCACAAGTAGAATTTTTCCAAACAGCATAAGAATGATTACTGGTAGCAAATCTGTCTACCTCTACTGCTATTTTTTCTGCTAGCTCCTTACTGATGATAAAACGAAACATCTTAGTCAACTCCGTTATCCGATAAGATGCCGTACTTGGACGGCTTTTCGCATAGTCTTTCCTACTAGGGTTTTGTGGATCTGAAACCTTATCAGGGAAAAAACCAGTTGGGCCAAAACTGAAAAAACTAATAACTTTTCCTGCACTATCAGCAGTATAGAAAAATGCATGGCCGTAATCCCCTTTATCAATATCATGTATGCATTCCTCATCTTCTAATTTCTCTCTGCCTCTTGATACCGTCGTCTTTCTACAGAAAAAAGTTTCCTGTCCTCCATTTACTTCAAATCCGATAACCAAATAATAAACTTGTAAAATAAAATCTACGGAATGTTTAAGCTTGGACTCCTGCATTGTACCTTTTGCAGAACCTGAAATTTTACCTGTCATTTTCCTTCCTTATTTTGGTTTCTTGAAAAAATAATCCCAATCTTCTTCGCATACCAGATTATCAGGACTGTCAGAATAAATGGTTTGAGTTTTACCTTTTCTATTAGTTATTCCTCTAATCAAGCTATTGCCGTCTGAAATTTTATATGGGGTATTTCGTAAAATATTTCCATTGCTATCTTTTAAAATAAAATGCAATGAAAACCTACCGACCGCAGGCATACCCTTCATATTCACCCCTGCCGAGTTTGGTCCCGAGACCACCATCGGCGCCCTCACCCGCACCACCTTCGGACTCCCGATCTCAACTTCCCCGTTGCTCAGCTTGATATACGCCCCTTTGCAGGTAATCAAAATCTCTTCCTTCGCCGCAATAGTAATTTTCCCTGCGCTGCTGGTTAACGTTGCGTCCTTCAGTGCATTCAGCTGCAACTCGTCATTCTGTGCCTGCACTTCCACTTTGCCCTGATTGGCCTGCATCTTGATGCCGCTGCTTTGCGCAAACAGATTTAAACTCTCTGCCGCATGGGCGGTCAGGCTTTGGCCGGCGGTAATGTCGGTATTTGCCCCGCTGACCAGGTGGATGTTTTCATTGGCGGTGTGAAGTTGGCTTTGTTGGGTTGCGGTGGCAATGCCGGCGGGGGCGGTTTGGATCAAGCCGGCCTCTTTCAGGTCTTTAAGGGCGTCTTTCAGACGGCCTCTTTGGGTTTCTTCATCGGTGTTATGGTTGTTTGCGGTTTGGGCGGCTTTGTTCAGGCTTTTGGCCAGGGAGAGTGCTTGTTCGAGTTGGGAGATGGCATCGTCCATATCCAGCACTTTGCCGTTGGCATCCTGGTTTTGTGCACTGACGAGTATGCCCTTACCCGCCCTTACCGCGCCCCAGCCGTCGGTTCTGAGTTCGAAGCCTTCGCCGTTCTCTCCGCGTTTCTCCCTACTACTGTCGACGATGTGGCCGAGGTTGAGTTGGGATTTCTGATAGTCGGTGGCGAGTTTGATGTGTTCCTGTCCCTGCAGGTCTTCCATCCTCAGTTTGTTGTTCGCCCAGGTACGGATAACGTTTCTTGTGTTCCAATCGGCAGGGATATGGTCGGTATGGGCACTGTCGTGCATGACGCCGGAGATATACGGACGGTCGGGATTACCCTGGACGAAGGAGAGCATCACTTCGGTGCCTTCGTGTAAGGGGAAGTGGATGCCGTATTCGGGACCGGCATAGGGTTTGGCCAGTCGGACGGGACGGCTTTCCCCGCCCGGACTCCATTCGTCCAGGTCAAACGGGAGTTTGACACGGTAGCGGCCCATATCGTCGATATAGGCGTAGGTGCAGTTCTCCGCCGCGGTTACCCGTGCCGGTAAGGTACCGTCGATATGCGGACGCGGGGTGATGCGTTCGGGACGGTAGGCGAGTTGGGCGGGGATGGTGGTAAAGGTATGGCTGTAGGCGGTATCTCGGCTGCCGCTGTGTTCCATGGAAAGTACCAGCCAGCCGTCGGGTGCTTCGGGGAAGGCAGTATCGGTTTGGAACACTTTCATCGGTGCCATGGAGACGACGTTGCCGCTACCGTTGGCGATGGTTTGGCGGCAGAGGTTGGCTTCGTTCAACAGGGTCGTCTGAACTTGGGCTTCGTCGGTTGTTTTGGGATGAAGGCCCCAGTGTTGCTGTTTGCCCAATAAGACGGTATTGTCGGCAGATTCTTCGGACTGTTTGTTGTCGGTTTCGGCAAAGAGGTCGGTATCGGCACTGCGGTAGTTGTAGTCGGCCGTGCGTATGCCTTCGACAATGGGGTTGTGGCGGATGCTTAAGTTGAACAGTGCTTCGGTACCGACACTCTCCAATCCTGCATGGTGGCGGTAGGAAACGGGTAAGCCTTGACTGCGCAAGTAGTGTTCGGGACTGTCGCCGAAGACGACTACGTCACCATGTTGTTCATGCTGTTCGAAGGCATACCAGATGCCTTCTTCTTCACACAGACGGTTGATAAAGTCGAAGTCGCTTTCGAGATATTGGGTGACATACTCGCGTACGGTGTAGTTGCGGCTCTTTTGGAAACGGTAGTCGACACCGGAGAAGCCGTGATGTTTGAAGACGGCGGCAACGATGTCGGGGACGGTTTGGTATTGGAACAGCCGGGAAGTCTGGAAATGTTTTAAAGCCGCGAAGCGCGGCTCTAAAACAAAGCGGTAAACGGTTTCATCCTTGGAAACCGACAACTTCTCGCATGAGGTGATAATGCCCTGCCATTGCTTCGCCGGGAGATCGTCTGAAGCAGACCCGAATGCTCCTGCCACTTCCGACAGTAAGCCTTCTTGCGGACGAATCTCAAACGCTGCGCGCTGGTTGAGGTAGGAAGACAGAGGTAGCGAAGAGTCGGTAGAGGTGGCAGTAATTTCAACACGGTAAGCGGTATTGACCGCTTCGGATGCACTGAAGGAGCGAACTGAAAGTGAGGGGGAAAAACGGGCAAAGGTAAGATGGTAGGATTGGTGGGCGGTCATAAGGGTAATATCCGACTGACGATGAACACTGTATAGTAACGGGTATAATGCCGATGGTAAAGCGAATGGGATGAATGGGGAAAAGGCCGTCTGAACGGTTGAAATAAGGGATAAAGAGACATTTCTCCCTGCCCTATTCCACCATTCAGGGAAAAAGTGGTAAATTAAGCAGTCACATTTCTCTTAAAACCATTGATTTGATACTAAAAATTGGAGTACTATGAGCACACTCTCTAGAGTATCATTAATTCTCATTTGACATATAGGAACAAAACAGCGGAATTTGTAGAAGAATAGGGAAAAGGAAATTAATTTATATTATGTTAAATTCATAACTCTACTATTTTAGTCTGCTAACTCCTGTTTCTAACGTAATACAATCACTTACAGAATTCAAAAACAAAGAGGCCGTCTGAAATTTTTCAGACAGCGCCTCTTTGTTTATATCTCCCAGCCTTCTCTCAGCAAATCCTTTATTGTTTGATCGGCTGCTAATCAATTACCTACTCCAACTTTAACAATGGAAAGTGGACAATCTATTCAATCCGGTTATACCGCACCAACGCTATACGTTTCGCCCTTGCTGTCCGCTTGGCCGACAATGGTAGCAACGGCAGCGGCCAAGCCGTTGCGCGTCATGTATTTTTGCGGAATTTCTTGGGCATTTTGTGTCAAGGTATAGGCATTATCTTCGCCATCGGCAAGGCCGCAGGGGCGCAGGATGGTCCAAATCAAACCGCTTTGTTTGAGATAGATTTCGGCTTCTGTTTTGGCACGGACGGCTTCACCTAGTGCCTGTTTGAACGGCTCGCTCATCATGTCCCATTGTTCACCGCAGCCCATGCTGGTAATCAGTACAAAGCGGGCTTGCGGATTGGCGGCTTTCGTGGCGGCAATAATGTTGATATTGCCCAGCGCATCGCTGCGGATACCCTCTTCGTTTTTGCCGCCGACAAAACTGATCACGGTATCAGGATGGTATTGTGCCAACGCTTTATCGAGCGCGTCGGCATCAAGCGCATCGGCGACAACGGTTTGAATATTGTGTTCGACAAAAAAACTGTCTTCAGACGGCTTTCTTAATACGGCGACGGTATCGGCTGAGTCAGTCAATGTGCGGATATAGGCGCGGCCGGACGGGCCGTTGGCTCCGAAGATGAGTTGCATGTTTGGGGCTCCTTTGTATGGTAGATGTTTATTGTTAGAAAATCCGCTCCTCTATGCGGCAAGGAACGGATTTTCAGGCCGTCTGAAACCGTTTAAGCGGCATTAAACAGTTTGCGCATGGCTTCGATTTGGTGTTGTTTCAACTCGCCTGCTTCATCGCGGCCGACAAAAATTTTAAACATGGCGCCACCGTTGCGGTTGATAAAGTTGAGCGAGCAAGTGGCTTTACCCATGAACGGGCGTTCCAAAAGGTAGATGGAGGCGCAGTTTTCATAGTAGATGTGGCCGTGTACGCCGCCGTCAGTTTCAGGATGGTCAAAGTTGTAGAAACCGCGGCCGACTTTGCCGTTTGGCAGTTTGCCGCTGACTTCGACGATGGCATCGGGGGTGTGGGCGATGAAGGTAACGGATTCATCCCATGCTGCGATGGCTTGGAGGATTTCGACAATGCGGCTGCCTTCGGTTTGGCGCACGTTCTCTTCAGGCAGGCAGCGGATAACGTCTTCAAAACTGCATTGGTTTTGCGCGGCCAGCATTTCCAGCACTTGGCCAGGATTTTTTTCTAATGATTGGCGCAACATGGTTTGTTGTTCGGCTGAAAGTTTTTGCATGGTTTGATCCTTTTCTTGAGTCGGAAGAGTGAGCATGAGTTTGCGGATAAGGGTGGGCGACCAATAACGGCCGCTGGTATTCAAACGGATAATGCTGTCTGAATCGGGTTCTTTAAAAAGCTGCATTTCCTGCCATTGGGCAATCAGCTTTTGCGCTGCTTTGTTGCCGTCAAACAATAATGGATTCAGACGGCCTGTTTCAATATCGTGCTGGACTTTGCTGAGAAGTGCTTTATTTGGACTATGACCGCTCATAAATGCGATATTTTTCTCACCTTTCGGCGTGGCGAGATAGTTCTCCAAATCACCCTGCACCTGATAGCTGAAACCGCCGAAGTTACCGCCTGCGCCGGAGCCGAACGCCAAACAGGGAATGTCGGATTTGATCAGGGTATTGTAGCGGTTGCGCTCGCCGCGGCCGGGATAGGCGAAGTGGCTGTTGCTGACCTGTTCCCAGCCTTTTTCCAACAATGTTTCAACCGTGTAGGCATATTGGTCTGCCTGAATGTCAAAACCCGGCGGTGTCGGAAATGCGCCTTTTTCAATCATGCGGTTGATGGGCAGCATGGGATAAAGGTTGAACGCGTACGTATCCAAACCGGACAGCGGCAGCTCGGTGGCACGGGCGATATCGTTTTGCCAAACTTCATCGGTTTGATTGGGTAGGCCGAACATCAAATCAGCGACAATCACGGCATCGAGTTCGCACAGTTTTGCCAAATATTCAAACGCCTCGTCGCCGCTGTGTTTGCGGCCGAGACGGCGGCGGATGGCGGTATTGAAGGTTTGCACGCCGATGGAAATGCGGTTGGCCCCTGCTTCGAGACAGACCTGTGCTTTTTCCAAATCGAAATGGCTCATGCGCCCTTCGATGGTGAACTCGCAGTCTTCGGCAAGCGGCAGATATTGGTAGCAGGCACGAATCAGGCGGACGAGGTCTTCCGTAAGCAACGCGGTCGGCGTACCGCCCCCGAAATAAACGGCTCGGATTTTGCCCTTGCCTGTACGGACTTCGGCTTCAGCGGCCATTTCTTCGATGATTTTGTCGGTGTACACGCTGCTTTGGCTGTCCTTCCACGCATTACGGTAGAAGCCGCAAAAAACGCAATGATTGGCGCAAAATGGAATATGCAGATAAGCAAGCGCGTCCACATCGGTAGCATGGGGAAGCTTTTTCTTCCAAATGTTCTGCCACTGGGGACGCGGCATTGGAACGCCGCCCCAAACGGGCATTAATGCCTGACGTTCGGGAAATGCCTTGGGCGCGGATTGTTTCGGAGTCCAAACAAGCTGCTGTACCATGATAATGATTAATAAAAATTATTAATAAGATTTATATATTAAATAACTATCATCATTTTCTTGTCAATATTTTTATGTAATTAAAAATCAGTATTATTTTAAAATATTGTATTCTATAAATAATAAAATGTATTTCTATTTGATGGAAATCGGCATTTTACTTGTGAAATGCGCAAAATTTGGTTCTTCAAGTTGGGAACATCCTCCCATCTCGTTTTATTTTTGAACGATAAAATAAATTTTCTTTATCGTTTTTCAGACGGTCTGTTGGCGCTCAGCTTCTGAAATAAAACCCTGCCTCATCTTCGCAACGGCGTATCTGCCAACCGTAAACCGATTCAAGCAAATCAGGGCGCATCACTTCGCCCACCTTGCCTGATGCAACGACTTTTCCCTTATTCATCAAAATAATATGTTCCGCATAACGCGCGGCGAGGTTTAAATCGTGCAATACCATCATTGATGAGGCACGGTTTGAATGCCCGACCAAATACTGCATCAGGCGGTGTTGATGGCGGATATCGAGATGGTTGCACGGTTCGTCCAAAAGCAAGACCGGCGCGTTTTGCAACAGGGCGCGGATGATGTTGGCACGTTGTTGTTCGCCGCCTGAGAGCTTGCCGATACGCTTATCCGCCAATGCTGTCAAATCAAAATAATCGAGCAACTCGTCCGCCCATTCATGGTTCAGACGGCCTTTTTGTACGAATAACGCCAACGCAATGTATTCGCGTACGGTCATCGGCATGTTGTAACGGCCATGCTGCCCGACCCATGCCACCCTGCCCGCGCGGATTTGCGGCGCAACGGCCTCACCAAAAAGCGTGATTCCCCCCTGCCCTGTTTGCCCGATTAAGGCACGCAACAAAGTGGATTTGCCCGCACCATTTGGACCGATAATGACGGTCATGCCCGAAGGTATATCCAGTTGATCAATTTCAAGCAGGGTTTTGTCTTGGACGCGGACGGAAAGATTACGGATTTGAAATAAGGTGTGCATGGCAAAAGATATGGGGCAATAAAGTTTCAGACGGCCTGTTTAAGCATCAACGGCTTTTCAAAGGCTTGATAAACAAATACATAAAAAACGGTCCGCCCAATAAGGCAATCACGATACCGACCGGCAGATCGACAGGGTATGTCAGCCAGCGCGCCGCTCCGTCCACCACCATCAAAAACACTGCGCCCAACCAAGCCGACAGCGCAATCAGTTTGCGGCGGCTGCCACCGACGGTTTGCGCCAGCACATTGGGGATCATCATGCCGAGAAAACCGATGATGCCCGAAAGCGATACCGCCGCCCCTGTCATCAATGCCGCGCCGATTACGGTTTGTACACGCAAAGCCCCAACTGATACCCCCATACTGGCAGCCGTGTCCTCCCCCGTCATCAAAACGTCCAACCGCCTGCCTGCCGACAGCAAAATCAGAAAACCGGGCAACATGACCGCGATTGCCGTGACAGGCGATGAGAAACCGGCTTCGGCAAGGCTGCCCGACAGCCATGTGGTTGCGCTGCGCAATACCAAATCGTCAGATAAAAACAAAATCATGCTGACCACCGCGCCCGAAAACGCGCTCAACACAAAACCCAACACCAGCAATCCCAAAGTACCGCCGCCGAGCAGCTTGTGCACTGCCAAAATCAGTAGGCACACACCCAATGCACCGAGAAAAGCCGCCGCCGGCACACCCATCGCGCCGCCGCCCAAAGCCAATAACACAATCACGCCCAAGGCCGCCCCACCCGATGTCCCAATCAAACTCGGATCGGCCAGCGGGTTTTCAAATAAAGCCTGCAATGCCGCCCCCGAAGCGGACAAACCGGCTCCGACCAAAAGCGCGGTATAGATGCGCGGTAAACGGATTTGACGGACGGTTTCATCCATCGCCAGCGGCGACTCCCACGCACCAAAGCCGATGCCGCAGCACAAATAAACGGCTGCGGCAGTAAGCAGCAGGCAGAGGGTAAGGGTATGCGGTTTCATGACATCATGCGGTTCAAGCGGATTGAGGGACAGTTTCAGACGGCATTTTTAAGACAACCGTTTTGCTTCCTACTCAACAAGAAGGAACAAATCAAGGCCGTCTGAAAACAAAAATCGGGCAGGGTTTTCAAAACAGGCGCGTTTATTTCGCCAAACCATGCAAACGCTGAATCACTTGCGGCGTATCCAGTCCGTAACGGAACATATCGTTGGCCTTCCACAAATAAATCTTGCCGTTTTTCGCGGCAGGCGAGCCGGCGATTTCGGGGCGTGCGGCAAAGGTTTTGACGTTGCCTATCATGGCGGTGTTGTGGTCGGCAATAATGATGATGTCGGGTTTGGCCGCAATCCATGCCTCACGCGTCATCGGTTTGAGGCCGTCAATGGCGGCTGCGGCATTGATACCGCCGGCGCGGCGGATGATTTCGTCGGCGGCAGTATTCTTGCCCGATACGATGCGCCCGTCGTAGCTGAAGAGGTAGCGTTTGCCGCTGGAAGGCTGCTGTTTCATATCCGCCTGCCACTTACTGGCCAATTTGTCCGCTTGCGCGCTTTTGCCGATAAGCTGACCGATGTTGCGGATACTTTGAGGATAGGCGGCGATGCTGTCGTCGGGCGCAACATTGACGGCTTTAATGCCTGCTTTTTGCAGGTGGGCAAAAATATCGGCAGGCTGCGCCATCCATGAACCGATGGCGATGTCGGGTTTGGCGGCCACAATCGGTTCAACCGTCAGGCGGCGATGAATGCCGATACTGGGCTTGTTTTTCAACGCCGGATTTTGAACGGTCTGATCGCGGCCGACGATTTCGTCCAATGCGCCGAGCGCGGCAACGATGTCTGCCGTATCGGGGGTTAACACGACGATGCGTTGCGCGTGTGCAGTGCCGGCCAACGAAATAAACACGGAAAGCAGGAGGAGTTTGAGTTTCATTGATTTTCCTTATCGTATGCTTTCAGACGGCCTGCTCGTTTTCTCAGGCCGTCTGAAAACGGTTGAATCACATTAGAACTTCAGTTGTACGGTTGCGGCAAAATTACGGCCGGTTTCGGTGTACAAGTCCATCACACTGGTACGGCTCATGCCGGCAACGTCGGCGTGCTGCCAGTATTTTTTGTTGCCGACGTTGTAAATGTTTGCGCCGATTTCGAGGTTTTTAAACGGTTTGTACCATGCGCCGACATCCCATACGCCATAACCCGGCGCTTGGAAAACAGTATCGCTGCTGACGCGGCTGTGTTTTTTCGACCAGCGCAGCTTGGTGCCGACACCCCATTTTTCCTGAGTGTAATCCAAACCCAAAACGCCGTTGAGCGGATAAGCGGAATCCAACGGTTTGCCGTCCTGCTGCTCACCGCGCATCCAAGCGATGCTGCCGGAGACTTGCCAGCCCGGCAGGAATTTGTAGGCGGCAGAAGCTTCAGCACCGTAGGTTTTGACGTGATCAAGGTTTTGATATTGGTACTGGATAATCGGGCGTCTGCCAACGGTAGAGGTACCGATTTCAGTGCGGTTGATGAAGTTGCGGTAACGGTTGTAGAACGCGGTGACTTGCGCACGGGCGCGTTCGTTTTTGAACTTCATCCCCAATTCAAAGCTGTTGGAGCGTTCGGATTTGAGGTTGGCATTGGGAATGACCGCATAGCCGTAGGTCGTATTGGCAAACGCCATGGTTGCGCTGTCAAACGGCGGCGTGCGGAAGCCTTGGGAATAAGTGGCAAAACCGGTGAACTGCTCACCCATCGGCACACTCAGGCGCAGGCTGGGCGTAAACGCGGAATCACTGAAGCGCGTCGCCGTTCCGCTGGGATTGGCATTGAGATAGGCTTGGTCGGTCGACGTGTTCAGCTTGTCTTTTTCGTAACGCAAGGCCGGAGTTAGAACGATGCCGTTGCCGAAGGTCAGGCTGTCTTGTGCGTAAACACTGAACGTTTTGCGCTTGCTGTCGGGGAAGGTTTTATTCGGATAGGTGCTGCCTGCATAAACTTTGCTGACGGCGCCGGTCAGATTGTCCACTGTCAGACTGTCGCGCGGACGGGCGGTCTCGGTGTGTTTGTATTCGGCACCGGCAACGACGGTTTGTTTGACCGCGCCGTCAAACTCCCACACGCTACGTCCGTTCAGCCCGCGTATGGTCTGATTGAAACCGTAGTCGGAATAACGGGTCGAGTTACCTAATTGGCGCGCGCCCATACGCGTAATGCTCGCATCGACGGCATCGTCTTCCGTACGCAGTTTTTGCTGATAGGCAGTCAGGTTGGCTTCTTTCAGACGGCCTTCGCCAGTGTAGCGGTAGCCTGCTTCGATACGTTGACGGCGGATACGGTCGCGAGCATTGCTCTCAGATGTTGTGATGGTTACCGGCCCGCGCGATTGCGAACCCAAGCCGTTTGCCAATACGGTATCGTTGGCGTGGTAATACTGTTCGTACAAAGTTTCCAAGCGGTGGCGTTCGTTGCCGATATTGCCTTTCGCCAAGATATTGTAGGCATTGTTTTTCTGAGGGTTGGTGGCAGTACGCGCAGCCGAGTAGCTGGTATCGCTGCCCATGTTTTCGGTTTCATGACCTTGACGGCGCGTCAGCATCAGCAGACCTTCGGCGTTTTCATGGAAACCTGCCACAGTCGCCGTTACGCCATGGCTGCGGTCACGGCTGCGGTAACCGTGTTTCAAACCAAAATAACCGCGTTTGCCTTCATCGACGAAATCACTCGGAGAGAGCGTCACCATATTCACCACGCCGCCGAGCGCGTCGCTGCCATACAGCGCGGAATAAGGACCTTTTACAATATCGACCTGCTTGAGCGTGTCGCTTTCGACCATATCACGTCCCGAAATCGCGCCGTTGGAGCCGCCGCCTGCATAAGATTCGGGAATGCGCACGCCGTCCACCATCATCAGAATGCGGTTGCCGTCTATGCCTCGGATATTGATACCCGCATGACCGCGGCGGTTATTGTCTGACGGTACGCTGACGCCGGATTCATACATCACGATATCGTCCAAATTCTGCGCCGAGGCTTGATTCAAGGTTTTACGTCCTATAACCGACACATTCGGCGCGGCTTTATCCAAGGTTTGCGCATTGCGGTCAGCCGTGACCACCACAGGCTCTATTTCTGCCTGAGCCACCGGCATCTGAGCCGCATATAACTGTCCGGAAAAAACCGCCCCTATTACACAGGCAATCGCTTTCTTTTTCATTACACAACCTTATTATTTGAATAAAAATGGTTTGCATTTATAAAACAAATAGGCGGTTTTTGCAAGTTTAGAAACTGCAAGATACCAATAACAACTAACAACCATTTCTAATCGCAAAATACAGTATGACGCAGCTAAATCAGTAATTCATGAACCAGGGGCAAAGTACCCGACCTTGTCAGCGTAGAAAACCCATCCGCCGTCTTTGACCAAAAATCTCACATCAGCAATTGAGAAGCCGACACCTTCGTCGGCAAAAATCAGAAAAGCGTATCGCCGAAAAAACATTTAGCTGACAAAGCTCTAAGTGTTTTATTCTTGAATCTGTTCCAACCACTGGGATCCGGATGTTGCTTTTGAAATCCGAATCCAAGCCTGTCTGAAATATTCAAACAAGTTTTTATTTGTTCCTCTTATCCCTCACCCTTCTATTTACCTCAAACTCAAAAAACATTTCCATATTATTAAAAATTATTTAGAATTTCACAAAATTATAAATAATAATCAAACTTATTTGTATTATTTTAGTCAGAGTGTAATCGCATCTATTTGGTCTATCTCATTCAGACGGCCTTACCAATCAAGTTATATGGATACATTCTATGCAACCGATCAAAGTCACCACCCTCTCCGCCTGCATCGCCACCATTGGTTTAGTCCCTGCCGTTTATGCTGCAGATAATTCGACAGTTATTCTCGATACCATCACTGTCAAAGGAACTCGAAATAAGGATGAAATCGGTAAAAACCGGGTTTATACCCGCGAAATCGTCAATCTTTACAAAGGCAAAAACGAAGTCGAAACCTTCAAGGGCAACACCGTATCCGACCTTTTAAGCGGTATGTCCGGCGTGTACAGCGGCGACGCGCGCAACAGCGGCGCGTTGGATCCCAATATACGCGGCGTACAGGGACAGGGACGGATTCCCGTTACCATTGACGGCACGGAGCAGGCGATTACCGTCTGGCGCGGCTACGCGGGCGCAAATAACCGCAACTACGTCGACCCCAACATCATCAGCAGCATTTCCATCGAAAAAGGCCCCTCGTTCAGCCGTGATATGAAAAGCGGCATAGGCGGCTCCGTCGCCCTGAAAACCATCGATGCTGACGATATTGTCCCCGAAGGGCAGCAATACGGTTTTGAAGTGAAGGCGGAAGCTGCCAACAATTCCATCAAGCGGCGTGAGAATGCTTATGAACATTCGGTCGATTATCGAACCTTGCCTGTTCCCGCAGTAGCAACGGGCGGTATTTGGCGTTCGTTTTTTGACGATACCGACCGAATCGACCAGCGTTTCAACGGACGCAATAAATTTGGGGAGGATAAAGCCTACCGCATTGCCGCTGCCACCAAGCAGGACAATTTCGATGCCATGCTCGCCTACGCCTACCGCAGTAAAGGCAATTATTTCTCCGGCAAAAAAGGCGCGGAACGCTACGGCTATATCGGTCCTTGGACACAAGAAACTTTAGACGAATTAAAACGTCGTCAAGAAGAAGCCGCTGCCAAGGGCGAGAAATTTTACGGCAGTGAAAACATGCTGGGCGCACCCAATATTTCAAAAATCGGACTTTTCTACCATCCGGGCGGAGAAGTCAGCAATACCTCACTCGAAACCAAATCATGGGTAGGTAAAACCACCTTCCGTCTGCCGAACCGCCAAACGCTCAAATTCGGTCTGCGCCATACCGATTCCACGTTCGGCGAAATCATGCCTTCGCGCATTATCGGCCCCATCAGTTGGGATGCGTCCGTCCTCAACAAAATTGCCGAATGGCCGCAGGCATGGGTAAAACAGCGTTCCTACAATATCGACTATTCGTGGAAGCCCGAGGGCAGCCGTTGGATAGATTTCGATGCCACGCTTTGGACAACGCGCACCAATTCCAAAACCAATACCGCAGGCGGCTCGCCCGGCGATACCGTTTATGAGGACAACAAATTTCAAATAGCATGGGATGAATACGACAGATGGCAGAAATACACCCCCGCAGAGCGGCAGGAATTGCTGGATGCAGGAATAGAAGCTCCCAAACCGCCCAAACCCGAAACGCCCAATACCAACGGACGCTTCAACACCATTGAAGGCAACGCCTATTACGCCCGTAACAACCGGACAGGCTTTCAATTCTCCAACCGTATGAAATTGAGCGACAAACTGTCGCTGACCTTGATGGGCGATTTTCAAAACGAAAAACTGACATCGCGCAATGATTTTTCAGACGAGCTGGAGCGGGGAGGATACGACAAATATCGGGAAGAACTTGAAAACAGCACCATCAGGGCAAATTATGAATTGAACCAATACGGCGTACCGCGCAACGGCAAGCGGCGAGAATACAATCTGGGCTTTAATTTCCGCTACGAACCCTTCCGCTGGCTGACTTTGACGGCAGGTGGGCGATATACCAATTTCCAACTTCAGGATAAAAGCAGACGTTTGGAAAGCGGTACGAATAAGACCGGCGATCCGTTAGAAATGAACAGGGGGATAAAATACTCGATCGGCAGGGTGGCGACTCCGCAAGAATACGCGGATTACAAGGCAATTGACGATGCTTTGGCGAATGGCAGTCTTGATTATGGAGTTTTATATGCGACAGATGAATACGCAGAACAAAGAAAAAAACATGCACAAATTAGCCTGACTTCGTTTCAAGTCAATTCACAATTTATTCCGACTTTGACAGTTGATCGCGAAACATGGGGCAATCCTAATGAAAAGGTGGATTTCTATTGGTTGAAAGACGATAAAGGCCGTCTGAATATGCAGGATCATCCCCTTACCAATGGCAGCATTCCTGATTTGCACACCAAAGTCCCTAATCCTGTATATGACCCGTCTATTCCAGACAGTCCGCAATTTGTACCTAAATACTATGCAGCCAGTGCAAGTGTTTACACAACGCCAATGACCGAAGCCGAAAGACAGAGGGCAATGAAGCAGAAAGGCAGCGGTTGGGTACCCGCATTTTCTGCCACTGTCAATTTTACTGATTACAGCCGCGCCTATTTGCGCTATACCGAAACCCTGCGCTACCCCAGCATTTTTGAAGGGACTTACGGCTTTTCTACCGCCGCCGGCTCATTCAACCGCATGGGCTATGGCTGGCGGCCTGAACACGCCAAAAACTGGGAAGTCGGCTACATTCATGATTTGACGGGGCTGTTACCGAAAATGAAAAAAGTGGATTTCCGCATTAACTACTTCCATAACAAGACCGAAAACGTTATCGACAGGGATGACAATCTCGAATTCGAACAATTCGACAGACAAATCCGCAGTGGTGTCGAGCTGTCCACCCGCTTCGATACCGGACGCGTCTTCGGCAGCCTGAACGTATTCCGCAGCCTGAAAAACAAAATGTGCGACGAAACCTTCCAATGGTCGACTGTGACTGCGGGAGATGTCGATGCAACATATTTTGCTCAAACTGGCAAAACCATGAGCCGCCCTGTCTGCAATCACGGAGGTTTGAGCGATTCGGGCTATCTGGCAAGCGCGCTTCAACCTCGTTGGTCGATTGATGCCGAATTGGGCAGCCGCTTTCTTGCCAACAGACTGGAAACAGGCGTGCGCCTTCATTACCACAGCCGCGTCTATGAAAACCGCAATGATGCGTGGCAGCCCCACTACAACGTATTCAATCAATATATGGGAACTAATCATAAACCCCAATATAACGATATGCGCTGGCAGCCTGTTGCGGTATGGGATGCCTACCTGCGCTATAAAATCGGCAAAAACCTGACTGCCGAACTGGTGGGCAGCAATCTGACCAACCGCTACTACCTCGACCCGATGAGCCGCTCCTATCTGCCCGCACCGGGTAGGACAATACGCATTGGGATAACTGGAAAATGGTAATGATCAATTAATCATTTTGGGAGTAAAAAGCCGTCTGAACATTGGGTTTCAGACGGCTTTTTACATGATGGCTTAGTTATGCCCTACTCTTTCATGTTATATGAAGGTTGAAGCTAAACTGCATAATTTTTATATCTTCTGCTTTGGAAGCAAAAAGGCTGCTTGAAAATAAAAGGTCTATATTTCAGACGGCCTTTACTTTATAGCAAACTCGAAATTTAAGCCACGAAATCCAAACCTATGTCCAACGAGCGGCTGCTGTGGGTCAGATAGCCGAGGGCGATGCCGTCCACGCCGGTTTGTGCCACGCGTTTCAGGCGGTCGAAGCCGATGCCACCCGATGCTTCGCAATAGACGGTGTGGGGGTGGGCGGCTTGCGTATGGCAGCGGTTTGCCGCTTTTTTCAGGGTTTCGTCGTCCATGTTGTCCAGCAAAATCCGTTCTGCGCCCGCCACGATGGCTTCGTCCAGTTGTGCCAACGTGTCCACTTCGATTTCCACGCAGGTCAACGGTCCGACCGCCTGCTTTGCCTGCCGTACGGCTTGGACGATGCTGTCACAATAGGCAAGATGGTTGTCTTTGATGAGGATGGCGTCGTCCAAGCCCATGCGGTGGTTCACACCCCCACCTGCTCTGACGGCGTATTTTTGAAGGACGCGAAGCAGTGGGATGGTTTTGCGGCTGCACACGATGTCCACATTGTAACCGGCAACTTCGGCTACTGCGCGAGCGGTGGCGGTAGCGATGCCGCTCAAGTGCGTAAGATAGTTGAGCGCGGTGCGCTCGGCGGCGAGCAGCGCGCGGGCGTTGCCTTCGACGGCGGCAAGCATCTGACCTGCGCGGACGGCTTGCCCGTCTTGGATTTTGGCTTGGAAGCGGACGGACGGATCCATCGTCTGAAAGGCAAGGCGCGCCAAATCCATGCCTGCTATTACGCCGTCCTCACGACTGATCAGGAAAAGTTTGGCGGTTTTGTCGAGCGCGATGACGGCGGCGGATGTAATGTCGCCGCGCCTGCCCAGATCTTCGCTCAAGGCTTGTTCTACCATGGGGCGCAACAGGGTATCGGGGAGAGGAAGAAGATTGTTTTCAGACGACATGAAGGTTCCTTTGTTGAAAAATATTGATATTGCCCGATGGGACAAAATTTAATTTGAGGCCGTCTGAAAATCAGTTAGCGGCTACCCAGCGGCAGTCCGATATCAGAAATCAGCTGATCAGGCAGAACGTCATCTCGGAAGCGGTAAAGCTGTGCAGGACGGCCTTTACTGCCTGATACGCCGGTATCCGACGGCTCGATGAGGTTTTGCTGCTGAATCTGGCGGCGGAAGTTTTGCTTGTGCAGCAATCTGCCGCTGATGGCTTCGATGCTGTTTTGCAGTTGCAGCAGTGTAAATTCGGGCGGCATCAGTTCAAAAATCACGGGGCGGTATTTGATTTTGGCTCGTAGGCGGGATAGGGCGGTCGCCAACACGCGGCGGTGGTCGTGGCGCATAGGCTGCCCCGTGAGTGCGA
Organism: Neisseria perflava; assembly: GCF_002863305.2. Classification (NCBI taxonomy): domain Bacteria; kingdom Pseudomonadati; phylum Pseudomonadota; class Betaproteobacteria; order Neisseriales; family Neisseriaceae; genus Neisseria; species Neisseria perflava. The sequence goes on from NZ_CP136962.1 coordinate 850,595, forward strand.
AGTTGAAGTTTTCCTGAGGCTCGGCGGCTTCCGCTATCAGGCCGCTTTCATACAGCATTTCATAGCGTTGCAAAACGTATTCTTCCGACCAATTTTCAGGTTCTACCCCCCAGCACAAATGAATGCGCTTGAGCCGCTTCTGGCGCACTTCCTCCGTATCCGCCAAGTTTGCCCAAATACGCAGGCGGCTGACGATGGCGTCGCGCTGCCTGCCGTCAGTACGCAAATCTTCCCACGGAAAATAGCCGTAGCAGTCCTGCCATTTTGCGTCGGGGTGCAGGATGCTGTCGGCTGCCTCGCGCACCAGCCCCAGATAGCTGACGTACAAGACAGGCATGCCTCGCTCGTTTTGGCGGCGCGTATCGACAAAGGTATAAAGCTGTTCTACATAACCCATAGGCTGCGATGTCTGCTTGGCGACCCACATTCTGACTCCTGCTTGCAGAGAGTGGCGAAGCGGTGCAAGCAGGCCATTGGGTAATAGCTCTCCTTTAGCAACTGTCAAAACCCTCAAGCTGCCGTTTGTAATGGCGATCAGTACAGGAACCAGCTCGACGATACTTTGCGTATTGGCTGCTGTTTCAGGATAGGCATCCATGCGTGGCTTTCATTCAAGAGAAAACCTTATTGTAAACCAAAGCGGTTTTCAGACGATCTTGCTTATTATACTCAAATTGAGCATAATATAAAAACTATTTCAAAATATAAACGGCAAACCTTTATGCCGTCTGAAAAACCAGCCATAAGGAAGTCTCATGCAAACCGCCGCCCGCCGCTCGTTCGATTACGATATGCCCCTCATCCAAACGCCGACTTCCGCCTGCCAAATCCGTCAGGCGTGGGCGAAGGTTGCCGACACGCCTGACCGCGAGACGGCAGGTCGTCTGAAAGACGAAATCAAGGCCTTGCTGAAGCAAAAAAACGCAGTCTTGGTGGCGCATTATTATGTTGATCCGCTGATTCAGGATTTGGCTTTGGAAACAGGCGGATGCGTGGGCGATTCGCTGGAAATGGCACGCTTCGGCGCGGAACACGAAGCCGATACGCTGGTGGTGGCGGGCGTACGCTTCATGGGCGAGAGCGCAAAAATCCTCTGTCCTGAAAAAACAGTGCTGATGCCTGATTTGGAAGCAGAATGTTCTTTGGATTTGGGCTGCCCGGAAGAAGCGTTTTCGGCGTTTTGCGATCAACACCCCGACCGTACGGTGGTGGTGTACGCCAACACTTCCGCCGCCGTGAAAGCGCGTGCCGACTGGGTGGTAACGTCTTCGGTGGCTTTGGAAATCGTGTCGTATCTGAAATCGCGTGGCGAGAAGCTGATTTGGGGGCCTGACCGCCACCTCGGCGACTACATACGCCGCGAAACGGGTGCGGATATGCTGCTGTGGCAGGGTTCGTGCATCGTCCATAACGAATTCAAGGGGCAGGAATTGGCGGCGTTGAAGGCGGAGCATCCCGACGCGGTGGTGCTGGTTCATCCCGAATCGCCGCAAAGCGTCATCGAGCTGGGCGATGTGGTCGGCTCGACCAGCAAACTGCTCAAAGCCGCCGTATCGCGCCCCGAAAAAAAATTCATCGTGGCGACCGATTTGGGCATCCTGCACGAAATGCAAAAACAGGCGCCCGACAAAGAATTCATCGCCGCGCCGACGGCGGGCAACGGCGGAAGCTGCAAAAGCTGCGCGTTCTGCCCGTGGATGGCGATGAATTCGCTGGGCGGCATCAAACACGCCCTGACGAGCGGGCACAACGAAATCCTGTTGGACAGAAAGCTGGGAGAAGCCGCCAAACTGCCTTTGCAGCGTATGCTCGACTTCGCGGCAGGGCTGAAGAAAAAAGATGTGTTCAACGGCATGGGCCCCGCCTGATTTGCCGTCCATATTGCCGTTTCAGACGACCTCTCCAAAAAGGACAACATCATGCAAACCGATTGCGACGCATTGATTGCCGGAAACGGGCTGGCAGCACTGACGCTCGCCCTGTCGCTGCCTGAGTCGTTCCGCATCGTCATTTTGTGCAAAAACCGGCTGGACGACACCGCAAGCCGTCATGCGCAAGGCGGGATTGCGGCGGCGTGGTCGGGAGAGGACGACATCGAAAAACACGTTACCGATACTTTGGAAGCGGGCGCGGGTTTGTGCGATGAAGCCGCCGTCCGCACCATCTTATCGCAGGGTAAACCGGCAATCGAATGGCTGCTGGCGCAGGGTGTGGCGTTCGACCAAAATAATAACGACCTGCACCTGACGCGCGAAGGCGGGCATACCTGCCGCCGAATCGCCCACGTCGCCGACTACACGGGCGAAGCAGTCATGCAGAGCCTGATTGCCCAAATACGCCGCCGCCCGAACATCCGCGTTTGCGAGCGGCAGATGGCGTTAGATATCCAAACCGAATCAGGCGTGGCGTGCGGACTGACCGTCATCGACTGTCGAACGCAAGAAACCTACCGCATCCGCGCCCGCTATACCATACTCGCAGGCGGCGGCCTCGGGCAGATTTACTCCGCCACCACCACGCCGCCCGAATGCACGGGCGATGCCATCGCTATGGCAATACGTGCAGGCTGCGCAGTCGAAAACCTCGAATTTATCCAATTCCACCCCACAGGCTTGGCAAGACCGTCCGAAAACGGACGCACCTTCCTGATTTCCGAAGCCGTGCGCGGCGAAGGCGGCATCCTGACCAACCAATCGGGCGAACGGTTTATGCCGCATTACGACCGCCGCGCCGAACTCGCGCCGCGTGACATCGTTGCCCGTGCCATCGCCGCCGAAATCGCCAAACAAACACAAGACTTCGTCTCGCTCGACATCAGCCGCCAACCCGCAGAGTTCGTCCGTCAGCATTTCCCGTCCATCCATCGGCACTGCCTGTCCCAATGCGGCTTGGACATCACGCACCAAGCCATCCCCGTCCGCCCCGTGCAACACTATACCTGCGGCGGCATCCAAACCGACCCCAGCGGCAGAACCTCCCTACCGCAGCTCTACGCCTTAGGCGAAACAGCCTGCACCGGCTTGCACGGAGCCAACCGCCTCGCCAGCAACTCCCTGCTCGAATGCGTCGTTACCGCAAGGCTTGCCGCCCAAACCATCGCGGACGGACAAGCATCCCAAACTGCACCGTCCCAAAGGTCGTCTGAAAACCCCACCGCCGAAGCAGGCATCTTTTCAGACGGCCTCCAAAACACATTCAGCCGCCCCGTCCTGCAGACGTTCAACCAACGTCATCTGGGTATCCTACGCAACGATACCGGCCTGCGCCATGCTATCGCCCAACTTCGGCTTTGGAAGCAAAACCTGGCCAAACCATACACCGCGTCCGAATACGAAAACCGCAACCTACTCGAATGCAGCCTCGCCGTAGCCCAAGCCGCATACAGGCGGAGACAGAACATCGGAGCGCATTTTAATAGTGATTGTTAAGGCTGATAGTGAAAACTTTTCTCCAATAAATAACGTCATTGACTGAAAAAGAAAAGGTTCACACATGATTAAGGAAAGATTGAAAAAAAGTAGGAAAAACAGTGGAAACTAAAATGCAGGGATTGACCGTAGTTATAAGTGATAATAACTAATCAACAATGGTCTTTGCATTTTGTAGAGAGAAAAAAGATAGGATTAATGAAATAAGACCATCTAAACAGTTTTGAATAAGTTCAAACAAAGTTAGCACAATTCACTATCTTTGCCCTACTCTATTTCGTCAGGCTACTATTAATGATAGGTTCACAGTAAAATTAAGTAGCCAAATTTCTATCAAAACCTATTGATTTTATAATAAAAATTGGAGTACTATACGAAATCTTTTAAAATTAACTAATAGTTAACAAACAGGAATAAACAACGGCGATTGTTAGGTATAGGGAAAAACTACATAATTTATATTATGTTAAATTCATAAAATGACATTTGAGCCTGATGATTCAAGTTTCTATTAATTCTACAATTACTTACAATATTTAAAAACAAAGGTCGTCAAAATTTTAGACGGCCTGAGACCTTTGCAAAATTCCTTTTCCCCCGACAGCCGAAATCCAAACACAAGTTTTCGACTGTTTTTGTTTCAAATATCCACTGACTCTCCTCAAATACCCTCCTAATCCTCCCCGGACACCCGATAATCAGGCATCCGGCCGCATTTTAGGCAGTAACAGGCACACTTAGCCTGTTAGCCGCTTTCAACAGGTTCAAACACATCGCCTTCAGATGGCTTTGCGCACTCACTTTACACAGACCGAAATAGGCTACCCGCGCATAGCGGAATTTACGGTGCAGCGTACCGAAGCTTTGTTCGACCACATAACGGGTCTTCGACAAATGTCGGTTGCGTTTGGTTTGCGTTTCCGTCAGCGGACGGTTGTGGTGGGCTTTGCGCATAATGCCGTCCTGCAGCCGATGCTCTTCCAGATGTTGTCGGTTTTCCTCACTGTCATAGCCTTTATCGGCATAGACGGTCGTGCCTTTGGGCAGTCCTTCCAACAACGGCAACAGGTATTTGCATTCATGGGCATTGGCGGGGGTAATGTGCAGTTTCTCGATATAGCCTTCCTCATCGGTACGGGTATGTTGTTTGTAACCGAGTTTGTAGAGGCCGTTTTTCTTTATCCAACGGGCATCTCTGTCTTTACTCGGCGTGGTTTGGCCGCTGACTTGCCCTTCTTCATCGACTTCTATGGCCTGGCGCTGTTTGCTGCCGGCGGTCTGAATAATGGTGGCGTCAATGACGGCGGCGGATGCTTTCTTTACTTTTAGGCCTTTTTCGGTCAGTTGGCGGTTAATCAGTTCCAATAATTCGGACAGGGTGTCGTCTTGCGCCAGCCAGTTGCGGTAGCGGCATAAGGTGCTGTAATCGGGGATGCTCAGTTCGTCAAAACGGCAAAACAGGTTGAAATCAATGCGGGTGATGAGGCTGTGTTCGAGTTCGGGATCGGAGAGGCTGTGCCATTGTCCGAGCAGGACGGCTTTGAACATGGATAACAGGGGATAGGCGGGACGGCCGCGGTGGTCTCGAAGGTAACGGGTTCTTTGACGATTCAGGTACTGCTCGATCGGCTGCCAATCAATCACCTGATCCAACTTCAATAGTGGGAAACAGTCGATGTGTTTGGCAATCATGGCTTGGGCGGTTTGCTGGAAGAAGGTGGTCATGGAAAATCCCCTAAATGTCTTGGGGGAATTTTGCAAAGGTCTCGGGTTGTAGGATAATGAGCATATAAAGGGAAGGCCACCTTAAAGTAGTTTTCAGATGGCCTTTATGATTATTAAACGCTAACCCAAGGTTCTACCATTCACTAAAAAATAATCTTTTATTTATAATTTCTAATTGCTCTCTGGCCAGCATTTTTTCAGCATATTTTCCAAACTCTCTTCTCCATGCCGGTAGCCATCGATATTTAGCGTTTGTTCCTGTCCCATGCAAGTCTGGCGAATAAAACAAATTGATTAATGCCTCTTTATCTGTCAGTATGTTTTGGCTATATGATTGGTTTACAATTTTTGCCAAGTATAAATGCTCTCTAATCGAAGTATGTTGCATCAACAATATTGTATATGCCTTCTGAGATTGATCATAATCTTGGGATAACAGTACGTGTGCTGCATCGCATGTATATTCATCTTGATCCTTATAAATAAAATTTAATCGGTTATCAGCAGTAAAGTCGTAAGGGCTATATTCAAAATCTTTCCATGTATATCCACCAACAAGATGACGCTTTAGTAAATATTGTCTTTTATTTTCCTCAGACAATTCATCGATTACTCGTAGAAATTCCGATTCTTTAGCTGGCCTATAATTTAAACACCCACTGTAAGGAATCTCTGTATATATTAAAAAAGTCAATAATGGCAACAATAAAAATAAGGCAATAAATAAAAATATTTTTTTCATTTTTTAATTACCTTATGTTTATATCTGCGAAAAGTTTTAAAATCAAAATCATTTTGTAAAGCTGTTCCATTTTTCATTCTAAATCCTGCATCATTGACTTCTACTTTATAATGTCCGGCAGAAATGCATACTCCGTCTGTCAGAATAAAACCCACATGACCAGAAGCATCACTCCATTTTTTACCATAATCTCTTTTAACATCAAATGAACCAATATCACCAGGTAATGGGTTATTTCTTAAAAGAAACCAATCATTATCTAGAAATGTCAATTTATTGTCTCCCCATTCTCCTGCCAAAGGAGGAGAATCTTCAGGTATCCATCCATGAGACAGCCATGGGATATTAATACCAACCTCTTGTAGTACATCATATACGAATGTACTGCATTTATTTGAAGGATTCGGATATTTAAACTCCTCAGTTACTATTATTTCTTTAGCTGTAGGTTTACCCATAAATAAGCCTGCGTGACGTGAATCATTTTTCTTTAATTTTCTCGTCGAAGTCTTTTCAGTATCAAACTCCCATTTTTTACTTCCTCTATATTTCAATGCTGTCAATACGATTTTCCTTGGTATATCCTTAATAATGACTTTCGCAAATAAATTATGATCTTTCCTTTTAATATTATATTCAACTTCAAAAAAATCTCCCTCAAACATCCCGCCGCCTGCTAAGGGAATTCTTACCCAAGGAGAGACTAAAGTCACAGTCGTATTTGTTGGCCTCAGATGCTTATGTCGGCCTATAGTTTTTTCCGATCCATTTGCAGCGACTACCTTAACTTCAACATAATCATAAGACTGTTTATCCTCAGGCTGTTTAGGTACAATGACGCTTTCCTTAGGCTGTTGTTTAGGTACAATAACTCTTTCCTCATCAATAACCAACCGATTTTCATGCCATGTAATTTGATAAGAAGCAATATCTCTATTTTTTCCTACCTCTCCTTCCCCTATCTGTACACTATTGATATATACGCGGTAGCGTAATTTTTCAGGCGTACCAGCCAAAGAGTCTTTGAAGACTATCATTAATTTTGATTTGCTCATTTTAAATCCTTCTTAGCTTCATCTTCTTCATGCACAAACATTTGCCAATTATCGCTTTCTTTGCCGATAAGAAGATAGCTACCACCATCAAATTTACTTCTATCATAAACATTGCTCAACCCGCTTTCATGACGCGTTGTAGATGAAAAGATAGTTTTATCATCAGAATTTTTTAGTTTATAATCTAATGAAATTCCTGATAATTTTTTTATTCCTATTCGTTTAATTTGAATACTTGTATTTTCTTTTTTATTCTGATTTGAAGGTAACAGTGGTAATAAATTAGATATCCTATTCACCCCATTCACCACCATCGGCGCCCTCACTCGCAGCACCTTCGGACTCCCGATCTCAACCTCCCCGTTGCTCAGTTTGATATACGCCCCTTTGCAGGTAATCAGAATCTCCTCCTTCGCCGCAATAGTAATTTTTCCTGCACTGCTGGTTAACGTTGCGTCCTTTAAGGCATTCAGCTGCAACTCGTCATTCTGTGCCTGCACTTCCACTTTGCCCTGATTGGCCTGTACCTTGATGCCGCTGCTTTGCGCAAACAGGTTAACGCTCTCTGCCGCATGGGCGGTCAGGCTTTGGCCGGCGGTAATGTCGGTATGGTTGCCGCTGACCAGGTGGATGTTTTCATTGGCGGTGTGAAGTTGGCTTTGTTCTGTTGCGGTGGCAATGCCGGCGGGAGCGGTTTGGATTAAACCGGCCTCTTTCAGGTCTTTAAGGGCGTCTTTCAGACGGCCTCTTTGGGTTTCTTCATCGGTGTTGTGGTTGTTGGCGGTTTGGGCGGCTTTGTTCAGGCTTTTGGCCAGGGAGAGTGCCTGTTCGAGTTGGGAGATGGCATCGTCCATATCCAGCACTTTGCCGTTGGCATCCTGGTTTTGTGCGCTGACGAGTATGCCCTTGCCGGCCCGTACCGCGCCCCAACCGTCGGTTCTGAGTTCGAAGCCTTCGCCATTCTCTCCGCGTTTGTTGCGGTTTGAGTCGACGATGTGGCCGAGGTTGAGTTGGGATTTCTGATAGTCGGTGGCGAGTTTGATGTGTTCCTGTCCCTGCAGGTCTTCCATCCTGAGTTTGTTGTTCGCCCAGGTACGGATGACGTTTCTTGTGTTCCAGTCTGCAGGAATGTGGTCGGTATGGGCACTGTCGTGCATGACGCCGGAGATATACGGACGGTCGGGATTACCCTGTACGAAGGACAGCATCACTTCGGTGCCTTCGTGTAAGGGGAAGTGGATGCCGTATTCGGGACCGGCATAGGGTTTGGCCAGTCGGACGGGACGGCTTTCCCCGCCCGGACTCCATTCGTCCAAATCAAACGGTAATTTGACGCGGTAACGGCCCATATCGTCTATATAGGCGTAGGTGCAGTTCTCAGCCGCGGTTACCCGTGCCGGTAAGGTACCGTCGATATGCGGACGCGGGGTGATGCGTTCGGGACGGTAGGCGAGTTGGGCGGGGATGGTGGTAAAGGTATGGCTGTAGGCGGTATCTCGGCTGCCGCTGTGTTCCATGGAAAGTACCAGCCAGCCGTCGGGTGCTTCGGGGAAGGCAGTATCGGTTTGGAACACTTTCATCGGTGCCATGGAGACGACGTTGCCGCTACCGTTGGCGATGGTTTGGCGGCAGAGGTTGGCTTCGTTCAACAGGGTCGTCTGAACTTGGGCTTCGTCGGTTGTTTTGGGATGAAGGCCCCAGTGTTGCTGTTTGCCCAATAAGACGGTATTGTCGGCAGATTCTTCGGACTGTTTGTTGTCGGTTTCGGCAAAGAGGTCGGTATCGGCACTGCGGTAGTTGTAGTCGGCCGTGCGTATGCCTTCGACAATGGGGTTGTGGCGGATGCTTAAGTTGAACAGTGCTTCGGTACCGACACTCTCCAATCCTGCATGGTGGCGGTAGGAAACGGGTAAGCCTTGACTGCGCAAGTAGTGTTCGGGACTGTCGCCGAAGACGACTACGTCACCATGTTGTTCATGCTGTTCGAAGGCATACCAGATGCCTTCTTCTTCACACAGACGGTTGATAAAGTCGAAGTCGCTTTCGAGATATTGGGTGACATACTCGCGTACGGTGTAGTTGCGGCTCTTTTGGAAACGGTAGTCGACACCGGAGAAGCCGTGATGTTTGAAGACGGCGGCAACGATGTCGGGGACGGTTTGGTATTGGAACAGCCGGGAAGTCTGGAAATGTTTTAAAGCCGCGAAGCGCGGCTCTAAAACAAAGCGGTAAACGGTTTCATCCTTGGAAACCGACAACTTCTCGCATGAGGTGATGATGCCCTGCCATTGCTTCGCCGGGGGATCGTCTGAAGCAGACCCGAATGCCCCGGCCACTTCCGACAGTAAGCCTTCCTGCGGACGAATCTCAAATGCTGCGCGTTGGTTGAGGTAGGAAGAGAGAGGCAGGGAGGAATCGGTGGAGGTGGCAGTGATTTCGACACGGTAAGCGGTGTTGACCGCTTCGGTTGCACTGAAGGAGCGGACTGAAAGTGAGGGGGAAAAACGGGCGAAGGTGAGGTGGTAGGATTGGCGGGCGGTCATAAGGGTAATATCCGACTGACGATGAACCCCGTATAGTAACGGGGATAATGCCGATGGTAAAGCGAATGGGATAAATGGAAAAAAGTCTGTCCGAACGGTTGAAATAAGGGATAAAGAGACATTTCACCCTACCCTATTCCACTATTCAGTAAAGCAGTAATACAGTTACTGCAAAACAGAATTGCCAAATTTATCTTAAAAACACCATTTAAATAGGCCGTCTGAAATCACGTTTCAAACGGCACTGATTTATCCAGGCAACAAACAGTTTGATTTAGATTTTTACAATAGGTATATTTCTTTTCATCTGATTTGGATAACCGATAACATCATGAAACCTGCTTTTTGCCTCCCAATATTGCTTTTACTTTCAGCGTGCCGTCCTGAGGCTGAGACAGCCGACACGGCTGCACCAACGGCGCGTAAGCCTTCTTATTACGAGTCTGAAAAGCGTCAAACTGTAGCCACTCCAGTTAAAACACAAATTCCTGCGTTATCTGCAATCAAAAGCCAGGCCGATTTTGACTTACTTTCGCGTATCTATGAGCAAGGTAGTGAATATGAAATTCCTCATATCCTTTTCCTCATCGATCGTGAAGACGATAACCGTACTGACTATATCAATACTCCCAAATTTCGGCTGCATGAGCATTATCTGGCTACTATCTCGAAACCCATGCTGTCGAAAACTGAATTGAATCAACAATACCGTAGTCCTAACCGGCGTTATCTGTTTGGTACTATCAGTTGGCAGAATAGCACTCAGGAATATGTTTATGAGTTTTGGGAAGGAGACAAAATCACGCCTGAATTGTTGAAATTGGCGGCAGGCCGTCTGAAAGACAGTTTCTACGCTCCGTTGCGTTATAAAACCAATTCTTTATGGCAGGAAACCGTTGCTGAACAAAGCAAAGTTCCTTTTATTACCCAAGAAAGTTTGATTAAGAATTTCCCCTATCTGCCTCTAAACCAAGGCAAAGCGATAGGCACATTACGCGTTATTGCCAAAGAAGATGATCTTTATAATGTCGGCGCCGACGATATTATTATTTTGAAAGAGGTTCCCCTGGAGCTGCCACCTGTGGCGGGGATTATCAGTGAGAAACCATCCACTGCACTATCGCATGTGAATGTACTGGCACGCGGCTGGGGGATTCCCAATATTTACCTTAAAGATGCAGAAAAAATCCTAGCCCCGTATATTGGCCGTCGTATCGAATTTGAAGCGACTGCTAAGCAATACCGAATTATCCAAACCAACCGGAACACTACCAGCAAAAGCTTTTCAGACGGCCTTACCCTGCCCCAACCCGATGTTTCCGATTACAGCCTTCGGGCTTTGGCAAACCTTCACCGTGATGACAGCCGTTACTGCGGCAGTAAGGCTGCCAACCTCGGTCATATTCTCGCCCATATTGAAGGTAGTAATGTACCTGATGGATTCTGCATTCCCTTTGCTTACTATCAAGCCATGATGGATAGACTGGGTATTAACGCGACAACACTGGCACACATCGAAACACAAAGTGATGGAGACAACCGCAAGCGTCGCACTGCCTTGCTCACACTGCAGAAAAAAATTACCGATGCCGAAATCCCGTCGGAATGGAAACACAGATGGGCTGAGCAATGGCGCAGCCAATTAAACAGCAAAGGCGTGTTTGTCCGCAGCTCCTCTAATTCCGAAGACCTGCCTAATTTCAGCGGCGCAGGACTGTACACCACCGTGCCAAATGTTACCGATGAAAACGCGTTGGCCGAAGCAGTGAAGCAATCTTGGGCCTCCGTTTTCAATTACAGCGCATACGAAGCCCGCCGTATTGCCGGATTGCCTCACGATAGCGTGAAAATGAGTGTCTTTGTGCAACAAAGCATTAATGCAGATCTCTCCGGCGTACTGGTTACCATCAATCCTTATGATATTGCTCAGAAAAACAGCGCCTACATTGCCGCCAAACACGGGTTGGGTATTCGTGTCGTTGAGGGCAAACGGGTAGCCGAACAGGTAGTCTATAACCGTCGCAATGATTCTGTACAACGTCTCAGCTCCTCTAATGAAACCACAGCGCTGCAACTGGATAAAAACGGTGGAGTACGGGAAATTCCTGTAACCAATGGCAATGTGATGAATCAAGAACAAATCCGTTGCCTTGACCAAACCGGCCAACAAATCAAACAGCTATTTGCTAATGGTGAGCAGGACATCGAATGGGCGTTTGACAATGGTAAGCTTGTTATCCTCCAGGCACGACCGTATCTAAACGGCACACGTTAAAGTAAAAAGGCCGTCTGAAATTATCGTTTCAGACGGCCTTTGCATCATAAGTTAGTTATACCCTATACTTCCAGGTCTCCAAGGAACTATGATGTCAAAACAACTCACTTTTTATTTTATTCGCCATGGCCGTACCCAATGGAACGAACAAGGGCTTTTGCAGGGATCCGGCAATTCACCACTGACCAAACAAGGGATTGCAGGAGCTCAGAAAACCGGGGCGGCGCTACAACAAGTAGAATTTACCGCTGCTTATTCCAGTATTTTACAACGCGCCATTGATACGGCTGGCCATATTATCGGTCAGCGTCCTATTCCTCTTTTTCAGCACTGTGGACTAAATGAGCAATCTTTTGGAAGTTGGGAAGGTATGCAGATCGCTGATCTGCGGAAGCTAACCGAATTCAAACAATTAACCAATGACCCGGCAGCTTATAAAGCATTAAGCAATGGTGGCGAAACCTTTGAACAATTAGCAGTACGTGCAATGGCCACTATTTACGATATCATTAAGGTACATCAATCGGGAGCCAATATTTTAGTGGTATCGCATGGCCATACCTTGCGGCTTTTATTATCCTTACTAGGCGGAGCGACTTGGGAAAACCATCGTGATGAGGGTAAATCCGTGTCATTGTTGAATACTTCGATTAGTATTGTGAAATACGATAGTGAAAGCGGTTTTCATATTGAGCAACTTAACGATGTGGCTCATTTACAATGATCACAACTATTCATCAATAATAAAAAAGGTGGACATTTTTACCCACCTTTTTTGCCATTAACCAAATACTTTTTCCAAGTGTGCTTGGTAGTCTGCTAAGTATCGTGCTACTTGTGGATTTTTAATCACATCGTTACATAAGAATGTCGGCAGACGGGTCAAGCCGATGAATTCGTTGAGTTTGTGGAAGTGCATGTATAAAGCATCCACGCCTTTTCCTTCAAAGAAGTCTCCTTCACGAGTGAACGCTTCAATCGGGGCATTCCAAGTAAGCGAAAGCATGTGTTTTTTGCCTTGCAACAAGCCACCTGTGCCATAGCCTTCGCTTGGATTAACACGATGGCGACCATCACTGTGGTAAAGCTTGCCGTGTCCAGCGGTTAATACTTCGTCTATGTATTTTTTCACTGTCCAAGGTTCGTGCATCCACCAGCCTGGCATCTGCCAAATCACTGTATCCATCCATAAGAATTTTTCGATTTCTGCCTCAACATCATAGCCGGCATCAATCACGGTTTCTTTTACATCATGTCCAAGTGCGGTCAAAACTTCTTTCGCTTTTTTATGAAGCGTGTGGTTCAACTCGCCATGTGAATGTCCGAAATCTTTACCACCGTCTAATAATAAAATATTCATCTTCTGCTCCTACAACAAATAATTCTGAAAAATGAGGGCTTCAATTATGCCTTTTTACTGCATCTTTTAAAAGTGCATTCGCTTATACGCTATTTACAGACCATAAAGGGAAATTTCTCGTACCTATCATTAGCATTCATTATTCCTCTTCAATCAAACAAGCCTTTTCTATCAACTCTCTGATCCATTTATAAGCAGGATCTTTATGTGTCCGTTCGTGCCAAATCAGTGTTTTGGTAAAACCTTGAATTTTAAGAAGGGGTTCAAAGCGTTTGAGATTGGGCAAGTTGCCAATCAAACGTTCAGGCAGGACTGCCAATAAATCGCTTTGTTCTAGTAATTCAGGCAAAACAATAAAGTTTTGTACCGATAGGTTGACATTTCTTTGTAGCCCCATCGATTGCAGCGCTTGGTCGGTAACACCACTGAAGCTGCCGCCATGATAGGAAATTAAGGCTTGCTCTAACTGGCAAAATTGCTCAAGGGTAAGTTCTGTTTGTTGGGCTATTGGGTGATCGTGGCGAACGGCACAAATATAGCGTTCGTCATACAAATTTTTTGCGTGAATATCCTGTGCTTGGAAGTCTAGTGTAACCACCGCAAAGTCAATTTACTGCTGTTCAAGCTGATTTTGTACGATGCTTTCGTTAATCGCCAGCACCACCACTTTAATTTTCGGCGCTTGGATTTTAGAAAGCCTGCCTAACAACCGCGAGCGTGTATTAACCGAAGAAAGCCAAATCGGCAAACTCGCCAAAGGCTTGGCAGAAACTGTGCCAAATCCAATGGTAAACGGCCATCAAGCATGGTTGGACGGTTTAACAAAAGCAGCGAAAAAATAAAGCAGCCTGCACTTTGAAAAACAAGGTGCAGGCTGCTTAGGGTAATGTGTCGTTTATCAATCCAGTTTCAGGATTTCTCCGTCTTCCGGAACGTTCACACGGCTTTCAATGCCTTGACCGCGTATAAATTTACGCATATCGGCGCGGCTGACGGCGGTATGATTCACGGTATCCATGTGTACGGTGATGATTTTGGCTTTAGGCATGACTTGGCTGGCTTTTAATACATCAGCCGTCCCCATAATAATGCCGTCTGAAATGCCTGAAATCAGCGCGTAGCCCGTGTTCATAATCAGATAATCGGGTTTGTAGCGGTTCAATGCTTTGTTTACATCTGCCGTCCACACAGTATCACCCATAACATAAGCGGTTTTGTGTCCGCTGCTTTGGAATACCACACCCATTGCATCGCCTAAGATTTCGGCTAGCTGCGGGTTGGCATACATGGCTTCTGTACCATGTACGCCGCCGGTTTTGCTGATGGTTACGCCGTTGAAGACAGAGCTGCCGTTCAACACGCGTACATCAGTAAAGCCTTGGCTGCGGATTTTTGCCGCGTCGGCTTGGTGCTGCACATATATGGGCAGTTTCTTCGGAATGGAACGTGCGGCGGCTTCGTCCCAATGGTCTTCGTGAGTATGGGTAACGATAACTGCATCCACACCGTCCAAAATTTTATTCACGCTCATCGGCAGCCCGACCAGCGGCATTTTGGCTTGGCTGTTGAACGTGCCGGCAAAGCCGTTCATGGAGTGCTTGGGTGCGAAAAACGGGTCAATCAAAAACGTCTGCCCTGCGTATTCGACTTTGGCAGTAGCGTTACGGATATGTTGGTATGAATCGTCTGCCCAAGCGGAAAAGGCTGTCGCGCCCAAAACAGTGGCAAGAATAAATTGCTTGAATTTCATGATGTTGCTCCTTAAAAAATCATGGAGCGTATTTTAAGCAGCAGGTGCATCGGCTAAAATAGGCAATATTGCCAATAAACGTAAGGATAGTGCCAAAATGTCGTCTGAAAACGAGCGTAACGAGTTTCGCCAAAATCAAGCTGTCCCCAAAATCGTGCTATATGCTCAATCGGGCATGAACGATTTTGTCTTCAACATTCCCTTTTCTGTTTTTCAGACGACCTATCGGGACAATCCGCTCTTTGACCTGAAAATCTGTTCCGATGACAGCAAAGACGTCATCACGGCACTGGGCGCAAGCATTCCCGTACACGGCGGATTAGATTTGACGGAAGAAGCCGACATCATCGTCATCGCAGGCTGGCGCAATATTGAAGAAGCCCCGACACCCGAGTTGAGCGCACATTTACAGAAAGCAGTACAACGTGGTGCACATATCACCGCCCTATGTTACGGCACTTACGCCCTTGCCTACACAGGACTTTTAGACGGCAGAACCGCCGCCACCCACTGGCTTGCCGAAGATGACTTTGTCCGCCGTTTCCCTAAAATTCATCTAGATACCAACCGCCTATATGCGGAAGACGGCAACTTTTTAACATCGGCAGGTGCGGCTGGCGGGCTGGATTGTTGCCTTTACCTCATCCGTAAAATCCACGGTGCAACCGTTGCCAACGACCTTGCCCGTACCTTGGTTGCGGCACCACACCGCGAAGGCGGGCAGGCACAGTTTATCCACCGACCTGTCGAACGTCGTACAGCCAATGACAAAATCAATCACCTATTGGACGAACTGCGCCAAAACCTTGCCACCCCATACCGCTTGGACGATTTGGCAAAAAAATTAGCCATTTCCCGCCGTACCTTTATCCGCCATTTTTCTCAAGCCACAGGCATGAATTTCGGTGAGTGGCTCACCACAGAGCGGCTATGGCAGGCGCAGGATTTGTTGGAAAATACGGATTTGCCGATAGACCGCATCGCTGAACAAAGTGGCTTCGGCAGCGCGGCAAACCTACGTTTGCAGTTCAAAGCCAAGTTTAAAATCAATCCGAATGCCTGGCGGAAAGTATTTGGCAGATAGCTAAACACAATACCCCCTCCAAGCGCAGACTGCTTTTAAAGGCCATCTGAAATCCCAAAAAGCAGCCTGCACTTTTCAGACGGCCTTTTTTCTTTTTCAAAGAGTAGAGAGATTTCAAAGAGTTTTTATAAATCGTCTTCAAAATTCAAACGCTTGTTCTATCCTAATCATTAGAAGAAAATGTTAGCATTAGGGATACAATAGGAAGGATTTACAAATGAAGAAAGATATTTTTTATTGTGAGCAGTGGTCTTATGGTTATAAGGAACTTCATAAGCCTTTTTCTGAGAAACAAGCTGAGGAAAAACATATTAAAGGGGAGTTATATACTGCCGTAATAGGTTCGGTGAAACAACCTGAATATGTAATTACTTTGCGAGAGGAAGTAGGTTTTTTTTCAGTAAATTTTTTCGATAAATTTGGAAGGGATTATTTAACCCATCAATTTCAAAAATATTCTAATTCGCAATATTATTTTCTTTCTATGGCTGTATGGAGAGATTATATAACTTTGGAATCTCATGACTTAGCAGAAGGATATACTTATTTCTTCAATGAAAATACGGATGACTGCTATATCTTGAAAGAAGATTTTATTAATAATGAGCGATATGAAAAAACAGAATTATATCCTCAAAAAGATAAGGTAATTCTATTTCCAAAGTTTGGCGAATATGATTTGGTGCTAAATCCGGACATTATTTAATTGAGTTTTAAGACCGTCTGATATATTCAAAGATGACAAGCTCAATCTCATCCTCGCCAATAGAGATAGCGGCTCTTATATGGATACAAGATGCCGTCTGAAAGTTGAGTTTCAGACGGCCTTTGTGTAATGTGAGCTTTCCTACCATTTTGCATTGCATCGATGAATCATACTTCCTCTACGATGTAAATTATGTAAACACTGTGTTGATGGTTTATCATAGCTAGCCTGCACCAAGTAATCATAAATACCGTAATATGTATAAAATCAAAAACCAATAAGAGAAAAAATGAATAAACAACAACTTGCAGCCAAAATTTGGCAATCTGCGAATAAAATGCGTTCCAAAATTGAAGCGAACGAATACAAAGACTACATCTTAGGCTTTATTTTCTACAAATTTTTGTCCGACAAACTGGAGAAATTTGCCCTTGAACAAGGCTTAGAAAAATCAAATTTTGCCGATGAGCTTACCGAAGCTAACGGGGAGCTTGTCAACCATATCAAAAGAAACCTCGGTTATTTCATCAGCTACGAACATCTATTCTCAACTTGGCTAGCCCAAGGCTCGGATTTCAATATTGCCAACGTCCGCACTGCAATGAGCGCTTTCAGCCGCAATATTGCAGAAAACTACATCTCAGTTTTTGACGGTATTTTCAAAACCTTAGAATCCGGTTTGAGCAAATTGGGAGATACCGCCGCCAGCCAAACCAATGCGGTGAAAGACCTTTTTGTACTGATTGCCGATATACCGATGGACGGCAAACAGGGCTATGACGTATTGGGCTTTATTTATGAATACCTGATTAGTATGTTTGCTGCCAACGCAGGCAAAAAAGCGGGCGAATTTTATACGCCGCACGAAGTATCTTTGCTGATGTCGGAGATCATTGCCGACCATCTCAAAGACCGTGAAGAAATCAGCATTTACGACCCGACCAGCGGCTCAGGTTCATTGCTGATCAACATCGGCCATAGCGTTGCCAAACATCTCAAAAGCGCCGACAGCATCAAATATTACGCACAAGAATTAAAAGAAAACACTTACAACCTCACGCGCATGAATCTGGTCATGCGCGGCATTTTGCCGAGCAATATTTTCACCCGCAACGCCGACACATTAGAAGACGACTGGCCGCTGGAAGGCGATCCGCTGTATCTGGATGCCGTAGTGTCCAATCCGCCCTATTCCCAGCCGTGGAATCCCAAAGACAAAGAAGGCGACATCCGCTACAAACGCTTTGGCGTCGCCCCGCAGGCAAAAGCCGATTTTGCCTTTCTATTGCACGACCTCTTCCACTTAAAGCCCGAAGGCATCATGACCATCGTTTTGCCGCATGGCGTGCTTTTTAGGGGTGGCGAAGAAGAGAAAATCCGCAAAAATCTGATTGAATACAATCATATCGATGCCATTATCGGGCTGCCTGCCAATATCTTTTTCGGCACGGGCATTCCCACCATCATCATCGTTTTACGCCAAGAGCGCGAACGTAACGACGTGTTGATGATTGACGCCTCCAAGCATTTCATCAAAGTGGGCAAAAACAACCATTTGCAGGCAAGCGACATCAAGCGCATTGTCGATTGCGTAACCCATCGCCAAGAATTGCCTAAATTCTCCCGCATTGTGCCGAAAGCCGAAATTGTAGCAAACGGCTACAACCTCAACATTCCGCGCTATGTCGATTCCGCCGAACCGACGGAGCAATGGGATATTTTCGCCACCATACACGGCGGCATTCCCAAAGCAGAGCTGGCACAATTCGCAGACTATTGGGCAGCCTTTGACGGTTTACAGACGGCCTTGTTTACCGATAACAGCACACCTTATGTGCAGCCGAAAACCGACAATCTCAAAGCCGCCATGCAAAGCCACGCCAGCGTGCTGAATTACCAAGCGCAATTTGCCCAAAACTTTGCCGATTTCCCCGCTCGCTTGGAAATCCTGCTGATTGAGCCGATGGAAACGCTCAATATCTCCCAAACCCAGCAGCAGCTTGCCGAACTCATCCGCCAAAAAGTGCAGGCAATGCCCCTATTGGATTTTTATACCGCCTATCAAAAACTCGATGACCTATGGCGCGTCGATGTGGCAGGCATTGCCGCCGATTTGGAGATGATTCAAACCGAGGGCAAACAGGCAATTAAGCAGGTTGATCCATTTATGGTGTTGAAAAAAGAC
This sequence comes from Neisseria perflava, assembly GCF_002863305.2. Lineage (NCBI taxonomy): Bacteria > Pseudomonadati > Pseudomonadota > Betaproteobacteria > Neisseriales > Neisseriaceae > Neisseria > Neisseria perflava. Next base: position 869,448 of record NZ_CP136962.1, read on the forward strand.
AGCAAAACCAAAAAAGAAGCCGAAGTACAAGACGGCTGGGTGGGGCATATTCTGCCGTTTGAATTGGTGCAAGCCGTCAAACTGCCGCAGGAATTGGCAAACCTAAAAGCCAAAGAAAGCCGCTTGGCGGAAATCGCCGCCGAAATGCAAAGCATTTTGGAAAACCTGAGCGAAGAAGAAAAAGCCTGCCCTGCCGTCAATGAAGAAGGCGACGGCTTTATCAATGCCGAAATTCCAAAAGCCTTGCAACAAGAATTGGAAGCCGACGGCATAACAATTGCCAAAAAAGCCGACTTGACCAAAGCCATCGACAAACACATTTTTGCCGAAGAAAGCCTGGGCGCAAAATTACAGACGGCCTATAAACTGCTTGCCGAAGAAAAAACACTTAAGGCAGAACTCAAAACCCAATCCGCCGAGCTTCACAGCAAAACCAAAGCCACTATTGAAGCCTTAGATGATGCCGAGGCCCTCGATTTGCTCCGTCAAAAATGGTTTGTTCCGCTCAATGCGGCGATGTGCAGGCTGCCTGAAAACATGCTGGCGCAATTCAGCCAAAAACTGACCGCACTTTGCGACAAATATGCCGACACCTATCAGCACATCAGCGAGCGTAAACAAGAAAGCGCCGCCGCACTGGCGCAAATGATGGACGAACTCACCGGCAGCGAGTTTGATTTGCAGGGCATTGCCGCATGGCAGACGATTTTGAAATGCTAAGGGGACAAAATGAATAAGCAACAAGAGCCACGTTTGCGGTTTAAAGGGTTTACGGGGGCGTGGGAAGATAGAATATTGGGGAAGGTTTCTGATGTGCGAGATGGAACTCACGATTCTCCAATATATCAAAATCAAGGGATTCCATTAGTTACATCAAAAAATTTAACTGAAAACGGTCTGGATTTTTCTAATGTTTCATTAATATCCCAAGAAGATTATGAAGAAATTAACAAACGATCCAAAGTAGAGAGCGGCGATATTTTACTTGGGTTAATAGGAACTATTGGAAAGCCTGTATTGGTTAAAGCAGGTGGTTACGCAATTAAGAATGTAGGGTTGATCAAAGAGCTTTTAGAAGTAAAAAATGAATTTTTACTTCCTTTATTACAAAGTAATATTTTTGAAACCTATGTTTCACGAAAAAATACAGGTAATACACAAAAATTCTTGGCTTTAGATGGGTTACGGAGTTTTGAATTTTTAGCTCCATCACTCCCCGAACAAACCCACCTCGGTTTGTTTTTCCGTCGCTTAGACAACCAAATCGCCGAGAGCCGTGCGGTATTGGAAAAAAGCCGTCAGCTTAAAAAGGCAATGCTGGCAAAAATGTTCCCCACAAACGGTGAAAAAATACCGGAAATCCGCTTTAAAGGGTTTGATGGGGAGTGGGAATCTAGGAAGTTGGGTATAGAGGTTGAAATTATTGGCGGAGGTACGCCTGATACAACGAATTCAGCATATTGGAATGGTGATATTGACTGGTACTCTCCTACTGAAATTGGAGAAGCTGCCTATGCAAATGGGAGTGTAAAAAAAATTACACTACTTGGATTACAAAAAAGTTCAGCCCAAATCCTCCCTGCAAATAGAACGGTACTTTTTACATCGAGAGCAAGTATTGGCGACATGGCAATTCTTACTAGAGACGGAGCTACAAATCAAGGATTTCAATCTTTTGTTGTTGGGGAAAGATTAGATGTTTATTTTCTCTATACCATGGGATTTAAAATTAAAGACTATGCTTTAAAAAATGCGTCTGGCTCAACATTTTTAGAAATATCTAAAAATACATTATCGCAAATGGAATTTTTTGCTCCATCTCTAAAAGAACAAACCGCCATCGGCAACTTCTTCCGCCAACTGGACGAAACCATTGCATTACAGTCGGCAGAGGTCGAAAAATTAAACCAACTCAAAAAAGGGCTATTGGCAGCGATGTTGGTATAGGGCGGGCGTTCCTGACCATGATTGAGGCCGTCTGAAAAATTGTAGTAGCGCCCTTACGGAGAAAAAGAATGTTTAATAAAGAAGCTGATTTTGAAAACGCACTGATTGCCTTGCTGTCCACTAAAAGCTGGGAAAAGGAAGTGTTGCGCTATCCCACCGAAGAAAAGTTAATTGCCAACTGGCAGGAGCATTTGAATAAAACCAACCAACATATCGACAAGCTCGATGTGCCGTTGCTTCGCACGGAAATGAACCAGATTTTGGATCAGGTACAGGCATTGAAAACGCCTTATGCTTTAAACGGCTTTATCAACGGCAAAACGGTGGCAATCAAGCGTGAAAATGAGAAAAGCCGTCATTTCGGCAAGGAAGTGTCGCTGGATATTTTTGACCGTGAGGAAATTTCTGCCGGCAAAAGCCGCTATCAAATTGCCCAGCAGCCCCAATTTACTCCTCGTTCGGATTTATACTCCAAGCAGCGCGGCGATTTGATGTTGTTAATCAATGGTATGCCGATGTTCCATATTGAGCTGAAACGCTCAGGCGTGCCGATTAGCCAAGCGACCAATCAAATCGAGCGATACCATAAGGCGGGCGCATTTTCGGGCATTTTTAGCCTGGTGCAGGTGTTTGTGGCGATGACGCCGGAAGAATGCCGCTATTTTGCCAATACCGGCGGTCCATTAAATCCTGCGTTTTATTTCCGTTGGGCGGATTTCAATAATGTGTATATGAACGATTGGGATAAGGTGGCGACGCATTTCCTCTCGATTCCGATGGCGCACCAGTTTATCGGCGATTACACCATTGCCGATGCGAAAGACGAGCAGCTGAAAGTGTTGCGCAGCTATCAGTATTATGCAGTCAACAAAATTGCCGACACGGTGGCAAAAACAGATTGGACTTCGGGCAATCAGCGCGGCGGCTATATTTGGCATACCACAGGCTCGGGCAAAACGATGTCGAGTTTTAAATCGGCGCAGTTAATCAGCCGTCGCAAAGATGCGGATAAGGTGATTTTCTTGCTCGACCGTATTGAGCTGGGCAAGCAATCTCTGGAGGAATATCAGAATTTTGCTGATAGTAAAGATGATGTGCAGGCAACGGAAAACACCGCCATTTTGCTCGCCAAGCTGAAAAGCAAACAAGACCGCGACCGCTTAATCGTTACCTCCATTCAAAAAATGAGTAATATCAAGGCGGAAGAAGGGGTAAATGAGGCTGATATCGAGCAAATCAGTGGTAAACGTTTGGTGTTTATCGTTGATGAAGCCCACCGTACTACTTTTGGCGATATGTTGCTCACCATTAAGCACACCTTCCCCAATGCGATTTTCTTCGGCTTTACCGGCACGCCGATTGAAGAAGAAAACGCTAAGAGAAATTCAACCACTGCCACGGTTTTCGGCAATGAATTGCACCGCTATTCGATTGCAGACGGCATTCGCGATGAAAATGTGCTGGGCTTTCACCCCTTCCATATCCGTACCTTTAAAGACAGCGATTTACGCAGAACTGTCGCTTTGCAAGAAGCCAAAGCAACAGATGAAAGCGAAGTATTTGCCGATGATCAAAAGAAAAAAATCTACAATCAATTTATGAATGATGTGCCGATGGCGGGAGAATATACTTCAGACGGCAAATATCAAAAAGGCATTGAAGATTATATACCCAATGTGCAATATCAAACGCCGGAACATGTGAATGCAGTGATCGACGACATGCTGGATAATTGGCGACGCCTCAGCCAAGGCAAAAAATATCATGCCATTTTTGCCACCAGCTCTATTCCCGAAGCGGTCAATTATTATCGCTTAATTAAAGCCAAAATTGCTGAGAAAATCAGAATTGCTGAGGAAGCCAAAAATTCTGAGGAAGCCAAAGATCCTGAGGAAGCTAAAAATCCCTGGCCGAAACTGACCGCCCTTTTCGATCCGAATATTCTTAACGATGGGCAAGGCAACGATAAGGAAATATGGATTGCCGAAATTTTGAAAGATTACAACGCCCAGTTCCACACAAATTTCGGCTACGCCACTTATTCCCGATTTAAAACGGATTTGTCGGATAGGTTGTCGCATATCAATGCGTATAAGAGAATCAAGCCCGACGAGCAGCTGGATTTGTTGATTGTGGTCGATCAGATGCTGACAGGCTTTGACAGCAAATGGCTCAATACGCTCTATCTAGACAAAATTTTGGATTACGCCAACTTGATTCAGGCGTTTTCCCGTACTAACCGCGTATGCGACAAAACCGATAAGCCTTTTGGTTTAATCCGCTATTACCGCAAGCCGCATACGATGCAACGCAATATTGAGCGAGCCGTAAAACTTTATTCGGGCGACCGCCCAATGGGGCTGTTTGTCGATAATTTAGATAAGGTTATCGACAAAATGAATGTCTGCTTTGCCGATATTGCCGATATTTTCAAATGGGCAGGATTAGAAGATTTTTCAAAAAATCCTGATGACACAACCTCATGCGCAAAGTTTGTCAAACTATTCAATCAGCTCAATGAGCACTTACAAGCTGCTCGGCTCTTGGGCTTTTCTTGGGAAAAATTAAGCTATGACGTGGTACAGGAAGATGACAGCGTGATCACTGCCACACTCAATTTTGATCAAGAGACTTACGATAAACTGCTGGCTCGTTATAAAGATTTGTTTAAAGAAAGTTCAGGCAATGGTGGCGGTAGCGATGATGTGCCGTTTGATTTGCGTTCGCACATCAACGAAATCGAAACCGATAAAATTGATCAAAATTATATGAATGCCCGTTTTGAAAAATGGCTTAAAACCATCGGCGGCATAGAAGAAGCTGCTGCACTTGAGGAGCTACACCACTCTTTTGCTACGCTTTCTAAAGAAGATCAAAAATTTGCTGAGTTGTTTTTGCACGATGTGCAATCCGGCGATATCAAGCTTGATCCAAATTTAGCATTAAGTGATTACATCACCACGTACAAACAAAAAGATGCCAATGATAAGGTGCTAAAAGTAATTAAAGGTTTAGGGCTGGATGGAGATTTGCTACGTGCACTGTTGGCAAGAAAATATACCAGCGAAAATTTGGACTTAGGCAGACTAAATGACCTAAAAGCTACAGTCGATAGGGAAAAAGCCAAAGTTTATTTTAACGAAGAACGTATATTTTATTTAAATATACGGATTGATGAATTTCTAAGGGAACTAATTACAAGATAGTTATTACCTATTGAAAGATTTTTAAGCATCATCAAATGACGTATTCCTATCTGAATATTAGTCCCCTTACCTACCCAACTACAAAGGCTGAGCCAAATCATTTTCCGTGTTGTAGCTGATAAAATCCTGCTCATGAGGGAAATGGACAACCCTCGCGCGCTGTTGCTGCAGCCAACCTCGGATGCTGCGCATTCCTGAATAAAGGTATGGCACGGTGCTTTGTAGGATTTGCGGTCGGATAAACATCACGCTGTAATGCGGCCTGGCAGAGGTCTCTACATAAAACGCATTGCACAATGGCGTGCGCCGCGCGATGGTTTCAAATTGGGACACCAAATTTTCCGGCAACCGCGGCATATCGCAAGATACGATGAGCAGCCAATCGGCAGTAGCAATTTGTAAATCGTTGGCGGCAGTACACAAGGCGGCTAAAGGGCCGTAATGTTGCCATTGGCGCGCATCGGAGAAAACGTGCGCGCTGCGTTGGGCGTAGGATTCGAGATTGCGGTTGGCACTGATGGCGATATGACTGACTTGCGGGCGGATTTTTTCGATAACATGATCTATCAAGGCTTTGTTGTGCCACTGCACCAACCCTTTATCGACACCTCCCATCCGGCTTCCCTGCCCGCCGGCCAATATCAGTGCAAAAATTTTCATTTTGGTAGTCCTTTGCAAAGCAGAGTGTGTAAGTGTTATTCGAGATGTTGTATTTATGGAATAAGTTTTAAGGCTTCAGGCCGTCTGAAACCTGATTTTGTGATTTAATTCACTTAAGATGAATTTTATCATAACATGATTTTACATTAAACCCCTGTTTTTTCTTATCATAACCATACAATTATTTTAGACAGGTTGTTTATAGGCCGAAAGAATGATATTTTTATAAGATTATCGGATTAGTCTTCCTGCGTGCTTTATGCGTTTATTCTCCGGATCTTCAGACGGCCTGAGCCTGTCCTCGCGTTTAAAACTACTGACTGTGTTATGGGTCGGCTCGGCTTTTTTATCGATTGCCTTTACCCTGCTGCTTTCTTGGCGTTTAGAAAGCGCGGCTAAAACGATTGAAGATGCGGGCAGCTTGAAAATGCAGGTGTATCGTTTGGCTTATATGGCAAGCGTCCGTACGCCCAATGCGCAAATTGACAACCAAATCAAAGAATTTGAACGTACGCTGGCCAATGTAACGCAAAGCGATGCCATTCATCCGCTGATTCCGTCACAAATGCCGCTGGCTTACGATTTGATCCAATCGATGCTGTTGATTGATTGGGAATCCAACATCAAGCCTTCTTTGCAACATTACGAACGGCCGACCCAAATCGGCCTATACCGTTTTGCCGGCAATATCGAGCTGTTTTTACAAGCGATGGAAAACGCCAACGAGCAAAATACTTTGTGGCTGCGCCGTTTTCAAATGGCGATGATGCTGATGATTTTAGTGGCCGCCGGCTTGATGATTGTTTGGCATTATTCGTGGATCATCCGGCCGCTGGAAAAATTGCGCGACGGGGTAGAAACCATCAGCGAAGGTCGTTTCGGGGTACAAATCGATACAGACCAAATTCGTGAATTCGCCCAAGTCAGCAAGGGCTTCAACCAAATGAGCCGCCGTCTGAAAACGCTTTATACGGATTTAGAAGGACAGGTTGCCCAACAAACCCAAGACTTGGCGCGGCAAAACCGTGATTTGACCCTGCTCTACCAAACCACGCGCAATCTGCACCAAACCTTTACGCCGCAACAGGCCGCAGAAGAATTTTTGGCTCAGATTCTGCCGGCGTTTTCCGCTTTGGGCGGTACGGTATATCTTTCCGATGAAGAACGCAAACGCTCTGACTTGGCGGCAAGTGTCGGTGAAACCGAAGAGGGAAATCATGTAGAATTCCCAATCGTTTATCAAGACGAACAGCTCGGTGTATTGGCCCTGTATTTTTCAGACGGCCATATGCTCAATGAGCAAGACGAAAAATTGTTGCAGACTTTAAGCGGGCAGCTGGGCATTTCTATCGCCAACAACCGCATGGAACAAGAACGCCGCCTGCTTGCCGTCTTGCAGGAACGCAACTTGATTGCACAAGGTTTGCATGACAGCATTGCACAAGCCCTGACCTTTTTGAATTTGCAGGTGCAAATGTTGGAAAGCGCGTTTGCTTCAAACCAACGCGAGCAGGCTGAAGAAAACATCAGCTTCATTAAAGACGGCGTGCAGGAATGCTATGAAGACGTCCGCGAGCTTCTGATGAATTTCCGCACCAAAATCAGTAATAAAGATTTCCCTGAAGCGGTAGAATCGCTGCTGGCGCGTTTTGAACGACAAACCGGTATTCCAGTTGATTTAAAATGGCAGGACGACGGACAGGCTTTGAATTATGATGAGCATTTGCAAATCATCTTCATCTTGCAGGAAAGCCTGTCCAATATCCGGAAGCACGCGCGTGCGCAACATGTCAGCGTCGAAATTGCCAACCACGGCGATTTTGTCATGACGATTCGGGACGACGGCGCAGGCTTTAATAAAGAACACCTATCAAACCGGCCTTCAGGCGAACATGTCGGCTTGGGCATTATGCAGGAACGGGCCCAACGGATTAACGCAGAATTGGCCATTACATCACAGATTGGGCAAGGTACGGCGGTTATGCTGACTTTGCCGCAACAAATGAGAACAGCATCATGACGATTAAAATTACCCTTATTGACGACCACACCCTATTTCGCAGTGGCATCAAAGCCCTGCTCTCCCGCCAGCCTGATTTTGAAGTCATCGGCGAAGCTTCAGACGGCCTGGCCGGCGTAAAAATGGTTGAGCAGCTCAAGCCTGATGTGGTCTTGCTGGACTTGGATATGCCGGTCATGAACGGCCGCGAAGCACTGGCTCAAATTTTGAGCATCAATCCGCAACTAACCGTCATCATGCTGACTGTTTCCGAAGACAGCGATGATTTGACCGAATGTATGCGTATGGGTGCAAAAGGCTTTTTGCTGAAAAACATCAATGCCGACTTCCTGTTGGAAAGCATCCGCAAAGCCGTCGATGGCGACAATGTATTCTCTCCAGAAATGACCAGCCGCTTGGTGCAATCGCTGATTTCTCCATCTCCTTCCCGCTCCGACCATCTGCTGGAGCAACTGACCCCGCGTGAGATGGAAATCTTGGGCTATCTTGCCGCCGGACACAGCAACAAAATCATTGCCCGCCATTTGAATCTGGCAGAGTCAACCGTCAAAGTGCATGTGCAAAACCTGTTGCGCAAGTTGAACCTAAGCAGCCGCGTCCAAGCAGCGGTTTATGCGGTGCAACACAAAGTACCGCAACCGGTATTGTCTTAATCAGGCCGTCTGAAACCTTCTTTTTAAAAGGTTTCAGGAAAAGCGTTTATTCGCTATAATCACGCCGATTTATATGCAGGGTTGTCTGATTCTTTCAGACGGCCTTTTTATTTGATTTCTCACTGATTTAAAACAACATGTCCGAAAACATTCCAGAAAATACACCCGAAAATACCGTTCCTGAAGAACACAAACGCAGCATCCGCAGTTTCGTCTTGCGCCAAGGCCATATGACCGCTGCCCAACAGCGCGCCATCGATACGATGTGGCCGCAATTTGGTGTGGACTTCCAAGAAGCCCCTTTGGATTTGAACCGCACTTTTGGACGGGACAACCCTAAAGTTTTGGAAATCGGTTTCGGTATGGGTGTTGCAACGGTGGAAATCGCCAAACGTCTGCCCAATACCGACTTTTTAGCGATTGATGTTCACGGCCCGGGCGTGGGCAATATCTTGAAACTGATTGAGGAGGAACACATTTCCAACATCCGCGTAATGCGTCATGATGCGGTGGAAGTAGTGGAAAAGATGCTGGAAGACGGTTCTTTAGACGGCATTCATATTTTCTTCCCCGACCCTTGGCACAAAAAACGTCACAACAAACGCCGCTTGGTACAAGTGCCGTTTGTTGAAAAGCTGCTGCCCAAACTCAAAAGCGGCGGCTATGTCCATATGGCGACCGACTGGGAAGAATACACCGTGCAAATGCTGGAAGTTTTGAGCAGTTTCGATGCTTTGCAAAACACGGCTGCCGATTACGCCCCTACGCCCGATTATCGTCCTGAAACCAAATTTGAAGCCCGAGGCAAACGATTGGGTCATGGCGTTTGGGACTTGGTGTTCCGTAAGAAATAAAGCCGAACATAAAACACAAGGCCGTCTGAAAAATTTCAGACGGCCTTTTATCTTACTGATTAAGCCAAGAAAAGTTTATAAGCCGGATTATCGGTTTCTTCTTTATAAACATAACCCAAGCTCTCCAAGAAGTCGGCAAAGGCTTCATTGTCGCTTTCAGGTACATCGATACCGACCAAAATACGGCCGTAGTCCGCACCATGATTGCGATAATGGAACAAAGTAATATTCCATTCGGCGCGCATATGGTTCAAGAAACGGGACAACGCACCCGGGCGTTCAGGAAATTCAAAGCTGACCAAACGTTCGTTGGCTACTTTTTCCGTACGGCCACCGACCATGTAACGGATATGGATTTTGGCGATTTCATCATTGGTCAAATCGACATTGGGCAGGCCTGCTTCAGTCAGTTGTTCACTGATGACGGCCAAGTCTTGCGCACCGGCGGTTTGCAAGCCGACAAAAATATGCGCATTTTTATCGCTGCCGTAGCGATAGTTGAACTCAGTAATGTTCCGGCTTCCCAACAAATTGATAAACTTCAGGAAGCTGCCCTTTTCTTCGGGAATGGTAACGGCAAAAATACCTTCGTTGCCTTCGCCCAGCTCACTGCGTTCTGAAACATGGCGCAGGCGGTGGAAGTTCATATTGGCGCCGCTGGTAACGGCAACCAGGTTTTGACCTTGGATATTGTTTTTCGCAACGTAAGCCTTCAGGCCGGCTAGGGCCAATGCGCCCGCAGGCTCGGTAATGCTGCGCGTATCGTCAAAAATATCTTTAATCGCGCCGCACAACATATCCGTATTGACCGTAATAATTTCGTCCAACAGCTCTTTACACAGGCGGAAGGTTTCCTCGCCCACCACTTTAACTGCCGTGCCGTCTGAAAACAGACCGACATCTTTCAAATGTACGATTTCCCCAGCCTCGATCGATTGCTTCATACAGCAAGAATCATCGGTTTGCACGCCAATCACTTTAATTTCAGGGCAAACTTGTTTGATAAACGCCGCTACACCTGCTGCCAAACCGCCGCCGCCAATCGGGACAAAAATCGCATTGATATTACGGTGTTGACGGAGGATTTCCATGCCGATGGTTCCCTGACCGGCAATCACATCAGGATCATCAAACGGCGCGATATAAGTCAGTTTTTCCTTTTCTGCCAACTCCATCGCATAATCATAGGCATCGTTGTAAGACACGCCTTTCAATACCACTTCGCCGCCTCGGCTCTTTACCGCGTCAATTTTGATTTTAGGCGTTGTTTCCGGCATTACAATGACGGCGCGGCAACCCAAATACTGCGCCGATAAAGCCACACCCTGCGCATGGTTGCCCGCGCTTGCTGCAATCACGCCGCAATCCAAGGCTTCTTTCGGCAGCTTCGCCATTTTGTTGTATGCACCACGGATTTTGAATGAAAACACAGGCTGCAAATCTTCGCGCTTGAGCAAAACCTGATTGTTCAGACGGCCTGACAGACTGCGTGCCAAATCCAAAGGCGTTTCTACGGCCACATCATAAACGGAAGCGGTCAAAATACGGGTTAGATAATCAGAAAGAGGAAGGGAATGGTTCATGGTATTTTAGTGTTCGGAAATAAATTACAATTCGGTCAAATCGACCGGAGGAAAAAGTTAAAACCATACCCCTGAGGCCGTCTGAAGGCAAGAAAAATCTTAGCAAAGCCTAAATGAGACGGTATAATGTCCGCTTAATATCTATTTAATATGCCAAACTGTTTGCTTCATAACAGTATCCACTCATATTCAAATCCACAAATAATGATGAAAAAAACGCTACTTAGCTTAATTTTTGCTGCCCTCCTGAATACTCCTGCCCTCGCTGCCGACCCAGCTGCATCCGCACCTGCCGTACAAAGCGAGGCTCAAACGCAGCCGCTGCTGCACAGCATCAACAGCCCGACAACGCCTCCGGAAATTGCGGCGACTGCCTATATCGTTACCGACCTGCACAGCAAGCAAACCTTGGCATCCAACAATGCCGACACGCCTATCGAGCCAGCCGCGTTGACGCAAATGATGACCGCCTACCTTGCCTTTAAAGCACTGGAAAACGGTACGCTTGAGGCAGGCCAAATGCTGACCGTTTCCAATACCGCATGGAAGGTCGAAGGTTCGCGTATGTTCCTCGACCCCAAAGTACCTGTCAGCGTCAGCTCCTTGATTAAGGGTACAACCATCCAATCGGCCAACGATGCCGCCATTACCCTTGCCGAAGCCATCGGCAACGGCTCTATCGACGAATTCGTCAAACAAATGAATGAAGAAGCCAAACGCTTGGGCATGAAGCACACCCACTTCAACAACCCGACCGGCATTTCTTCTAACGGCCATGTTTCAACCGTTGGCGACTTGGCCATTTTGGCAGCCGCACTGATCAACGACTATCCGAAATACTATCCTTTGTTTGCAAACAAATCTTTCAAATACAATAATATCGAGCAGCCCAACCGAAACCTTCTCCTCTATCGCGACAGCAGTATCGACGGTTTGAAAACCGGCTATTCTGAAGGCGCAGGCTATCACCTTGCCGCTTCCAGCAAACGCAACAACCGCCGTATTGTTTCCATCCTTGCCGGTGCAGAATCTACCGAAGCGCGCGCCAGTGAAAGCAGCAAACTGCTCAACTGGGCGTTGCAGGCATTTGATACGCCCAAACTTTATAACGGCGGAGAAGTAATTTCCCAAGTCAAAGTTTACAAAGGCAGCACCAAAGCCGTAGACATCGGTTTCTTGGACGATGTTTACATTACCATCCCCCACGATACCGGCAAAAACGTCAAACCAATCTTAGAAACACTTCAGCCTGTCCTCGCCCCGATTGAAAAAGGCCAAGTATTGGGCAAGCTGAAAGTCATGAAAGACGGCAAAATCATTGCCGAAAAAGACGTCGTCGCCCTGACCGGCGTGGAAGAAGGCAGCTGGTTGCGCCGTATGTGGGACGCGATTGTGTTGTGGTTTAAAGGTTTATTCAGTTAATCCTTCCTAAACAACCAACAATAAACAAGATAAGCCACAAAAAGGCCGTCTGAAACCTATTTTCTAGTTTTCAGACGGCCTTTATTCAGCCTAAAAGACAGCTAATTTAGATGATTCCAGCGTTAGCGGTAGATGCTGTGTCATCGTGAACATCAACCGTATCGACAGACGAGTAGCTCATGCGCTCAGTATGCGTATTGACGGCTGACAAATTATTGATATTGCCGTTGCCTGACAACCTGCCCATCAACTCTTGCAAGCTCAATGTACCTTTATCGAAACGGAAAGTATCAATCACGGCATCGTTAGTGTTACCGGAAACGAATTGGTCATTGATGGTTATGCTGTCCCCTTCTGATCCCTTGATGGTAATTTTCCAATCGATATTGCCTCGAACATCAGTAATGGCATCAATATGCAGGTCATTAACAGAAATATTTTGGCCAAATTGCAGTGCATTATGTTCGCCCACATTATCGACAATCGTATCCTTACCTTCTCCAAGGCTGAAAACATAAGTATCGGCACCCTTGCCGCCTACCAAGTAATCGGTTCCTTGTCCGCCGAACAAAACGTCGTTACCATCGCCGCCATTCAAACGGTCATTGCCACTTTCGCCCCATAAAGTATCGTTGCCATTGCCTCCATGTATAGAATCATTACCCATACCGCCATTGAGACGATCGTCTCCATCATAGCCAAAAATAATGTCATTACCTGAATCACCGTTAATCGTATCATTGCCCAAACCGCCTCTGATACGGTCATTGCCATCGCCGCCGCTGACAAGAGCATGGCTGCTGTCTGTAATTGTGATGATATTATCAGCACCTAAATGAAGTGAGGCTTGGGTAAGACTGTGATCATCTACTTCCGCTACATTTTTTGCAGAATTATTTTCTGCTACCGAAAGGCTGTGATTATTTTCGATGGTCAATGTAGTCTCGTTTACAGACTCTGGAATATTACCTTCTTTAGGATTACGGGTTTTGGTAATTTCTTGATCGGAAAGATTATTCACAATAGTGTTATTTTCAATTTTGATATTGTTGAGTTCTCCCAAAATATCTTTTTTGGGAGTAGCATAATCCCTGCCTTCTTCCAAATCGATAGAACCTTTAACACGACCATATGTGTCCGCATTAGTCCCATTGTTTACCAGTAAGTTATCGTGAACGGAAATACCCGTATCATTGAAATCAAAATTATGGCTGTTTTTGAATACAGTGTTTAAGCGTACGCCACCCCAATTGGCATTATCTTTAATAAGGTTATTGGCTACTTCATGACCTTTGCCGCCAAAGATACCAATACCTGCCGCACGCCAGCCTAATTCAACGGTATTGTTTAAAAAGTGGTTATTTTCAGCAACATGGGCATTGGTATTCTCATGATGACTTGACCATGTTGCTAAGCCATCATCACCATTGCCGCGGATATTGGAATTGATAACGGTGGAATTGCTGGTACCTTGGGCAAAGTTAACGCCGTCTGCAAAGTTATTACGAATAGTGGCATTGGAGATAGTCAAACCATCAGTGTAATTTAAAGGTTTGTTTTGAGAATAATCTCCAATCCATACGCCAGCTTCAAAATGTTCGATTTTGATATCGTGAATAGAAGAGCCAGTACCTAAAGTACCGGATATGCCTTTGTAATTGGCTTTCTCATCATATCTTGAGTTTAGATTTGAATCCATGGAGAGATTACCCAAATCTATATTGTTACTACCAGATACGAAATCAATACCTCCACCACCTTTGACATAATTACCGTTTTTATCATATTCAGCAGCTTCTGTATTCAAAAAATGTAACTTGGTGTGCCATTGCCCTGCACCGGTAATCTTAATACCATCAGGAACATAAAGAGAAATCGGTCGTGAAAAATCAAATTGGCCTTCGGGGATATAAACAGTTTTATATTCTGTATTTTTTGCGGCTTCTACTGCCTTCATAAATGCCTGGTAATCATCCGAGCCGTCATTGGCAATTGCGCCGAAATCAGTAATGCTGACACTATTTTCAGGCTGTCTAATGGCATCCGGTGCTTTTTCCAAATCAACCAAGTCAATGCCTACGGGTGTGCTGTCGAGATTAGTGATGGTAACTGTATCTCCTTTATTGATATGGGCATCTTTAAATAATTGACTGACTTCGTCAAATTGGAAGCGGGCAAGCCTATCTGCCGCGGGTGTATCATGAACTTTAATATCGCCATCCGGATGATATTTGTAGTTATCCAAATATTGCCAGTTGGATTTGGAAGATAAATCCAAAGTACCGATCACTGTATTATTGACTTTGACTTCTACTTTACCGCTTTCACCGTCAGGAACGGTATAACGGATGGTTACAGCATTGGCATCTGCTTGTGCAATAAATGACACAGATGCATTAGTTGGCAAATCAACATATGCCTGACCGCTTGCTTCACGGGCAGTTGCGCGTTCTGCTTCTTTAGAAGAAGAGTGGTTCTCAAAAATACCGTTCTTCAACTTACCTTGTTCTGCCTCGTAAGTCGTGTAGGCAAGTTTTGCACCATATTGGGAAGCGTTTGGTACTACAGTTTTAAGGTCTACCATTTGATATATTCCTTCAAAAATATTGTATTTTTAAATTAATCTCCGATATAAGCTCCTATTAGTCATAAAATTAGCATAAAAGTTCAGTAATCTATTATTAAGTTTGATAAAGAAAAAAATGCCGTCTGAAAACATAAAGATTTTCAGACAGCATTTCAATACCTTAATAGCTTATCAATATGAGCTTAAACTAAGCCCTTTTTCTCCAGATAGCTTTCTCAATCGCCCGTTTTATGTCCACCTTTGTCATCTAATCTGATAAATTATGTGGGTATCTACTACGCGTTAACTTACATTTAGGCTACCTGAAACCTTGACTTACTGCGACTTATTCTTCTGCCATGCTTGGTATGAACGAATGGCTAAAATCAGGCAGGCAATCCAAATTATGCCTAAAAAGCCCCAAACACCGGTTGCGCCAAACTCATTAAATAACCAAGCCACTGCTCGGCCTTTGCGAGAAGCATGTTCAG
The DNA here is from genome assembly GCF_002863305.2 of Neisseria perflava. NCBI lineage: Bacteria > Pseudomonadati > Pseudomonadota > Betaproteobacteria > Neisseriales > Neisseriaceae > Neisseria > Neisseria perflava. The sequence goes on from NZ_CP136962.1 coordinate 884,850, forward strand.
TGTCGACAACATTTACAGCGTCTCCAAGCGTAATGTACCAGCCCAGTATAGGCAACACGATTAGCGCAAGCAGGTTTTGTAGTAGTTTTTTAAGATGTGCATTCATATTGTTTCCTTACAAAACTCCTTTTTTCTCCAGATAGCTTTCGTAATCACCCAAGTAGTGTTCATATCCGCCTTTGCCATCCAATTCAATGATTTGGGTAGCCAGCGAAGATACAAACTGACGGTCATGTGATACGAAAATCAGCGTGCCGTTGTATTTTTCCAGCGCCATGTTCAAGGATTCAATGCTTTCCATGTCCATGTGATTGGTCGGTTCGTCCATAACCAAGACATTGGGTTTCAACAGCAACAGTTTTCCGTAAAGCATACGACCTTTTTCGCCACCGGAAAGAACCTTCACTTTTTTCACGACATCGTTGCTGCCGAAGAGCAAGCGGCCCAAAGTGCCGCGGATGACTTGTTCGTCATCGCCTTCCTGACCCCATTGGCGCATCCATTCGCTCAGGTCCATATCGACGTCGAAGTCGTTTTCATGGTCTTGCGGATAGTAGCCGACACTGGCTTTTTCCGCCCATTTGATGGTGCCTTCGTCCGGCAGCAGGCCGTCTGAATATTCGGGGTTGTATGCGCCGGCCAAGAGTTTCAGCAAGGTAGATTTACCCGCGCCGTTCGGGCCGATGATGGCGAGGCGCTGGCCTGCTTCAAGGATGAAGTTCAGGTTTTTAAACAACTGGGTTTCAAAGCGTTTGGCCAGTTTTTCAACTTCCACAGCCTGACGGTGCAACTTGGCTTTTTCGTCGGCTTCAAAACGGATATATGGGTTTTGACGAGTAGAAGGTTTGACTTCGACCATCTCCGATTTGATTTTGTCTGCCTGTTTCAGACGGCTGGTTGCCTGACGGGCTTTGGATTTGTTGGCGGAGAAGCGGGCGACAAACTCTTGCAGCTCTTGCAGTTTCTCTTTGGCTTTGGCGTTGTCTTTCAGGGCGCGCTCACGCGATTGGGCAGAAGCGAGCATGTAGTCGTCGTAGTTGCCCGGATAGATGGTGATGGTGTTGTAGTCCAAATCCGCCATGTGTGTGCAGACTTCGTTCAAGAAGTGACGGTCGTGCGAGATGATGATCATGGTGGAGTCGTATTGGTTCAACACGCCTTCCAGCCAGCGGATGGTGTTGATGTCCAAGTTGTTGGTCGGCTCGTCAAGCAACAACACATCAGGTTTGGAGAACAGGGCTTGCGCCAGCAATACGCGCAGCTTGAAGCCCGGGGCGACTTCCGCCATGGTCGCATTGTGCAAATCTTCGGAAATGCCTACGCCGCTCAACAGTTCGGCGGCGCGCGCTTCGGCGGTATAGCCGTCGTATTCTGCGAACTTGGCTTCCAGTTCGGCGGCTTTCATGTAATCGTCTTCGGTGGCTTCGAGGTTGGCGTAAATCGCGTCGCGTTCGGTCATCGCCGCCCACATTTCGGTGTGCCCCATCATCACCACGTCCAGCACGCGCATGTCTTCGTAGGCAAATTGGTCTTGACGCAATTTACCCAAGCGTACGCCGTTTTCAATCGCGACTTCGCCCGCAGTCTGTTCCAAATCGCCGCCGAGGATTTTCATGAAGGTGGATTTGCCCGAACCGTTCGCGCCGATCAAGCCGTAGCGGTTGCCTTCGCCGAACTTGACGGATACGTTTTCAAACAGCGGCTTCGCGCCGAACTGCATGGTGATGCCGTTGGTAGAAATCATTATTCGTAAAACCTTTATAAATAGAATGTTATAATCGGACGCGATTGTAGCATATTTTTGCAAAGACCTCAGGATTGAGGCTATGGCAAATGCCCCCAATACCTGACGCAAGATAAAAATAGGCAACGCTTCGCGCAAAAATGCGTTGTAGGCAGCCTTTCAGGCCGTCTGAAACGGAGAAACGATATGGAAACGCACAAAATCTATTACGCCGTGATTATTTTGGTATGCGCCGCTTCCATGCTGCTCAGCCCGTTTTTCTATATCCGCCGCACGCGTTCTGGCACTGAATTACGGCGCGCGCCCAGACAGTGGAAACCCATCCTCTTCACCAACATCATCATGATTGCGGCTTTGTTTGTTTGGTGGAAATGGTTTTAAGGAAAAATAAAAATGAACAAAATCTGGATCAGCACATTACTGCTCACTTTGACAACTGCGGTTTCCGCCGCGCCTATTTTTGAATGTACCGATTCTGCCGGTCGCAAAGTCTATACCCAAGCCGGCGGCAAAAACTGCAAAGCCAGCAATATCGGCAAACCATCCGTATATACTTCTGCGCCTGTTTCAACACCGACAACGCCGACTTCCCCCAGCAAAACCGAGCAAGTGGAAGAAGCTGTCGCCCCTGTCAATCCGGCTGATGTCGGCGCAGCCAAGCGTGCTTTAGATACCGCCAAGAAAAATTTGGAAGAAGGCAAAAAAGTGCGTTATGGCAATGAACGCAACTATGCTCGCTATCTCGAACGGATCAACGGTTTGGAAAAAGCTGTCCGCTCAGCTCAGGAAAACTACGACGCAGCGCAACGCCAACCTGCCTCTCAAGATCCTGTTGCCTATTGATACTTACTACCACACCAGCAAGGCCGTCTGAAATATGATTGTTCAGACGGCCTTTTCATGTCTTCAATATAACAAAATCGTCTTTATACCAAACAAAGCATTCTTTCCAGTTTCCAGACGGCCTTGTTAAAGTAAGCGCGTATTAAATTTTGACGGTTGCCATTATGTTGTTACTCAAAACGCCTTCTGTATTGCCGGGTTTCAAACTCAGCCTGGGTTTGACGGTTTTATGCCTGTCGCTTTTGGTGGTTTTGCCGTTTGCCATGATGGCGGCCAAAGCGGCGGAAATCGGCTGGAGCGGATTTTGGAACACGATTACCGAACCCAATGTCTTGGCGGCTGTCTGGCTGAGCTTGCGAATGTCATTTTATGCGATGTTGACCAATATCGTATTCGGTACATTGGTTGCCTGGGTATTGGTGCGCTATGAATTTCCGAGCAAAGGATTAGTAAACGCTTTGGTCGATTTGCCGTTTGCGCTGCCGACGGCGGTAACAGGCATTGCGTTGGCAACCTTGTACGCGCCCAATGGCTGGATAGGTCGTTTTTTCGAGCCTTTGGGCATCAAAATCGCCTTTACGCCTACCGGCATCTGGATTGCGCTGATTGTCGTCAGCCTGCCCTTTATCGTCCGCGCTGTGCAGCCGGTATTGGAAGAATTGTCGGGCGAGTATGAAGAAGCGGCGGCAACTTTGGGCGCAAGCCGTTGGACTACGTTCCGCCGCGTCCTTTTGCCTGAAATCACGCCGGCCCTGTTGACCGGTGCAGGCATGATGTTTGCCCGCTCTACCGGCGAATACGGCTCGGTCATCTTTATCGCGGGCAATATTCCGATGGTGTCTGAAATCCTACCCTTGATTATTACCGGCAAGCTGGAGCAATACGATGCTCAGGGCGCATCTGCCGTCGCTCTGTTTATGCTGATGATTTCGTTTGTCATTTTGCTGATTTTAAACATTATGCAATGGACTTTAAGCCGCCGCGCCGGAGCGAGGGTTTAACAAACAACAGGCCGTCTGAAACATCAAGCAAACATTTTTCAGACGGCCCAAACAGATACAAGAATAAATCGAGACTACCCTACCATGAAAACCCATTCCACCAATCCAAACTTGAGCGAACCGCGTTGGCTGCGCGTATTGCTGACCGCTACCGCCTTGGGCTTTCTGCTGCTGATGCTGGTCGTACCTTTGGTTGCCGTATTCTATGAAGCCTTAAAAGGCGGTTGGGATTTGTACCTGCAATCTCTGACCGATCCCGAAGCATGGTCTGCCATCAAATTGACGCTGATTACCGCGCTGATTGTCGTTCCCGTCAATGCCGTATTGGGCGTGGCGATGGCGTGGTTGCTGACCCGTTTTGATTTTCGCGGCAAGCAGTTGCTGACTACCCTGCTCGATTTGCCGTTTTCCGTATCGCCCGTGGTGGCCGGTTTGATGTTCGTCTTATTGTTCGGCGCGCACACGGCGTTGGGCGGCTGGCTCGAAGCGCAAGGCATACAGATTATCTTCGCCATCCCCGGCATTATTTTGGCGACGCTGTTCGTTACTTTCCCTTTTGTTGCGCGCGAAATCATCCCTTTAATGCAGGCGCAAGGCGACAGTGAAGAACAGGCTGCTTTGATACTCGGCGCAAACGGTTGGCAGATGTTTTGGCGCGTTACCCTGCCCAACATCAAATGGGCGCTGCTCTACGGCATCATTCTTACCAACGCCCGCGCGATGGGCGAGTTCGGCGCGGTCAGCGTGGTATCGGGGCACATTCGCGGCGAAACCAACACCATCCCGCTTTTGGTCGAAATCTTCTACAACGAATACAATTTCACCGGCGCATTCGCCCTCTCCGGCGTATTGGCACTTTTAGCCTTGGCCACCTTGCTGGTGCAAAATATCATCACAAAATTACAAAACAAAAAACTCGCCACCGCCGAAAGGAACGCAGCATGAGCATCACTATTCAAAACTTAAACAAACACTTCGGCAGTTTCCACGCGCTGAAAAACATCAACCTCAACGTCCCCACCGGCAAACTCGTTTCCCTGCTCGGCCCTTCCGGCTGCGGCAAAACCACGCTCCTGCGCATCATCGCCGGACTGGAAAACGCTGACGGCGGCCAAATTCTCTTTGACGGGCAAGACGTCACCGCCAAGCATGTGCGCGAGCGCAAAGTCGGTTTCGTGTTCCAACACTACGCCCTCTTCCGCCACATGAACGTATTTGACAACGTCGCCTTCGGTTTGACCGTATTGCCCAAGTCCGAACGCCCGTCCAAAGAACAAATCCGCACCAAAGTCGAAGAATTGCTCAAACTCGTGCAGCTCTCGCATTTGGCAAAATCCTATCCGCACCAGCTCTCCGGCGGCCAACGCCAACGCATCGCCCTTGCCCGTGCCCTCGCCGTCGAACCGAAACTCCTGCTTTTGGACGAACCCTTCGGCGCGTTGGATGCCAAAGTACGCAAAGAATTGCGTACCTGGCTACGCGACATCCATCACAACTTGGGCGTAACCAGCATTCTGGTGACGCACGACCAAGAAGAAGCCCTTGAAGTTTCCGACGAAATCGTCGTTATGAACCACGGCAAAATCGAGCAAACCGGCAGTGCCGAAGCCATTTACCGCAAACCCGAAAACGCCTTTGTTACCGAGTTCCTCGGCGAAACCGATGCATTTGAAGGACGCATCGAAAAAGGCATCTGGCATTACCACGGTTTCGAATGGAAATTGGACGCGCAATACAAATGGCAGGAACAAACCGCCATCGGCTATATCCGCCCGCACGAATGGCAGCTTGCCGCCGAAAACGAAACGCCGATGATTCGTGCCAAAATCGAAAAAATCCACGCCGTCGGGGCATTGACGCATATTCTGGTGAAACACGACAAACAAGACGTACATATCACGCTGGCCGGCAGCGATGCCGCGCGTTACCAAATCGCCGAAGGCAAAGAATTAAATCTGATTCCGAAACAGGTTTATGTCTTTTCTCAAAACGAGCTGATTGAATATTCAATTTAAGACTAAATCATAAGGCCGTCTGAAAATCTGCTTTCAGACGGCCTTTCATCTTAATTTAAACCTGCCAATCAATCGGCTTTAAACCATTTGCCTGCAAATAAGCGTTTGCCTGTGAAAAATGTTTGCAACCGAAAAAGCCGCGATACGCCGACAAGGGCGAAGGATGCGGCGCGGTCAGCACCAAATGACGGTTGCGGTCGATAAACGCGCCTTTCTTCTGCGCATGGCTGCCCCACAGCATAAAGACTAAATGCTCGCGTTCCTTATCCAATTGTCGGATGACTTCATCGGTAAACGCTTCCCAACCGAAGGTCGCATGGGAATGCGCCGAACCGGCACGGACAGTCAATACTGTGTTCAACAGCAACACGCCCTGTTCCGCCCAATGCTGCAAATAGCCATGTTGCGGAATCTGAAAGCCTTCAATATCCGTCGCCAACTCTTTATAAATATTGACCAGCGACGGCGGCACTGCAATTTCAGGCTGGACGGAAAACGCCAAACCATGAGCCTGCCCCGCGCCGTGATACGGGTCTTGCCCCAAAATCACTACTTTTACATTTCCGAATTCAGTCGTCCGAAAGGCATTGAATACATCGCGTTCAGGCGGATAAACGGTTATCCCCGCCTGCCTTTCATGGCGTACCTTCTCCAAAATCGTTTGAAAATACGCCTTTTCTTTTTCCGCACCAATTGCCTCGTGCCAAGTCTGCATTATTTGCCGCTCCGTATTTGAATGGACTTATTATAAAGGATATGCCGCATAACGATATGGTTTGTTGTCGCCGCAGGACTGAAGATTATCGACAGCAACAAACCTAAAGCGTCATAATAGCGTTCTGACTCAGGCCGTCTGAAAACCCAATACGGCTTTTCAGACGGCCTTTTTATATCGTTCGATTTTTATATGAATACACAAACCATCAAAACCTATCTTGTCGGCGGCGCTGTCCGCGACCATCTTTTAGGCCTGCCCGTCAAAGACCGCGACTGGGTAGTCGTCGGTGCAGATGCGCAAACCATGTTGGCTCAAGGCTATCAACCTGTTGGCAAGGATTTTCCCGTCTTTCTCCACCCGGACAGCCACGAAGAATACGCCCTCGCCCGTACCGAGCGTAAAACTGCCAAAGGCTATGCCGGATTCAGTTTTCATGCCGATAAAGACGTTACGCTGGAACAAGACCTAATGCGCCGCGACCTGACCATCAATTCCATGGCTCAGGATTCAGACGGCACGATCATCGATCCTTTTGGCGGACAACAAGATTTGGCGGCCGGCATCCTGCGCCACGTTTCGCCTGCCTTTGCCGAAGACCCTGTGCGGATTTTGCGTATCGCCCATTTTGCCGCGCGTTATGGTTTTCAAATTGCCGATGAAACCATGTCGCTGATGCGGCAAATGGTAGAAAACGGCGAAGCGGATGCCTTGGTTGCCGAACGTGTCTGGCAGGAATTGGCCAAAGGCTTGATGGAGAAAAATCCGCGCCGAATGATTGAAGTTTTGCGCGAATGCGGCGCACTCAAAGTTTTACTGCCAGAAGTCGATGCCCTTTTCGGCGTACCGCAACGCGCCGACTATCATCCCGAAATCGACAGCGGTATTCATACGCTGATGGTTGTACAACGAGCCGCCGAGATGAACCTGTCCCTCGCTGAACGCTATGCTGCCTTATTGCACGACTTGGGCAAGGCAAAAACACCGGCCGATATACTGCCGAAACACTACGGACACGACCTTAACGGCGTCGAACCCGTCCGCGAAGTCAATCAACGCCTGCGCGCGCCCAAACACTGCGCCGAGCTTGCCGAACTCGTCTGCCGTTGGCACATCATGCTCCATCAAGTCGGGCAGTTCAAAAGTAAAACTATTTTGAATGTTTTGAAAAAAACCGACGCATTCCGCCGCCCCGAACGTTTTCAGACGGCCTTAAACGTCTGCGTGGCCGACAAACAAGGCCGTCTGAATCTTGAAAACACGCCTTATCCGCAACGTGAACACTGGCTGGCCTTACTTGAGGCCGCCAATCAAGTAGATGCAGGCAAAATTGCCGCCGAGTGCCGCGCACAAGGCAAAGCCCATTTAATTGCCGAACAAATCGATCATGCCCGCTTGGCGCAAATTAGGCCGCTGCAAAAAGCGTATCAGGCTGAAAAAATAGGAGGCTATTGATGGCATCTTCGCGTTATAAAATCGAACGCATGCCCGACGGCATTGCCGTATCTGCTCGTGTTGTACATGACTCGCAGGAAATCGGTTTTACCGCGGTATTTCTTATGTTTTCCTTTGTTCTTACATGCATCGCGCCGTTTTACCTTGAAGAGCACTATTTCACTAATTTAGAAGCCATTCTCATCCCTTTACTTTTTACTTTCTACTTAGTCGGTTCACTTGTTTACGGCCTTCTTTGGCAACTTTTCGGACGTGAAAACATCAAGATCCGTAACCATACGCTGTCTCATGGTTATACCTTGTTTTCCATTGGGCGTTGGCGTAGTTTCCCGTTGTCAGAAATCTCCGAATGGCATTCTCGTGACCATATTCCCCAAGCTCCTGTTGCACAAGGAAGGAAACAGAGGTTGCCAAACGAAAACCTCTACCAAAATGGTATGAAACGAAAAATTCACAATGTCCCCAATATTTTACGTATCCAAAAATGTGTACAAGGTGCATGGTCTTTCGATTATCAGGGAAAAACCATACGTATCGGCGATTTTTTTGATAGCCGCGATTTTCAGGCAGTCAATATTGAATTGAACAGATTTATCCCCACATTCGCCAAAGCCCGTCAACTTAAAGACGCCCTTTGAAACAGCCGACACGATATCCGCTATAATCCGCACCTTAACCATCTTATTTCAACAATAAAATCATGACTATCCAGACCAATTTACTTCACGAAAAAATCAGCAATAAAGATTATCAACGCCTCATTGTCAAACACAGCGAATCTTTCAGCGACGGCGAAATCTGCCTATTGAATGAGATTTTGGAAAAATTTGAATTTGATGTCGTACAGGAACAAGCATTGGCGCAAGCTGTGATGCAGCAGGTGCGCTTCGATCCAAACGACTACCATATCGACAGCGACGATGAAGACACAACCGGCATCTGTCCGCACTGCATCAATCCGCCCATGCCACCCCTGCGCGATTATTTGGTTTGGCGCGAAACACGCGGCTGAAAATTTTCCTAATCGATTTTGATAAGTTATTAACAATTCGCTATCGAATAAGGCCGTCTGAACAGGTGTCATCGTTACATATGTTCAGACGGCCTTTTGTAAATAAATGTTCACAATTAGGATAAATCAGTATAATCTGCGCCATTTGAATTTTCTTCGGAGCTTTTATGAATCAGCTTAAAACGGCGGTAGCCGGTGCGCAGATTTTGTTTGTCGCATTCGGTGCCATGGTGCTTGTGCCGCTTCTGACGGGACTGAACCCGGCTTTGGCATTATTGGGCGCAGGCTTGGGCACCTTGTTGTTCCAATTGGTTACCAAACGTAAAGTGCCGATTTTCCTCGGTTCTTCTTTTGCCTTTATTGCACCGATCATCTATTCAGTCAAAGAATGGGGTCTGCCTTCTACCATGTTTGGCCTGTTTGCGGCAGGTTTCATGTACTTCATCTTTGCCGCATTGATCAGATGGCGCGGTCTGGATGCGGTACACAAGCTGTTGCCGCCCGTGGTTATCGGCCCGGTGATTATGGTAATCGGTTTGTCCGTTGCCTCAGAAGCCAGCAAGATGGCCATGGGTCAATCAGGCGGCAAACAGGTCATCGACTATATCGACTCGCTGATTCTCTCCGGCTTTACCTTTGCGGTAACCGTCATTGTTTCTGTCTTCGGCAGCAAAATGATGAAGCTGATTCCGATTCTGATCGGCGTGGCTTCCGGTTATGTGTTGGCTCTAATCATGGGCCTGGTCGATACCAGCGCCATCATCAAAGCTCCTTGGTTTGCCGTCCCTCATTTTGAAACGCCTCAAGTCAACTGGCAGGCTGCCTTGTTTATGTTGCCCGTCGCCATCGCCCCGGCCATCGAACACATCGGCGGCATTATGGCCATCGGTAATGTGACCGGCAAAAACTACACCAAAGACCCGGGCTTGGACAAAACCCTCGCCGGCGACGGCTTGGGCGTATGCGTAGCTGGTTTGATTGGCGGCCCTCCTGTAACCACTTACGGTGAAGTAACCGGCGCGGTGATGATTACCAAAAACAGCAACCCCGTCATCATGACTTGGGCGGCAATTTTTGCGATTTTCATGGCATTTTTCGGTAAGTTTAACGCGTTTTTGGCTTCGATTCCTATGCCAGTTATGGGCGGCATTATGTTGCTGCTGTTCGGTACAATCGCCTCTTTGGGCATCAAAACATTGATTGATGCAAAAGTCGATTTGATGCAGCCGAAAAATCTGGTTATCGTCAGCTCCGTATTGACGACCGGTATCGGCGGCATGATTATCAAAGTAGGTACTTTGAGCTTTGCCGGTGTAGGTTTGTGCGCCGTATTGGCCATTATCCTGAACTGCGTTTTGCCCAATACAAAATCAGAAGAAGCATAAATAGCTGGTTCATAAACTCAAAGGCCGTCTGAAAATGAGATTTCAGATGGCCTTTTTATTTTTATTACGCTTTATACAATGAAAAATGCCGGAGACTTAACTATCTCCGGCATTTTTGAATAAGGTGGCGAGCCGAACCCCCGGCACTGGCTCATCAGAGTGGGCTGCTGGCTTCCGCCCCTGACCCGGTGTTCCGAATTACCATGCGGGGAGACCCGCCGTAGAAGAAACGCATTATAGCGGTTTTGCAGAAAAACTCAAGCGATAAAATCTCTCAGACCGTCTGAAAACCATTTACACGACAAGATTGTAAACAATATTGCCTAGTTGCAAATCATTCCCATTGAAATGTTTATCGTCTTTTCCGTTGAAAAATATCGAAAATTACACTACATTAACACTTTACGCCATCAAGAAGAAATTGCATTTTTCAGACGGCCTTTAATATAAAAACATTACATCCATCAACGGAACACGACCATGACCACGACTACTGCCCCTCAGCGTATTCGAGAAATTCCCTATAACTATACTTCTTATACCGACCGCGAAATCGTCATCCGACTGTTGGGCGACGAAGCGTGGCAAATCCTGCAAGACCTGCGCGGTCAGCGTAAGACAGGACGTTCGGCACGAATGCTGTTTGAAGTATTGGGCGATATTTGGGTGGTTGTGCGCAATCCGTATCTGGTCGATGACTTGCTGGAGCACCCAAAACGCCGCACCGCGTTGGTACGCGAAATGCGCCACCGCTTAAATGAAATCCGTAAACGCCGCGACGATAATCGGCAAGTGGATGTCTTGGTTGCCGCAGCAGAAAAAGCAGTCGAGCGTTTTGATAGCAGTTTTGATGAAACCAGCCAAAAACGCCATCAGATTTTGGAACGCTTAAGCAAAATCACCAAACCGCACAACATCATGTTTGACGGATTGGCTCGCGTAACGCATGTTACCGATGCAACCGACTGGCGCGTGGAGTATCCGTTTGTCGTTGTCAATCCTGATACCGAGACAGAGATCGCGCCTTTAGTTCGCGCCTTAATCGAGCTGGACTTGGTCATTATCCCGCGTGGCGGCGGTACGGGTTATACCGGCGGCGCCGTGCCTTTGGATGCCATGAGCGCGGTCATCAATACGGAAAAACTGGACAAGCATCGCGGCGTGGAATTTGTCGAACTGGCGGGTTTAAACGGCAAACATCCGATTATCCATTGCGGCGCGGGCGTGGTAACGCGGCGGGTAGAAGAAACCGCGCATCAGGCGGGTTTGGTGTTCGCCGTCGATCCGACTTCCGCCGACGCATCCTGCGTGGGCGGCAATGTGGCGATGAACGCGGGCGGCAAAAAAGCCGTGCTGTGGGGTACGGCGTTGGACAACCTCGCCTACTGGCAGATGGTCAACCCGCAGGGCGAATGGCTGCGCATTGAGCGCGTGCACCACAATTTCGGCAAAATCCACGACGAAGAAACCGCCGTGTTCGACGTGCACACGTTGGATTCAGACGGCCTCAATATCGTTAAAACCGAACGCTTGGAAATCCCCGGCCACAAATTCCGCAAAGTTGGTTTGGGCAAAGACGTTACCGACAAATTCTTGAGCGGCCTGCCCGGCGTGCAAAAAGAAGGCACGGACGGCATCATTACCAGCGTTGCCTTCGTGTTGCATAAAATGCCGAAGCACACGCGCACCGTGTGTATGGAGTTTTTCGGCACAGTTGCCACCGCCACGCCTTCTATCGTCGAAATCCGCGATTTCCTGCTCGCCCACGACAGCGTGCGGCTGGCGGGTTTGGAACATTTGGACTGGCGTTATGTCCGTGCCGTCGGCTACGCCACCAAAGCGGCAGGTAAGGGGCGGCCGAAAATGGTCTTGCTGGCGGACGTGGTTTCAGACGACGAAGCCGCCGTACAGGCAGCCGCCGAACACATCTGCGAACTTGCCCGCGCCCGCGACGGCGAAGGCTTTATCGCCGTGTCGCCCGAAGCGCGCAAAACCTTCTGGCTCGACCGCAGCCGCACCGCCGCCATCGCCAAGCACACCAACGCCTTTAAAATCAACGAAGACGTGGTGATTCCGCTGGAACGGCTGGGCGAGTATTCAGACGGTATCGAACGCATCAACATCGAGCTTTCCATCCAAAACAAACTCACCCTGTGCGCCGCATTGGAGCAATACCTTTCGGGCAAACTCCCTATCGACAAAATGGGCACGGACCTGCCGACCGCCGAACTTTTGGGCGAACGCGGCAAACACGCCCTTGCCCACGTTTCCGCTGTCAAAGAGCGTTGGGACTGGTTGCTCGCCAATCTCGATACGCCGCTTGCCGACTATAAAGCCCGCTACGGCGCAGCCGTCCATGCCGCGCCCGAAGCCAAAGACGACGAGAGCTGTTTCACCGCATTCCGCGATTTCCGCCTGCGCGTGTCCGTCAAAGAAGACGTAATGAAACCGCTCGCCGAAATCTTCAGCGGCAAAACCGACACCAAAATCATCGAAGGCTTGGGCAAAATCCACGCCAAAACCGTGCGCGGGCGTGTCTTCGTCGCCCTGCACATGCACGCCGGCGACGGCAACGTTCACACCAACATCCCCGTCAATTCAGACGACTCCCAAATGCTTCAGACGGCCTATCGTTCGGTCGAACGCATCATGAAGCTCGCCCGCTCGCTCGGCGGCGTGATTTCCGGCGAACACGGCATCGGCATCACCAAGCTCGAATTTCTGACCGATGAAGATTTGCAGCCGTTTTGGGACTACAAAAACCAAGTCGATCCCAAACACACCTTCAACCGTCACAAACTGATGAAAGGCTCGGACTTACGCAACGCCTACACACCGTCTTTCGAGCTGTTGGGCGCAGAATCGCTGATTATGGAAAAATCAGACCTCGGCACCATCGCCGATTCCGTCAAAGACTGCCTGCGCTGCGGCAAATGCAAACCCGTCTGCTCCACCCACGTCCCGCGTGCCAACCTGCTGTACAGCCCGCGCAACAAAATCCTCGGCGTGGGGCTCTTGACCGAAGCCTTCTTATACGAAGAGCAAACCCGCCGCGGCGTTTCCATCAAACACTTCGAAGAACTCATGGACATCGGCGACCACTGCACCGTGTGCCACCGTTGCGTCAAACCCTGCCCGGTCAACATCGACTTCGGCGACGTTACCGTAGCCATCCGCAACTACCTTGCCGATTCCGGCCACAAACGCTTCGCGCCCGCCGCATCGATGGGCATGGCGTTTTTGAACGCCACTGGCCCGAAAACCATCAAAGCCTTGCGCGCTGCCATGATACAGACCGGCTTTCCCGCGCAGAACTTCGCCTACAAAATCGGCAAACTCCTGCCCGTCGGCACCAAAAAACAAAAAGCTGAACCCAAAGCCACCGTCGGCACTGCCCCGGTCAAAGAACAAATCATCCACTTCATCAACCGTCCTTTGCCCAAAAGTGTGCCCGCCAAAACACCGCGCTCCATGCTCGGCATCGAAGACGACAAAAGCATCCCCATCATCCGCAACCCCGCCACGCCTGAAGATGCCGAAGCCGTGTTCTACTTCCCCGGCTGCGGTTCCGAACGCCTGTTCAGCCAAATCGGACTCGCCGTCCAAGCCATGCTCTGGCATGTCGGCGTACAAACCGTCCTGCCGCCCGGCTATATGTGTTGCGGCTATCCGCAGGACGCAGGCGGCAACAAGGCAAAAGCTGAGCAGATGAGCACCAACAACCGCGTCGCCTTCCACCGCATGGCGAACACCCTCAACTACCTCGACATCAAAACCGTCGTCGTCAGTTGCGGTACCTGCTACGACCAGCTCGAAAAATACCGCTTTGAAGAAATCTTCCCCGGCTGCCGCATCATCGACATCCACGAATACCTGCTCGAAAAAGGCGTGAAACTGAACGGCGTGAAAGGTCAGCAATACCTCTACCACGACCCCTGCCACACGCCCATCAAAACCATGAACGCCACCCAAATGGCAAGCAGCCTCATGGGGCAGAAAGTCGTTTTAAGCGACCGCTGCTGCGGCGAATCCGGCATGTTCGCCGTCAAACGCCCCGACATCGCCACCCAGGTCAAATTCCGCAAACAGGAAGAAATCGAGAAAAACCTCAAAGAACTGCCGCAGGGCGAACCCGTCAAAATGCTCACCACCTGCCCCGCCTGCCTGCAAGGCCTAAGCCGCTACGCCGACGACAACGACATGCCCGCCGACTATATCGTCATCGAAATGGCGAAACACATCCTCGGCGAAAACTGGCTGGACGAGTTTGTAAAAAAAGCCAATAACGGTGGCGTAGAAAAAGTATTGCTTTAAACTTTGTGCTGCAATAAAGGCCGTCTGAAATTCATTTTCAGACGGCCTCTTGTTTAATAGAAATAAAAATAAGATAATAAAATCAATTACTATCAGTCATTCAACACCAGCACTATTCAATAAAAAATAAAACCTGAAGCTTTTATCCCCCAGGTTTTATTTTCAAGTCTTATGCTTTTTCTTGCTGATGTTTTCTTTCTGCCATCATCTCATGCAATGTTTGCTTGGCAGGTTTCATCGGAACATGGTTATTGGTCCAGCTTAACTGCTTGCTTGGCGTCAATGCACGGAATTTGGTAGCCGCCCAACCGAATGCTCGATAAGCCTTACTGCCGCTGAAAATACCGTTAAACGTACGCCACGCCATTTGCTCACCGAAGGTATGCGATGCGCCTTGACCACGGATAGGATGAGGAACGGCTTCTGTTGGCGAACGTTGTGCTTCAACGCGCAGACGTTGCATTTGTTCGGTAATCGGAATGCGTACCGGGCAAACTTCGACACAGGCGCCGCACATGGTACACGCAGTCGGCAGATCGCGTGTCGCATCCAAGCCCAACAAATGCGGAGAGATAATCTCGCCAATCGGACCGGGATAAGTCGTGCCGTAAGCCGCGCCACCGATACGGGTGTAAACCGGACAGTGGTTCATACACGCACCGCAACGGATACATTGCAAGGTACGGCGCATTTGATCTTCTGCATACGCTTGGCTACGGCCGTTATCAAGCAGTACCAAGTGCATTTCTTGAGGACCGTCCAGTTCTTCGCTGCGGCGAGGTCCGGTAATCATATTGAAATAAGTGGTAATGTTCTGACCAATGGCGGAGCGTGGCAACAGGCTGTACAAAGGCGGCACATCCGACAGTTTCGCAACCACTTTTTCAATACCGGTAATGGCGATGTGCACAGGCGGTACAGTGGTACTCAAGCGGCCGTTGCCTTCGTTTTCAACCAGACACAAAGTGCCTGTTTCAGCAACGGCAAAGTTCACACCGCTCAAACCGACGTCGGCAGTGCTGTAAATATCGCGCAGTGCTTTACGGGCAAAGCCGGTCAGTTGGTCCACGTCGTCAGTTAACGGCGTGCCGAGGTTTTGATGGAAAAGCTCACTCACCTGCTCTTTGGTCTTGTGAATGGCAGGCATCACGATATGGGTTGGTTTCTCGCCGGCCATTTGTACGATAAACTCGCCCAAGTCGCTCTCAACCGCTTTGATGCCCCGGTCTTGCAGATAATGGTTCAGCTCAATCTCTTCGCTGACCATAGATTTGCCTTTCACCATCAGCTTACCGTTTTTATCGGTAATGATGTTGTGAATGATTTGGCAGGCTTCGGCCGGTGTTTCCGCCCAGTGGACTTTAACGCCCAACTTGGTCAGGTTTTCTTCCAATTGCTCCAACAATGCAGGCAATTTGGACAAAGAACGCTGACGGACGTGCTCACACAAATCCCGCAGGCTTTGCAGCTCTTCTTCATCTGTCAAAACGGCTTTGCGCTTGGTCATCAGCATATCCATCGCTGTGCGCAAGCTTTTACGCAAAGGCTTGTCTTGCAAAGAAATCGCGGCGTTTTGCTTGAACGTTTCCGGCTTCATATGGAATTTAATGGTTTGGGAACTCATGCTTTTTCCTCCAAATCGGCAGGGGAAATATGATCAGGCAGAACGGCCAAAACCACTAAATCGCGTGGGCCGTGTGCACCATAGGCCAAAGTCAATTGAATATCGGCAGTCTTAGACGGGCCGGAAATCAAAATAACGTTGGTAGGCATGCCTTTTTCTACCAGTTTTTCGCCTTCAACAGCATTATGGAATTCGTTGTACATTTTGCTGGTGTCAAACAGGCAGAAATGCACAGGCGGAACCAAACTCAGGCTGCGCGGCTCGACAGGGCTGGACTCCAGCATAATCGTACCGGTACGGGCAATACCGCATTTAGAGCCGCTAAATCCAGCCTCAATATCGGCAAAAAATTCATTTTTCCAGTCGTCGATTTTTCGCTCAAAACCGCGCGGTTCAATATTGGTATCGGCCAAAGCTGCACGAGCCAGCTGACCATGTTCCGTTTCCAATGGAAGCAGAATGTTTTTCAAGCCTTTGCCTTCGGCTGCTTGGCAAAATACTTGCGGCCAGTTGGTTTTAGTAACCCAATAGATTTCAGTTTTGACGGCACGCATGGCAGCCGCCCAATGTTTCAAGCGTTCGACATCGTTTGCCCAAGAAACACCCATTTCACGGTAATAATCGAAAACAGGCGGCTCTTCCATCGGCAAGGCATCGGCTTTTTTCAATTTCGCTAAAATATTTTCGCGCGCGCTCATGCTTTACCTCCGGTACGTTCCAACAGGAAAGATGCAATATGTTTCGGACGTGGCATATTGGGTTCATCTTTGGCAATTTTGCCGCCGATATTCATCATGCAGCCGCAATCCGCGCTGATGATTTCAGTTGCACCTGTTTCTTTTAAGGCTGCAACTTTGTCGGTTACCATCGCACCGGAAATATCGGCTTGTTTGACAGAGAATGTACCGCCAAAACCGCAGCATTCACTTTCATGGTCGTGAACGATACGTTCAACATTTTCCATGCCGTCAATCAGCTGCCAGCCTGACAAATGGACATTCATCTCGCGACGCGCCGCGCAGGAAGTATGAACAGCCACTTTAACCGGCTCGCCTTTATCTTCAGGTTTGTAACCAATCGCCAGCAGGAAGTGGGTAAATTCAATGATACGGTTGGCGCAATCAAGGGCTTTTTGCTCGTACTCGGTACCTTTGAACAAAGTCGGCCAGTGGTGTTTCATCATGCCGCCGCAAGAACCGGAAGGCACAACAATCGGCCAATTTTCAGGAAATAAATCCAGTTGCGCTTTGGCAACATCAAAGGCTTCTTTAGGATGACCTGACGAATAGGCCGGTTGGCCGCAGCAGCTTTGCTCCATCGGATAATGAATACGAATGCCCTGTTGTTCAATTAAAGTAATGGCATCCATGCCTGCTTCCGGCATGAAAAGGTCGAGAACGCAAGTACCGAAGAAATAAGCATCGGTTGGCTTGCTGTCGAATACAGTGATTTGTGGTGGTTTGATTGCGCTCATTTTTTTGGAACGGGACAACCCGTTTTCTTGTGTAAAAATAAGATGGGTACTTTAAGTAATTGCTTGTAATGGGTCAAGTCTAATTTTAAAAAATAATATTAAAAAAGCATGACAAACCTGACAGACACCTTTCCCTTATTAACTTGATAATCTATATAATAACCACTATCAATAAGAAAAATAATGGATTCATTTTTTAATAAATGAAACTCGTACATCCCCCCTCTATTTAAAACACAATAACTGCCTCTTTATAGAATTTTGATTTACATCAGAAGTCATGAACTTAATCTCTATGATACGTTTTTAGATGAAATAAGTAATCCGCTATGTTGCACATATGTTTCAGACGGCCATATTGAAATAAAGAGATATCTAAGATAATAAAAATAAAAGTTTTTCTCACAAGATTCAGGCCGTCTGAAAGATAAGTTCGTCAAAAGGCCACTTTCCATATACTCAACCTTACTTCTAATCAAAATCAAACACTTGGAAAATCATCGTTCCTAACCTTGAAAACCCTATGCACACTCAAGCACTTCCAGTATCATTGGGACAGTTTCTTGACACAAAATTACAGTCTTAGCCGCCCACAATCGGCATGAATTTGCAAAAGAAGTGAAACCAAGCTTCAAAACAATTTCACCTTAACTTCGGAGTAGGCATTATGTTGACCCAGACTCAACAGGTTGATTTGACCTTGCATCACCTTAAAGAACGCACCCTATCGATATACACTCCCGAACAGCGTGCAAGCATCGAGGCATCTGAAGACTGGAAACAGTTTGACAGACGGCTTGAAGAACACTTTCCCAAACTGATGCACGAGCTGGACAACGTTTACAATAACAATGAAGCCGTCCTCCCCATGCTGGAGCAACTGATTGCTCAAGCATGGCAAAGCTATTCCCAACGCAACGCATCTTTAAAAGATATCGATATCGCGCGCGAAAACGATCCTGACTGGATTTTGTCCAACAAACAGGTCGGCGGCGTGTGCTACGTCGATTTGTTCGCAGGCGATCTGCAAGGCTTGAAAGCCAAAATCCCTTATTTCCAAGAATTGGGCCTAACCTATCTGCACCTGATGCCCCTGTTTAAATGTCCTGAAGGCAAAAGCGACGGCGGCTATGCAGTCAGCAGCTACCGCGATGTCAATCCGGCTTTGGGTACGATAGACGACTTACGCGATGTCATTGCCGCACTGCACGAAGCAGGCATTTCCGCCGTTGTCGATTTCATCTTCAACCACACTTCCAATGAACACGAATGGGCAAAACGCTGCACCGCCGGCGACCCGCTCTACGACAATTTCTACTACATTTTCCCTGACCGTTGGATGCCCGACCAATACGACCGCACCCTGCGTGAAATCTTCCCCGACCAACATCCGGGCGGTTTCTCACAACTGGAAGACGGCCGCTGGGTATGGACAACGTTCAATTCCTTCCAATGGGACTTGAATTACAGCAACCCATGGGTGTTCCGCGCTATGGCAGGCGAAATGATGTTCCTTGCCAACTTGGGCGTTGATATTCTACGCATGGATGCCGTTGCCTTTATTTGGAAACAAATGGGCACAAGCTGCGAAAACCTGCCGCAAGCCCATGCCTTAATTCGCGCGTTTAACTCTGTGATGCGTATTGCCGCCCCGGCCGTGTTCTTCAAATCCGAAGCCATCGTCCACCCCGACCAAGTTGTCCAATACATCAGCCAAGACGAATGCCAAATCGGTTACAACCCGCTGCAAATGGCATTGTTGTGGAACACGCTTGCCACGCGCGAAGTCAACCTGCTCCATCAGGCACTGACCTACCGCCACAACCTGCCCGACCACACTGCATGGGTCAACTACGTCCGCAGCCATGACGACATCGGCTGGACATTTGCCGATGAGGACGCATGGCAGTTCGGCATCCACGGCTACGACCACCGACAATTCCTCAACCGCTTCTTCGTCAACCATTTTGACGGCAGCTTCGCGCGCGGTGTACCGTTCCAATACAACCCAAACACAGGCGACTGCCGTGTCAGCGGTACAGCCGCAGCATTGGTCGGTTTGGCTCAAAATGACCCATATGCCGTTGACCGCATCAAACTTTTGTACAGCATCGCCCTGAGTACCGGCGGTCTGCCGCTGATTTACTTGGGTGACGAAGTGGGTACGCTCAATGATGACGACTGGTCGCAAGACAGCAATAAGAGCGACGACAGCCGCTGGGCACACCGTCCTCGTTATAATGAAGAGTTGTACAACCAACGCCATGACAGCTCGACCACTGCCGGTCAAATCTTCCAAGGTTTGCGCCATATGATTGCCATCCGCCAAAGCAATCCGCGCTTTGACGGTGGCAAGTTGGTTACCTTCAATACCAACAACAAACATATCATCGGCTATATGCGCAACAACGCACTATTGGCATTCGGCAACTTCAGCGAACATCCGCAAACCATCAGTGCGCATACGCTGCAAGCCATGCCGTTTAAAGCGCACGATTTGATCAGCGGTCAAACCGTTTCCCTGAATCAGGATTTGGTACTGCAACCCTATCAAGTCATGTGGCTTGAAATTGCATAAGCCGAAATTTTGATACACCACTCAAGGCCGTCTGAACAAATCAGCGTTCAGACGGCCTTTTAAGAAACTAAGATGTATTTTGTATTTTGGGCAGTTTCGCTTAGAATGCATGCTTTAATACCAGATGACACACTAAAAATCAGGAGTAAAAATCCATGTTGAAAAAATTCGTACTCGGCACCATCGCTGCAGTAGTTTTGGCTGCTTGCGGCGGCGAAGGCAGCAACTCAGCTTCTTCTGCACCGGCCCAATCCGGCGCGGCTTCCGGCTCACTGATTGAACGTATCAACAACAAAGGTACCATCACTGTCGGTACGGAAGGTACTTACGCACCCTTCACCTACCACGATAAAGACGGCAAATTGACCGGCTACGATGTCGAAGTTACCCGCGCCGTTGCCGACAAACTGGGCGTAAAAGTCGAATTTAAAGAAACACAATGGGACTCTATGATGGCAGGTTTGAAAGCCGGCCGTTTCGACGTGGTTGCCAACCAAGTCGGCCTGACCAGCCCTGAGCGTCAAGCAACTTTTGACAAATCCGAACCTTACAGCTGGAGCGGTGCTGTATTGGTTGCGCGCAAAGACAGCAACATCAAATCCATCGACGACATCAAAGGCGTGAAAACCGCACAATCCCTGACCAGCAACTATGGTGAAAAAGCCAAAGCTGCAGGCGCAGAACTCGTACCGGTAGATGGTTTGGCGCAATCCCTGACCTTGATTGAACAAAAACGTGCCGATGCAACCCTGAACGACGAATTGGCAGTATTGGACTACCTGAAGAAAAACCCAAATGCCGGCGTAAAAATCGTTTGGTCTGCACCGGCTGACGAAAAAGTCGGCTCCGGCTTGATTGTCAATAAAGGCAACGATGAAGCATTGGCTAAATTCAGCACAGCCATGACTGAGCTGAAAGCCGACGGCACGCTGAAAAAACTGGGCGAACAATTCTTCGGAAAAGACATCAGTGTTAAATAATTTCCTTGCCTCTCTGCCGTTTATGACGGAAACACGCGCTGATATGCTCATCAGCGCGTTTTGGCCCATGGTCAAAGCCGGCTTCGCAGTATCTTTGCCTTTGGCGATCGCTTCTTTCGTTATCGGCATGATTATTGCCGTAGCCGTTGCTTTGGTGCGGATCATGCCCTCCGGCGGTATTTTCCAAAAATGCTTGCTGAAGCTGGTGGAATTTTATATTTCGGTCATTCGCGGTACGCCGCTTTTGGTGCAGTTGGTCATCGTATTCTACGGTTTACCTTCCGTCGGCATCTATATCGACCCGATTCCTGCAGCCATCATCGGCTTTTCGCTCAATGTCGGCGCATACGCTTCCGAAACCATACGCGCGGCAATCTTGTCCGTACCTAAAGGCCAATGGGAAGCCGGTTTCTCCATCGGTATGACCTATATGCAGACGTTCCGCCGCATTATCGCGCCACAGGCATTCCGCGTTGCCGTACCGCCTTTGAGCAACGAGTTTATCGGCTTGTTCAAAAATACCTCGCTTGCCGCCGTGGTAACGGTAACGGAGCTTTTCCGTGTTGCCCAAGAGACAGCAAACCGTACTTATGACTTTTTGCCCATTTATATCGAAGCCGCATTGGTTTATTGGTGTTTCTGCAAAGTGCTGTTTTTGATTCAGGCGCACTTGGAAAAACGCTTTGACCGCTATGTCGCCAAATAAGGAGTTGTCATGATTAAAATCCGCAATATCCATAAGACCTTTGGCGAAAATACCATTTTGCGCGGCATCGATTTGGATGTCGGCAAAGGACAAGTGGTTGTTATCCTAGGTCCGTCCGGCTCGGGCAAAACCACGTTTTTACGCTGTTTAAACGCTTTGGAAATGCCTGAACAAGGTCAGATCGAGTTTGACAACGCACAGCCGTTAAGCATCGATTTTTCCAAAAAACCAAGCAAACACGATATTTTGGCACTGCGCCGCAAGTCCGGCATGGTGTTCCAACAATACAACCTCTTTCCGCACAAAACTGCGTTGGAAAACGTTATGGAAGGGCCGGTTGCCGTACAAGGCAAGCCTGTCGCCAAAGCGCGTGAAGAGGCTGTCAAATTGCTTAAAAAAGTCGGTTTGGGCGATAAGATTGACCTCTACCCCTACCAGCTTTCCGGCGGTCAACAGCAGCGCGTCGGCATTGCCCGAGCATTGGCAATTCAGCCTGAATTGATGCTGTTTGACGAACCGACTTCCGCGCTTGACCCTGAATTGGTGCAAGATGTTTTGGATACCATGAAGGAGTTGGCACAAGAAGGCTGGACCATGGTTGTCGTTACGCATGAAATCAAATTTGCCTTGGAAGTGGCAACCACCGTCGTCGTGATGGATGGCGGCGTTATTGTCGAACAAGGCAGCCCGCAAGATTTGTTCAATCATCCCAAACATGAGCGGACACAAAAATTCCTGCGCCAAATCCGTGCAGACAATGCCGATCTTCAAATTTAATTGAAACGACAGACAATTTGAAAGCATTTCCGACCGTCATTTCATAAAGGCCGTCTGAATAAGTGAAATAGAAATCGTTGATTTCGTTTTCATACTTGTTCAGACGGCCTTTTATATATCTTTTCAGGTAAAATAACGCCTTTCGTTTTACACCCCCTTGCCTGCCATCATGATAGAAATCAAAAAACTCACCCTGCAACGCGGTTTGAAAGTCCTGCTCGATAAAGCCGATGCCGTAATCAACCCCGGCCAACGCGTTGGTTTAATCGGTAAAAACGGTACGGGGAAATCCAGCCTGTTTGCGCTGATAAAAGGTGAAATTACTCAAGATGGTGGCGAAATCCTTATTCCCAAAACATGGCGTCTGGCTTCCGTCTCTCAAGAAACGCCTGATTTAGATATTTCCGCTTTAGACTACGTTTTACAAGGCGATGCCGAATTGCAGGCTTTTCAGACGGCCTTAGCCCAAGCAGAAGCGCAAAACGACGGCATGAAGCAAGCCGAATATCACGCCAAACTTGAAGAAATCGATGCCTATACTGCTCCGGCACGTGCCGCCAAACTGCTTAACGGCTTAGGTTTTGCACAAGAAGAACATACCCGCCCCGTCAAATCCTTCTCCGGCGGCTGGCGTATGCGCCTCAACCTTGCCCAAGCGCTGATTTGTCGTGCCGATTTGCTGCTTTTGGACGAACCGACCAACCACTTGGATTTAGAAACCGTATTGTGGCTGGAAAACCATATCGCCTCCCTTCCCTGTACGCAAATCATCATCTCCCATGACCGCGACTTCTTGAATGCCACCACAACGCACACCATCGAACTGTCGCAACAAAAACTGACCCAATACGGCGGCAATTACGATTTCTATCAAGCCGAACGCGCCCAACGTCTGGCGCAGCAACAAGCCGCCTACGTCAAACAGCAGGCGCAAATCAAACATCTGCAATCCTTTATCGACCGTTTCAAAGCCAAAGCCACAAAAGCCGTACAAGCTCAAAGCCGCATGAAGGCATTAGCCAAACTCGAGCGCATCGCCCCTGCGCATTTGGATAGTGAGTTTTCCTTTGAGTTTGCCAATCCGACCCACCTGCCCAATCCATTGTTGAAACTCGACCATGCCGACTTGGGTTATGGCGATAATACCGTTTTGCACGATATCACCTTGTCTCTGGAAAGCGGTGCACGTTACGGCCTGTTGGGTGTGAACGGCAGCGGTAAATCCACATTTATCAAAGCCTTGGCTGGAAAAATCGATTTACTTTCCGGCAGCATCGTCCGCTCCGAAAAGCTCAATATCGGCTATTTTGCCCAGCACCAACTGGATACTTTACGCGCCGATCAAAGTCCGGTTTGGCATATCCAGCAGCTTTCGCCCGAAGTCCGCGAACAGGAAATCCGCAACTTTTTAGGCGGTTTCAACTTCGTCGGCGATATGGCGGTTCAAAAGACCGAGCCGTTCTCTGGTGGCGAAAAAGCGCGGCTCGCCCTTGCCATGATTATCTGGCAAAAACCTAATCTGCTGCTGCTTGACGAACCGACCAACCACCTAGACTTGGATATGTGCCACGCCCTGACACTTGCCCTGCAAAGTTTCCAAGGTGCATTGATTGTTGTTTCGCACGACCGCAGCCTGCTTGAAGCAACTACCGACAGCTTCCTACTGATTGACAAAGGCCGTCTGAACAACTTCGACGGAGATTTGAACGACTACCGTCAATGGCGGTTGGCACAAGAAAACGCCGCAGCAGCCCCCGCCGCTTCTGCACAAAGCCAAAGCCGTAAGGACACCAAGCGCATAGAAGCACAAATCCGTCAGGAAAAAGCCAAACGCAGCAAACCGATTCAGCAGAAAATCGACAAAGCCGAAAAAGAAATCGCACGATTGACTGATATTCAGATGGCCTGTGAAGCATTTTTGGCACAAGAATCTGCTTATTCAGAAGAAAATAAACCCAAATTGCAAGAGACACTCGCACAATTAACAGAAACTAAAGTAAAATTAACGCAACTGGAAGAAAACTGGCTGCAATGGCAGGAAGAGCTTGAGCAAATCCAAGTTGATGTCGAAGCCGAGTTTTCCCAATAAAACTAGAGCCATCAGGCCGTCTGAAATAAAACACAATACGGAAAAACATGACTTCAACCATCAAACAAGCCGGATACTTCCTCGTATCCTCTTTCGTCTTGGGCATTTCTCTTCACGCAGCCGCCGCAGTTTATTCCTGTGGCAACGGCAGCTATACCTCCGAACCTAAATCCTCCTGCGCACAGGCCGAATTGCCTAAAATCAGCGGCCATCAAGGCAGCGGTTACCACCTCAACATCCGCAGTCTCAATGCCTCTGATGAACGCGCAAGTGCAAAGCCTAAGAAAAAGGCACGCGCGGAAAAATCCAATAAACAAGAGAAAAAAGCCGACAAACCGAGCAAAAACAAAAACGGGGCAAAAGCCAAAAAACAGCAGCCCATGCCGTCTGAACAAGAATAAAATGCTCAACTGCAACGAATCAGCCCTACCTGAATCATGAAAAAATATCTGCTTACCCTATCCCTGCTGCCGCTTGCCGTTTTCAACGGCCAAGCCCACGCCGCAAAAATCTACACCTGTGAAGTCAACGGCTCGATTGTCTATACCTCGCGCCCAAGCGGCAACTGCCAAGCCGTCAACGATTTGCCGATTGTCGGCAAATACAGTAGCAGCCGATACGACGCCCCGGTCAGCGATGCGCCTACACTCAACGCGCCAACATCACAAACGGCTCCGGCAAAAAGCAAAAACACAGCGGCAAAATCCAACCACAAAGCAACGCCCAAACCTGCCCCTATCCGCACTGCTTCTGAAACGGCTCCTCCTCCGGTTCCAAAATCCTCCGGTGTCAACAGCCGCCGCTCTATTCTGGAAACCGAGTTATCCAATGAACGCGCGGCTTTGGCCGATGCCAAAAAGCAACTGAGCCAAGCGCGGACAGCCAAAGGCGGCAGCGTCAATCAACAGGCCATCAGTATGCTGCAAGGCGCTGTTTTGGATAGGGAGAAAAACATTCAAGCCCTCCAGCGCGAACTGGGCAGGATGTAAGTCCAAATCAATCAAAACATCAGGCCGTCTGAATAGGTGGAAACGAAATCCAAAATTTTCGTTATGCCAAACAGACGGCCTGAATCCTATAATGATTACGCCCGTTTCAATTTCTTGTGCCCAGTAAATACGGTATAATTTGCCCTTTACGCACATTACCTCCGGTCTTTTCAGACGGCCTTTATCTCATGACTGCAAAATCTTCTAAAACCCAAACAAAAAAACGCGTCTCTACTAAACCGGCAGCCAAACCGACCACACGCAAATCCACCAAAGCACAAACTCAAGCCGACAATAAAGTCTCCCAACGCCTCAAGGCCGCCAAAGAGCTGCAAAAAAATGAAGAAAAAAAAGCGCGTCCCGAGCATGTCGTCAACTTGATTAATGATGCTTTATGGCTGTTTGGCTTGGTTATCACCATTTATCTGGCTATTTCCCTGGCCAGCTTCAGCATGGACGACCCTGCATGGTCGCGCAGCGTTCCCAAAAGCAACGATGTCGCCAATCTCGGCGGCCTCTTTGGCTCCTATCTTTCCGATGTCGGATATTATCTGTTCGGCTTATCGTTTTGGTGGTGGATAGCTGCATCTTGCGTTTTCCTCTATAAAAATTTCCGCCCCATGAAAAAGCAGGAAAACCATAAGCCTTACAATCACGGCGTAGCCGCTTTGGCATTATTTCTCCTGCTGGTGTGCAGCCCGATTATCGAACATTTCTTGTTTGACAACGCATTGAGCGAATCCCTTCCCGTCGGTGCAGGCGGCTTGGTCGGCTTACTTGCGGGCTCAGGCTTGGCTTGGCTGTTGGGCAAATCAGGCAGCCTGTTGATTATGCTGGTGATGTTGCTGTTGTCCATTTCCCTGTTGGCTCAGGTGTCATGGTTGGAAGTCATGGCCAAATCCAGCAGCCATGTGGGCGACCTGTTTGGCAGCTTGATGAAAAAACTGTCGCAATATCAAAATAAAAAAGAAGATGTCAGCGCCGAAGCTTTGGAAACCCAAAATACGCGCCGCATGGTTAAAGAGGCAAAAACCATTACCGCCACTCCGGTTGCTCCGTTGGCAGGAAGCAGCAGCAACCGTAAAACTGTTGCCGTATCTGTTGCGCCGCCTCCTAAAATCCAAACTTCCCTGTTTGACGATACAGAACCTAAAAACAATGGCGAGTACCACAAGCCCAACATGAACCTGTTGCGTATGCCGTCTGAAGAACCAGTTGCCGTCAATCCGGATGAATTGCAACAGACCGCAGAATTGATCGAAGCCAAGCTGGCTGAATTTGGCATCGGCGTACAGGTTGTTTCCGCCACTTCCGGCCCCGTGATTACCCGCTACGAAATCGAACCGGCACAAGGTGTCAAAGGCAGTCAAATTGTCGCGCTGTCCAAAGATTTGGCGCGCTCGATGTCTCTGCAAGCGGTACGCATCGTAGAAACCATTGCCGGTAAAAACACCATGGGCATTGAATTGCCCAATGAGAAACGCCAAGACGTGATGTTGAGCGAAATCCTCTCTTCATCCGTATTTACCGATGCTAAGTCCAAACTGACCGTTGCTTTGGGTAAAGATATTGCAGGTACGCCCGTTGTCGGCGACTTGGCAAAAATGCCGCACCTTTTGGTCGCAGGTATGACCGGCTCGGGCAAATCTGTCGGCGTGAACGGTATGATTATGTCTATGCTCTTCAAAGCCACGCCTGACGAGGTCCGTTTCATTATGATTGACCCGAAAATGCTGGAATTGAGCATTTACGACGGCATTCCGCACCTGCTTTGTCCGGTTGTGACCGATATGCGCGAGGCAGGACAAGCGTTGAACTGGTGCGTTGCCGAAATGGAAAAACGTTATCGCCTGCTTTCTCATGCCGGCGTGCGTAATTTGGACGGCTTCAACCAAAAAGTCGAACAAGCCAAAGCAGCAGGCAAACCATTACTCAATCCGTTCAGCTTAAATCCTGACGATCCTGAGCCTCTGGAAAAACTGCCGTTGATTGTGGTCGTTATCGATGAGTTGGCTGACTTGATGATGACCGAACGCAAATCCGTTGAGCAGCAAATCGCACGTCTTGCCCAAAAAGCGCGTGCGGCAGGCATTCACATGATTGTCGCCACCCAGCGCCCGAGTGTCGATGTAGTTACCGGTCTGATTAAAGCCAACATTCCAACACGCATGGCCTTTACCGTACAAAGCAAAATCGACAGCCGCACCATTCTTGACCAAATGGGTGCAGACGAATTGCTCAAATACGGCGACTCGTTATTCCTGCAACCGGGCAGCGCAGAACCGACACGCCTGCAAGGTGCATTTGTTTCCGATGATGAAGTACATCAAGTCGTCAATTTCGTCAAAGAACAGGCTCCAACCAATTATGTGGAAGGTCTGCTCAGTGGCGAAGCGGCCATCGAGACCACCAATATTGTCAATCCGAACGCAAACAGCGATGAGTTATTTGATCAAGCCGTTGCCTTCGTATTGGAGAGCCGCAAGACTTCCATTTCCGCCCTGCAACGCCAATTGCGCATCGGCTACAACCGTGCCGCCAATTTGATAGATGCGCTTGAAAATGCCGGTGTTCTTTCTCCGGCAGACATCAACGGCAGCCGACGGATTCTGGCACAAAAAGACCAGCTGTAAAAAACAACAATATCAAAACACAAAGGCCGTCTGAAAAGAATTTCCCACTTTTCAGACAGCCTTTTTATGTTATTCGTGAAACATTGTGTTATACTAAGCAGCTAAATTTTGACCTTATGCACGCTTCCGAAATTCTTCGGAATACTGAGCAGAAGGATAACCGTTTAAACACAACAAATTTAAGGGCTTACGATGAGCGTAACTGTTGAAACTTTAGAAAATCTGGAACGCAAAGTAGTATTGTCTCTGCCTTGGTCCAAAATCAACGCAGAAACTGAGAAAAAACTGAAACAAACCCAACGCCGCGCCAAAATTGACGGCTTCCGTCCGGGTAAAGCACCGTTCAAAATGATTGCCCAAATGTACGGTGCAAGCGCACAAAACGACGTTATCAACGAATTGGTACAACGCGAATTCTACGATGTTGCCGTTGCCCAAGAATTGAAAGTTGCCGGTTACCCACGCTTTGAAGCCGTTGAAGAACAAGACGATCAAGAGTCTTTCAAAGTTGCCGCTATTTTTGAAGTCTTCCCCGAAGTAACCATCGGCGACCTGTCTGCCCAAGAAGTAGAAAAAGTAACTGCAACCGTTGGCGATGCCGAAGTTGACCAAACTGTAGAAATCCTGCGTAAACAACGCACCCGCTTCAACCATGTTGACCGCGAAGCCCAAAGCGGCGACCGCGTCATCATCGACTTTGAAGGCAAAATCGACGGCGAACCTTTCGCTGGCGGTGCATCTAAAAACTACGCTTTCGTATTGGGTGCAGGTCAAATGTTGCCTGAATTCGAAGCCGGTGTTGTCGGTATGAAAGCCGGTGAAAGCAAAGACGTTACCGTAAACTTCCCTGAAGACTACCACGGTAAAGATGTTGCCGGTAAATCTGCCGTATTCACCATCACTCTGAACAACGTTTCTGAAGCCACCTTGCCTGAAGTTAATGCAGACTTTGCCAAAGCTCTAGGTATTGAAGACGGCGACGTTGCTAAAATGCGTGAAGAAGTGAAGAAAAACGTCGGCCGCGAAGTTGAGCGCCGCATCGGTGAACAAACCAAAGAATCTGTCATGAACGCCCTGCTCAAAGCGACTGACTTGCAAGTTCCTGTTGCTTTGGTCAACGAAGAAGCAGCCCGCCTAGCAAACGAAATGAAACAAAACTTCGTTAACCAAGGTATGGCTGACGCTGCAAACTTGGATCTGCCTTTGGATATGTTCAAAGAACAAGCAGAACGCCGCGTTTCTTTGGGTCTGATTCTGGCTAAATTGGTTGAAGAAAACAAACTTGAGCCAACTGAAGACCAAATTAAAGCCGTTGTTGCCAACTTCGCTGAAAGCTACGAAGATCCTCAAGAAGTTATCGACTGGTACTACGCAGAGCCTTCCCGCCTGCAAGGCCCGACTTCTTTGGCAGTAGAAAGCAACGTTGTTGATTTCGTTCTGAGCAAAGCTAAAGTAACTGAAAAAGCGCTGTCTTTTGACGAAGTAATGGGCGCACAAGCTTAATTGCTCTAAGGCCGTCTGAAACAGACAATCAAAAGCACCGAAGCGCTTTAAATGGCTTTGGTGCTTTTCCATCATTAACAGGAGACAAAAATGTCCTTCGATTTCAATAATTACCTTGTCCCTACCGTTATCGAACAAAGCGGTCGCGGCGAGCGCGCATTCGACATCTACTCACGCCTTTTGAAAGAGCGCATCGTTTTCTTGATCGGCCCGGTGACAGACGAATCTGCCAATCTGGTTGTGGCGCAATTGCTGTTCTTGGAAAGTGAAAACCCTGATAAAGATATCTTCTTCTATATCAACTCTCCGGGCGGTTCGGTTACTGCCGGTATGTCGATTTACGACACCATGAACTTCATCAAGCCTCATGTTTCTACTTTATGCTTGGGCCAAGCGGCAAGTATGGGTGCATTCCTGTTGTCCGCAGGCGAAAAAGGCAAACGCTTTGCCCTGCCAAACAGCCGCATCATGATTCACCAGCCGCTCATCAGCGGCGGCTTGGCGGGTCAAGCATCCGATATTGAAATTCACGCTAAAGAGCTGCTGAAAATCAAAGAGAAACTGAACCGCTTGCTCGCTAAACATTGTGATCGCGATTTGGCCGACTTAGAACGCGATACCGACCGCGACAATTATATGTCTGCCGATGAAGCTAAAGAATATGGTTTGATTGACCAAGTTTTGGAAAACCGTGCCTCTCTGCAAGCCTAATCTTTATAGTTTTTAAATCAAAAGGCCGTCTGAAAAATATATATTCAGACGGCCTTTCTTCAATCTTACTTCGTGTTGTCTTTGTTATTCACTTGAACCGGATACAGCAAAATCAAAGGATTGGCTTTCACTTGACTCCAGAAACTCTTCAGCAGATTACGCATACTGCCCAAACGCGTGCCTCGAGAACGGAGCGCAACGGCCAAAGCTAAAGAAAAGCTGACCACCAGATTCACCATGCCGATTGCCAATACACTTGCCAAGCCAAGCATAAAAGTAGATATATCTGCATGACCGCTAATCGCGGCATAACCCAAATTTGCCGAAGAGAACGCCACATGGCGAATATCCAGCGGCAAGCCAAAAAGATGGCCAAAATAGCCAGTCATCCCCAAAAGCATACCGAAAATAAAATTGCCCATAAGCGATCCGTAATGCTTATGAATATAAGCGGCCAAACGGCGGCGCGGCTGCGGACGCATGATTTTTCGTAAAAACGGATTAAACGGCAGGCGCTGACGCAAGTTCAGATAATCGGAACGGTTGTCAAAAAAGCCGGCAATAATCCCCGAGCAAAACAGCCATACACCGGCAATAGCGGCATACCACAAGGTAGGCTGAGTAAAAATCTCAATAGATTTAAGCTGGTAGGCTGTAACTGCCTCATTCAATAAAGGCTGACCATGCGTGTAGGCATAACCCCAAGCGATCCCCGCCGCCAACAATACGGCAATCGATACATTACCAAACACGGCAACACTTTGCGAACGGCACACATCAATCAGCAGTTTTGCCAATTTGTTGTCCACCGCCTTGCTGCCTTCATTTGAGTCCACCTGCTCGGCAAAACTCGCCGCCGTCATGGCAGGCTGCTTGGTCGCAACAGTGCAGTGCAGCATATGAATCAACATAAAGCCTAAGCCGTAGTTAAGTCCGGCAAGGAATGAAGTAGTAAACTCACCGAATCCCAAAGACGCAATATGGATTTTATTCAACGCCATCAAAGCAATAATTACGCCGCCGCCTGCTGCGGAATAAAACATTTTGAAATATTCGCTACGGTTGCGCGTAATGTAATGCTCACCATGATGGCTTTTGTTTTCCGTGATACTGCGTGCCAGCATTCGGATACTGCTTTTACGCAAGTGGCTGGTGCTGTATTGCTCTACCGCCGCGTAAATCATCGCATTCATCAGATTGATGGTTAAGCGGGTACGGCTGCCGGTTTCGATTTGAATATTAGTCAACAGTTTCAGGCGGTCTATGGTTTGTTGCAGGCGCTCCAACAAGTGCGCAACTTTCACTGACGAGCCAGACCCCGCTCCTGTACCACGCCGACGCAGATACTCAATTTGCTTGTCGCACTGGTCAAACATGACCTCCAAGTGCGCCGTATCATAAGTTTCTTCACTGTGGCGATAGTGTTCAACCAATTTTGCAATTTCACGCTGCAAAGCGACAAATGCCGAATCCGCCTCCAACAAACGGGGGGCGATCCGTATTAAATCCGGCTCAATCGCTTCAGAAGCAATCCAAATCGACAGCATTTCTACCGCTCGCAAACGGGCATCTGCCAACTGTCGGCTGGCCGTCTGAAGCAAAGCAGGATCCGCCTTACCCTGCAACAATTCATACATGCTCAACCATTGGCGCAAACTCAGAGTTTGCAACCATTTATCATCGTTTTTCGAATGAAAAAGATATAAAAATACTTCGCGCAGATTAGAAAAATCTTTATAAGACGGGCTGAAACGTTCATAAATCCGTATGCCCATCTCCCGAGTAAAACTATGGCGCGAGAAAATACCTAGCTTAATCAGTGCAGGATAGATGTGAACTTTAGACAACCAGGCATAGAAGCGCAGGCTGAATTGACGGCATAAAGCATCGTCTTGTTTTAAAGTAGATAAAATCAAATCGAAACGTTCGGAAGCCTGTTTTTTGCCTCCTCGGCGCAAAAATTTGATTAATGCATTGAGAATAAGAACAAAGTCGGTATCATTTAAGCGTTCCGACAAAATAATGTGAAGATTTTGATTAGTCAGTTTTTGCATTGTAGTATTATTACATAAAATGAGATATTTAGCAAGACCCTTGGCAAACAGGTCGGATTATATCGCATTCTTTATCAACCCATGGCACAAGATTTTCAATTAATATTCTCTAAAATTCAATGAATAATCAAATCACATAACAAATATATGATGTGAATCAATAAGTAAGAAAGGCCGTCTGAATTCTTTCAGACGGCCTTTTACAACAGCGCACTACATTGTTTTAACCTTGTGTAAACAAGAGCTTACCACCCTCTTCTTTAACATGGATTGTGCTATCCGGTGCATATTTGCCTTCAAGCAATGCTTTTGCCAGCGGGTTTTCGATTTCTGACTGAATGGCGCGTTTGAGCGGACGGGCACCATACACAGGATCAAAACCGGCTTCGGCAATCAGATCCAAGGCAGCATCATCGACTTTCAGATGCAGATGTTGTGCTTCCAAACGTTTTTCCAAACCTTTAAGCTGGATTTTCGCAATGCTGCGGATATTGGCTTGATCCAAACCATGGAACACGACTACTTCATCAATACGGTTGATCATTTCAGGACGGAAATGTTCTTTCACATCCTCCATCACAACCTCTTTTACCGCTTCGTAGTCTTGAGTACCCATTTGTTGGATATGTTGGCTACCAATATTGGAAGTCATCACGATAACAGTATTTTTGAAGTCCACGGTGCGACCTTGTCCATCGGTCAAGCGGCCGTCATCCAATACTTGCAGCAAGATATTAAACACGTCCGGATGGGCTTTTTCCACTTCATCCAAAAGAATCACGCTGTATGGTTTGCGGCGGACTTGCTCAGTCAGGTAGCCGCCTTCTTCGTAGCCGACATAGCCGGGAGGCGCACCGATTAAGCGGGCAACAGCATGTTTTTCCATGTATTCGGACATATCGATACGAATCAGGTGATCTTCGCTGTCAAACAGGAAGCCTGCCAATGCCTTACACAATTCGGTCTTACCCACGCCGGTCGGGCCTAAGAACAGGAAGCTGCCGTAAGGTTTATTCGGATCGGCCAAACCGGAACGGCTGCGGCGGATAGCGTCAGACACGGCGCGCACGGCTTCGTCTTGACCAACCACGCGGCGGTGCAATACTTCTTCCATCTTCAGCAGCTTGTCGCGTTCACCTTCCATCATTTTTGACACAGGAATGCCAGTTATACGGGAAACGATTTCGGCCACTTCATCCGCGCCGACTTCAGTACGGAAAAGTTTGTTTTGTTTTTTGCCGTCAGGGTTACTTTCCGCAGCTTGCAACTGTGCACCCAATTTCGGCAACTCACCGTATTCGAGTTCGGACGCACGGGCAAAATCGCCTTGACGTTTGGCCTGCTCGATTTTGACTTTGATGTCGTCCATCTGTTTTTTGATGTCGGCAGTGCTGGAAGAGGCGGCTTTTTCTGCTTTCCAGATTTCGTCCAAATCGGCGTATTCTTTTTGCAAGCCATCGATTTCTTCGTCTATCAATTCCAGACGTTTCTTGCTGGCATCATCGCTTTCTTTGGCAACGTGCATTTTTTCCATTTTGAGCTGGATAATGCGACGGTCAAGTTTATCCATTTGCTCAGGTTTGCTGTCCAGCTCCATTTTGATGCGGCTGGCTGCTTCGTCGATCAAATCAATCGCTTTATCAGGTAGGAAGCGGTCGGTAATATAACGGTCGCTCAACTCCGCTGCGGCAACGATAGCAGGGTCGGTAATATCGATACCGTGGTGGATTTCATAACGCTCTTGCAAACCGCGCAAAATAGCGATGGTATCTTCCACGCTTGGCTCACCAACCAATACTTTTTGGAAGCGGCGTTCGAGTGCCGCGTCTTTTTCGATGTATTGACGATATTCGTCCAAAGTAGTCGCACCAATACAATGCAATTCGCCGCGTGCTAAAGCCGGTTTCAGCATATTGCCTGCATCCATTGCACCATCGGTTTTACCTGCGCCAACCAAAGTATGGATTTCGTCGATGAAAATCAGTGTATTGCCATCGTCTTTAGCCAAGTCGTTCAAAACGCCTTTCAAGCGTTCTTCAAATTCGCCACGGTATTTCGCGCCGGCAATCAAAGCCGCCAAGTCCAAAACCAAAAGGCGTTTGTTACGCAGGGATTCAGGTACTTCGCCGTTAACAATGCGTTGCGCCAAGCCTTCAACAATAGCGGTTTTACCCACACCCGGCTCACCAATCAGCACAGGGTTGTTTTTGGTACGGCGTTGCAATACCTGAATGGCACGACGAATTTCATCATCACGACCGATAACGGGGTCGAGCTTACCGTCTCGGGCGCGTTGAGTCAGGTCGAGTGTGTATTTTTTCAAAGCATCGCGTTGGTCTTCAGCATTCGCATCGTTCACGTTTTGTCCTCCTCGTACCGCATCGATCGCGGCATTGATATTTTGTTCGGTTGCACCGGCTTCTTTTAAAATTTTGCCGGTCGCATCATTCTGCTGAACCAAAGCCAGCAGGAAAAGTTCGCTGGCGATATAGGCATCGCCACGTTTGGTCGCAGCCTTGTCCATCAAGTTCAATACAGCTTGCAGCTCACGGCTAGGCATAATATCGCCACCTTGTCCGGATACTTTTGGCAAGCTGCTCAAATGTTGCTGCAAACGTTGTTTTACTTGAGGCACATTCACACCTGCATGAGCCAGTAACGCAGCAGCACCGCTGTTTTGATCGTCAAGCAACGCTTTTAAGATAAAGCCGGCCTCAAGGTAGCTGCTGTCCGCAGCCAAAGCCAAACTTTGACCTTCTTGCAGAGCTTGCTGAAATTTGGCAGTCAATTTATCAAATCTCATTTTAAGTTCCTCTTCAAATATATTCTGTTAGAGCTTATATAAGCGTAAATGTGGATAACTCAATAGCTATTTACTCCATTAATTAAAAATTTTTATTATCTCGTTGTTTTATAAAGTTTTATTTTTGTAATTTTATGTGTATAACTTTATTATCCAGTTACCCTTTACTCAAAAGGCCGTCTGAAAAATCAAGAATAATCAGGTATAATCGGCACCATATTTATTTTCAGACGGCCTTTGTGCCGAAGGATACTTTCATGAGCAAAAAACGAGTTTTAACAGGCGTTACCACAACAGGTATTCCACACTTGGGCAACTATGTCGGTGCCATCCGCCCGGCTATCCGCGCAGCGCAAGATTCCAATACCGAATCATTCCTCTTTTTGGCCGACTATCACGGCATCATCAAATGTCATGAGCCGAAAATGATTCATCAATCTACTCAAGCTGTTGCCGCCACATGGCTCGCCTGCGGACTCAATCCGGAACAGACCATTTTCTACCGTCAAAGCGATATTCCCGAAGTGATGGAGTTGAACTGGATTCTGACCTGTATCACTGCAAAAGGCCTGATGAACCGCGCCCACGCTTATAAAGCCGCAGTACAGGCAAATACCGAAAACGGTCAGGAAGATCCGGATCATGGTGTGGAAATGGGCCTGTACAGCTACCCTATCCTCATGACTGCCGACATCCTTATGTTCAATGCCCATGAAGTTCCAGTCGGTCGCGACCAAATCCAACACGTTGAAATGGCTCGCGATATTGCCGGCCGCTTCAACCACCGCTTCCAAGAACTCTTCACCCTGCCAGAAGTAAAAATCGACGATAATGTCGAACTCTTGGTCGGCTTGGACGGCCGCAAAATGTCCAAGTCCTACGGCAATACCATTCCGCTTTGGGAAAACGACAAGAAAACCCAAAAATCGGTCAACAAAATCATCACCAATATGAAAGAACCCGGCGAGCCGAAACAGCCTGATGAAAGTCCTCTGTTTGAAATCTACAAAGCCTTCTCCACGCCGTTTGAAACTGCCGAGTTCACGCAAATGCTGGCCGAAGGCCTTGCTTGGGGTGAGGCTAAGAAACTCTTGGGTGCAAAAATCAATGCCGAGCTCGCAGAACCGCGCGAGCGTTACAATGAGTTGACAGCCAAACCCTCTCAAATTGAAGACATTTTGCAAACCGGCGCACAAAAAGCGCGTAAAGAAGCACGCGAATTGTTGGATAAAGTACGCGATGCAGTAGGTATTCGTCCGTTGAAATAATAATAGCAAGGCCGTCTGAATATTTCAGACGGCCATAATATCGTTTATCATTTGAAATATAATCATTTTCTAGGGTTTCTCATATGAAAAAAACCTTCCTCCTTATCTTGCTCAGCCTTTCATTGGCTGCCTGCGGCGGTAAAGCTGAAGATACTGCAGCCAATGATGCTGCTTCAGGCAAAGTGCCTAAACCTACCTTCAAAGTTAAATATATCGATGAACAAGCCATAGCCGGTTTGGATTTAGGTACAGCTCAAGAAGGCGAAACTAAAGAAGGTAAAAAACAACGTACCTATCCGATTAACGGCATAGAGGGCGGCATCATCAATCTGATTGGCAAGCACCCTACCGACTTAGAAGTCATCAGCGGCCAATGCATGGAAAAAAATGAAAAAGGCGTTTCAGCCGGCTGGTCAGCCAACGGCGTCTGCCACACTGTCTTTGCAAAAATGGTAGACAATATTGCCCAAGACGGCAACAAACTGACCGACTATCTGATTTCACACGCTGCTTTACAGCCTTATACCGAGGGCAAAAGCGGTTATGCCGCCGTACAAAACGGCCGCTATATTTTAGAAATTGACAGCGAAGGCATGTTCTATTTCCGTCGCCGCCATTACTAAACCCCTAACCATCCTATTTTCCCCTGACACAAGGACTGAATCATGGCTCAAGTTACTTTCCAAGGCTCACCTATTTCTACAAACGGCAACTTGCCCGCTATCGGCCAAGTTGCACATGATTTCACATTGGTAGCGGCAGACCTATCTGAGAAATCATTGGCTGACTTTGCAGGCAAACGCAAAGTGCTGAATATTTTCCCCAGCATTGACACCGGCGTATGCGCCCAATCCGTCCGCACTTTCAACAAACGTGCTTCTTCTTTGGATAATACCGTTGTTTTGTGCATTTCTGCTGATTTACCGTTTGCACAAGCCCGTTTCTGCGGCGCAGAAGGTTTGGAAAATGTAGTGACATTTTCCACATTCCGCAGCAGCTTTTCTAACGATTACGGTGTTACACTGACAGAAAGCCCATTACGCGGCCTGACTGCCCGCGCAGTTGTGGTTTTGAACGAGCAAAACCAAGTTCTCCACGCTGAGTTGGTTTCTGAAATTGCGAACGAGCCTGACTACGAAGCGGCTTTGGCTGTTTTGTAATTGACTCAATAAAATCAGGTCGTCTGAAAATTTTCAGACGGCCTTTAGCTTATCTTCAAAATAAAAACGGTAGCTTAAAAGCTACCGTTTTCTGTTTCAAGCCTTATACAGATTTATCTGTTTTGTCTGCTTCTACTGACTCAGTATTCTGAACCTCATTTTGCTCAACAGGTTCAGCAGCTTCAGCAATAGGTGCTTCAGACTCTTCTACTTTGTCATCACGGACATTGTGGCTGTAATCTTTAGGCGGGCTAGGTTGTTTACCGGCCATAATTTCCAAAACTTGGTCTCGATCGATAGTTTCCCAATCCATCAGTGCTTTGCACATGGTTTCCATCTTATCGCGATTTTCATCCAAGATTTTGTAAGCCACTTGGTATTGCTCATCCAAAATACGGCGGATTTCCGCATCGATATCTTGTTGGGTTTTCTCGGAAATATTTTGAGAACGGGTTACGCTGCGACCCAAGAATACTTCACCTTCGTTCTCAGCATAAACCATCACACCCATTTTGTCGCTCATACCATAACGCGTTACCATCTCGCGTGCCATTTGAGTTGCACGCTCGAAGTCGTTAGATGCGCCGGTAGAAATACGGCCAATAAAAATATCTTCAGCAATACGGCCACCAAACAAGATTGAGAGCTGGCTCAACATTTGATCTTTGTACATACTGATGCGGTCACGCTCAGGCAGTTGCCAAGTCAAACCCAATGCACGGCCACGAGGCATAATCGTTACTTTGTGAACCGGATCGGTAAACGGCAGGCTTTCCGCTACGATTGCATGACCGGCCTCATGATAGGCTGTCGCACGTTTTTCATCTTCGTGCATTACCATACTGCGACGCTCCGGACCCATGTAGATTTTGTCTTTAGCATCTTCAAAGTCGCTTTGATCGACTTTAACTTTATTACGACGGCCGGCAAACAAAGCTGCTTCATTGACCAAGTTTGCCAAATCCGCACCTGAAAAACCAGGTGTACCGCGTGCTAAAGAAGTCAAATCTACGGATGCATCCAAAGGTACTTTTTTAGCGTGTACTTTCAAGATTTGCTCACGGCCACGGATATCAGGCAATGGAACAACGACTTGACGGTCAAAACGGCCCGGACGCTGCAACGCAGGGTCAAGTACATCAGGACGGTTGGTTGCTGCGATCACAATAACAGTTTGGTTGCTTTCAAAACCATCCATTTCAACCAATAATTGGTTTAATGTTTGCTCACGCTCATCATTGCCACCGCCCAAACCGGCACCGCGCTGACGGCCGACAGCATCAATTTCATCGATAAAGATGATACATGGCGCGTTTTTCTTGGCCTGCTCGAACATATCGCGGACACGGCTCGCGCCGACACCGACAAACATTTCTACGAAATCAGAACCTGAAATACTGAAGAATGGCACACCAGCCTCACCAGCAATCGCTTTAGCCAGCAATGTTTTACCCGTACCGGGGCTGCCTGCTAACAAAATACCGCGCGGCACACGACCGCCTAAGCTTTGATAACGATTGGGTGCTTTCAAATAATCTACGATTTCTTGTACTTCTTCTTTTGCCTCATCACAACCGGCAACATCTGCAAAAGTCACTTTATTGGAATCTTTATCCAACAAACGTGCACGGCTTTTACCAAAAGAGAATGCGCCGCCTTTACCGCCACCGCCGCTTTGCATGCGCATGAAGTAGAACCATGCGCCAATCAACAACAAAACAGGCAGCAGGCTGTAAAACAGACTGGCCAGCATGCTTGGTTTTTCTTCCGGAGTCACTTTGACGCGTACTTTGTTATCCAACAGTGTTTTAACCAAGTTGTCATCCAAAGGCGCATTGGTATAGAAGGCAGTTTTATCGGTGCGCTCACCTTTAATCAGATAGCCGCTGACAACAGATCCTTCAATATTGACATTGGATACTTCGCCACTATTAACTTGCTGAATAAATTGAGAATATTCGATTTGCTGTTTATCTTCCTGCTTATCGCTGAGTGCATTGAATGCTGCTAAAAGCATAGCACCACCCACTACCCAGACTAATATGTTTTTAATGGTATTCCCCACTGAACAGGCTCCATGGTTACAAAATAAATAAAATCAAGGGAAAGAATTTTAAAGCACCCACCCTACATTGTCAGCGTTTATTTTTACCTAATAGGTAAATCTCACTGGAACGATTGCGGGAAGCATCCGGCTTTCGAGTTTGTACACTGGCAAAAAATTCACGCATAGCCGCCGTATACTCTTGATAACCCGCGCCTTGAAACACCTTCACTAAAAAACTGCCTCCGGTTTTCAAATGTTGGGAAGCAAAATCCAAAGCCAGTTCACACAAATAAAAACTGCGTGCCTGGTCGGTTACGGCATTGCCTGACATATTGGGTGCCATATCACAGATTACAAGGTCTAACGGACGATTATCTAATAAGGCTTCAAACTGTTCCAAAACAGCATCCTCCCTAAAGTCGCCCTGAATAAACGACACGCCTTCAATAGCATCCATCGGCAAAATATCCAAAGCAAACACTGCCCCTGTTTTACCGACCAGCTTGGCCGCTACCTGTGACCAACTTCCCGGCGCGCTGCCCAAATCCGCCAAAACCGTACCCGGCTTGATTAATTTATCTTTTTGATTGATTTCCAATAATTTATAAGCCGCTCTGGCACGATATCCGTCTTTTTGTGCCATATGGACATAATGATCGTTGACGTGCTCATGCAGCCATGCTTTTGAAGATTTTGAGCGTACAGCCATCTTGATTTGAAATGCTTAAGTTAAAATCAGCATTGTACGTTATTTCCCCCGTAAATGTTCTAAATCGCGTACAATATAGCCATTATTCTTTTTAATTGGATACTTATCAAAATGAGCGACAACAAATTAAGCACCAAAGAAATTTTGGCCTTGAAAGCCCAAGCACACCACCTCCACCCTGTCGTTATGGTTGGCCAACAAGGCTTGACCGACTCGGTCATCAAAGAAACCGATGCCGCATTGACAGCGCACGAATTGATTAAAGTCCGTGTTTTTGGGGATGATCGTGCTGAACGTATTGAAATTTGTGATACCCTGTGTGAAACACTGGGTGCTCAACTGGTGCAACATATTGGCAAATTACTTGTTTTGTGGCGTAAAAAACCGGATGATAAATAATTTAAACTGAATAAACAGCAGAAGTATTTTCTCAACCCACTTTATCATATCCTTCTGTTGTATTTATGCAGCATAAAAAAAAATTATTCCATTATTCTAAGTATAAAAGTACAAATACGGTTGCCTGTTTTTGTAAATAACCTCAAAATTACAAAATCATAACGGCCGCACCCTGTCGGCCGATTATTTTATTCCTAATCCTTCACAAAATATAAAAGCAAACCGATGAATGCTCAACAATATGA
This sequence comes from Neisseria perflava, assembly GCF_002863305.2. NCBI lineage: Bacteria > Pseudomonadati > Pseudomonadota > Betaproteobacteria > Neisseriales > Neisseriaceae > Neisseria > Neisseria perflava. The sequence goes on from NZ_CP136962.1 coordinate 926,083, forward strand.
AGAATCTTTTCTGCTAGCAGAAAAATTAATCACTCAAGACCCACCTGACTTTGCACGAGCCATCCCTTTGCTCTGCGAAGCAGCAGAAGCCGGACATATTGAGGCTGCATTTCAGCTGGCAGGATGCCTGATCGAACACCACGAAAATGCGCAAGATTTAGCAATTGCTGTCTCATATCTCAAACAAGCTGCCCAAGCCGGTCATCCATATGCTCGTTACAACCTTCTGCAAATAGAAGAAAGCAGAGGGATTGCAATAGAAGATTTAGTTGACGCCTATCAAGAGCTTGCCGAAGAAGGATTGGCTCCTGCCCAACTGCGCCTGATGCGTTTATATGCAGATAACGGCAATGACCAAGAAGCCGTCAAATGGGCATTGAAAGCTACCGAACAACAAAATCCTCAGGCACAATATTTCTTAGCCCAGCATTACCAATATTCCAGCTCTCCCGATTTGGAATATTCCCATAAACTTTATCAGCAATCCGCTGCACAGGGATTTATTGCGGCACACTGGCAACTCGGCCTTCAATACAAATTGGGGCAAGGTGTTGCACAAAACCCTGAAAAAGCAATCGAACATTTACGTATCGCCGCCGATTACGACATTGTTCCGGCGCAAACTTCTCTTGCAGAACTCTTAGCCGCATCAAATCCTGCTGAAGCATTGGAATGGTTTGAAAAAGCTGCCGAACAAGGTGACAGCAATGCGCATGTAGCACTTGCCGAAATATATCTATTGGGTAAAAACACCGAGCGGGACCCTCAAAAGGCCTATCAGCACGCTAAATTTGCAGCGGATCAAAATGATCCGGAAGGTTTGCGTCTTTTAGGTGATATCCATCGTTATGGATTGGGACGAGCAGTTGATGCAGACACAGCGCGTCAATATTATCAACGCTCGGCTGATTTAGGTAATCTTGTCGCCTACCAAAAACTTCTGTCTGACAGCGCATTGAATAACCAGCAAAACTATGAACTGACGAAAGAAATCGCCCTCCAACGTCAAGAGGCTGAACGTCTATACAAGCTGGCATTTGCAGCGCACTATGGCTTAAAACGCCAACAAAATTACGCTGAAGCACTGGATCTATACCACCAATCCGCAGAACGTGGGCACAGCAAATCCCAAACCAATCTTGGTATGATGTATTACAGTGGACAAGGTGTACCTGTCGACTATGCCCAAGCTGCAAAATGGTTTGAAGCAGCGGCCAAACAACGAGACACAATGGCTCAATATAATCTTGCCTGTCTGTATTATCATGGTATGGGCGTAGAAAAAGACATCAACAATGCTTGTTTCTTGCTACAAGAAGCCATCCAACATGGACATGAACAACAAGATGTTCTTAAAGAGCTTTTGGCTCAATGGAAGCAATTCGCTCAAAAGGTCTCTGCCGCTTAAAGGCCGTCTGAAATTCTAACTTCCTACATAAATGACATGTCAGAGCTAAACTAAACAGCCTGTACATGTCATTTTTTTTATTTACCCTTCCTCAATAATCGTCATCTTCAAATCCCATTCCCTCTTAATCTCTTTAAAGTCTTCAGACACGACCTATTCTCTTTGTAAAGAATCAGATAATCTAAATTTTCCCTTTCAAACCCTAAATCCAATATAAACTTTCAATTCACAACAAAATTTGAAAAATATTTTTCGTATTCGAATCCATTTACTCAAACATTTAATACTTTTTTACTGTATCTACTCAATATCCCGATTTAAAAACAAGCTCCATAACTCTTTTAAAAAATCTTATTTCAACCTTTACATCCTATCAATATCTACAGCATGATTTGCCAGTTTGCCCAATTACTGATAGCATTTGCAGGTTAGCCGGTTCGTAAAAAGTTCAATTCTTTCTGATTTTCCATCAATGGCTATAACGTATTGAAAATATTTCAGTAATTAAAACTTTTTTCGAATCTAACTCTAGGAATTTTCGTTTTTAACTCACATATGTTCACAAACGAAAATATCGGAGTAATACTCCGTCATTGAAAAACACTCAACACAAGGATAGATATTATGTCCACCCAATTACACGATGTTGACCCAATTGAAACCAAAGAATGGTTAGACGCGTTAAGCTCTGTTTTAGAATATGAAGGCAGCGAACGCGCCCAGTATCTGCTGGAAAGTTTGGTCAAATACAGCCGTGACAAAGGCATCCGTATGCCTCATGGCACCACTACTCCATACTTGAACACCGTTTCCGTTGAAGACGAAAAAGGCATCCCCGGCGACCAAAACATCGAACACCGTATCCGTGCATTCGTTCGTTGGAACGCTGCCGCTATCGTTTTGCGCGCAGGTAAAAAAGATTTGGAATTGGGTGGACACATTGCATCTTTCCAATCAGCCGCCACTATGTACGAAGTCGGCTTCAACCACTTCTGGAAAGCTAAAGGTGAAGGCGAAGAAGGCGATTTGGTATTCTTCCAAGGCCACGTTGCCCCTGGTATCTACGCACGCGCTTTCGTTGAAGGCCGTCTGACTGAAGACCAATTGAACAACTTCCGTCAAGAAGTTGCCGGTCATGGTCTGCCTTCCTATCCTCACCCTCACCTGTTGCCTGACTTCTGGCAATTCCCAACCGTATCTATGGGTCTTGGCCCATTGATGGCGATTTACCAAGCCCGTTTCCTGAAATACTTGGAATCTCGCGGCCTGGCTAAAACCAAAGGCCGTAAAGTATGGGTATTCTGTGGCGACGGCGAAATGGATGAACCTGAAAGCCAAGGTGCTATTGCTCTGGCTTCACGCGAAGGCTTGGATAACCTGGTATTCGTCATCAACTGTAACCTGCAACGTTTGGACGGTCCAGTACGCGGTAACGGCAAAATCATTCAAGAGCTGGAAGGCAACTTTGCCGGCGCCGGCTGGAATGTTGTGAAAGTCATCTGGGGTCGTCGTTGGGACCGCCTCTTGGCAAAAGACAAAGATGGCATCCTGCGCAAACGTATGGAAGAGTGCTTGGACGGTGACTACCAAACTTACAAATCCAAAGACGGTGCATACGTTCGCGAACACTTCTTCAATACGCCTGAACTGAAAGCATTGGTCGCCGATATGACTGATGAACAAATTTGGGCATTGAACCGTGGTGGCCATGACCCTCAAAAAGTGTACAACGCTTACGACCGCGCAGTGAACCACGCTGACGGCAAACCTACTGTAATCTTGGCGAAAACCATTAAAGGTTACGGCATGGGCGCATCCGGCGAAGGTCAAAACGTTGCCCACCAAGCCAAAAAAATGGACAAAGCTTCTTTGAAACAATTCCGTGACCGCTTTGACATTCCTGTTACCGATGAGCAAATCGACAGCGGCGACCTGCCTTACCTGACTTTTGCTCCCGACAGCGAAGAATACAAATACCTGCATGCACGCCGTGAAGCTTTGGGTGGCTACCTGCCTCAACGCAAACCTACCCAAGAAGTTCTGGAAGTGCCTGAGTTGTCAGCATTTGAGACTCAACTGAAATCCAGCGGTGACCGTGAATTCTCAACCACCATGGCTTTCGTCCGCATCCTGTCTACTTTGCTGAAAGACAAAAAAATCGGCAAACGCGTGGTGCCTATCGTTCCAGATGAAAGCCGTACGTTCGGTATGGAAGGTATGTTCCGTCAATACGGTATTTGGAACCCTAAAGGCCAACAATACACCCCTCAAGATAAAGACCAACTGATGTTCTATAAAGAATCTGTTGACGGTCAAATCTTGCAAGAAGGTATTAACGAACCAGGTGCCATGGCTGACTGGATTGCTGCTGCGACCAGCTACGCAAACAACGACTTTGCCATGATTCCTTTCTATATCTACTACTCTATGTTCGGTTTCCAACGCGTTGGCGACTTGGCATGGGCAGCAGGCGATATGCATGCACGCGGTTTCCTGCTGGGTGGTACAGCCGGCCGTACAACACTGAATGGCGAAGGTTTGCAACACGAAGACGGCCACAGCCACATTCAAGCAGACTTGATTCCAAACTGTGTAACTTACGATCCGACATTCCAATATGAAGTAGCCGTTATCGTACACGATGGCTTGCGCCGCATGTATGTTAACCACGAAGACGTGTTCTACTACATCACCCTGATGAATGAAAACTACACCCATCCGGACATGCCTGAAGGCGTAGAACAAGATATCCTGAAAGGTATGTACTTGCTGAAAGCCAGTGGCAAAGGCGACAAAAAAGTCCAATTGATGGGTTCCGGTACCATCCTGCAAGAAGTAATTGCCGGTGCCGAATTGTTGAAAGCCGACTTCGGCGTAGAAGCAGACATCTGGTCTTGCCCATCATTCAACCAGCTGCACCGCGATGCCATCGAAGTGGAACGCTTCAATCGTCTGAACCCATTGGAAACTGCAAAAGTACCGTTTGTTACTTCTCAACTGCAAGGCCATGACGGTCCGGTTATTGCCGCTACCGACTACATCCGCAGCTATGCCGACCGTATCCGTGCCTACATCCCTAACGACTACCACGTCTTGGGTACCGATGGCTTCGGTCGTTCCGACAGCCGTGCCAACCTGCGCAGCTTCTTCGAAGTTGACCGCTACAACGTTGCCGTTGCTGCATTGAGCGCTCTGGCCGAACAGGGCAAAGTCAGCAAAGAAACCGTTCAACAAGCCATTAAAAAATATGGTATCAAAGCCGATGCAGCTCCTAGCTGGAAACGCTAATTGATGTTTCAGACGGCCTGTTTGCTTCATGCCAACATTAGGCCGTCTGGAAACCAAATGTTTGAATGGTTTGAACAGACAAACTGTACCGATGCCGTGTGAAACAGTTTTCAGACGGCATCAAACTGAAAATATTAAAGGAACTCAAATGAGTATCGTAGAAATCAAAGTCCCTGATATCGGCGGTCATGAAAACGTCGACATCATCGCTGTAGAAGTTAAAGCAGGCGACACCATTGCCGTTGACGACACCCTGATTACTTTAGAAACCGACAAAGCCACTATGGACGTACCTGCCGATGCAGCCGGTGTCGTAAAAGAAGTTAAAGTTAAAGTTGGCGATAAAATCTCTGAAGGCGGCGTTATTCTGACCGTTGAAACCGATGCCGCCGCTGCCGATGCAGCCCCGGCTCCTGCAGCTCCGGCTGCCGCTCCTGCCGCAGCCCCTGCAGGCGGTGCAACTGTAAAAGTCGTTGTACCGGATATTGGCGGTCATACAGATGTAGACATTATTGCCGTTGAAATTAAAGTTGGCGACACTGTTGCCGTTGACGACACTCTGATTACTCTGGAAACCGACAAAGCCACTATGGACGTACCATGTACAGAAGCCGGTGTGGTTAAAGCCGTATTTGTAAAAGTTGGCGACAAAGTATCTGAAGGTTCTGCCATTATCGAAGTAGAAACTGCCGGTTCTGCCGCAGCAGCTCCTGCTCCTGCCGCTCAAGCTGCTGCACCTGCACCAGCCGCTGCTTCAGCCCCTGCTGCCGCTCCAGCACCAGCCGCTGCGCCTGCTCCGGCTGCACCTGTAGCTGCCAAAATTGACGAAGCTGCATTTGCCAAAGCACATGCCGGTCCTTCCGCACGCAAACTGGCACGCGAATTGGGCGTAGATCTGGGTCAAGTCAAAGGTACCGGTCTGAAAGGCCGTATCATGGGCGAAGACGTTAAAGCCTTCGTTAAATCCGTTATGCAAAGCGGTGCTGGCAAACCTGCCGCTGCCTCTTTGGGCGGTGGTCTGGACTGGTTGCCATGGCCTAAAGTTGACTTCTCTAAATTCGGCAGCGTCGAAGTTAAAGAACTGTCTCGCATTAAGAAAATCTCCGGTCAAAACCTGTCTCGCAACTGGGTTGTGATTCCTCACGTTACCGTACACGAAGAAGCGGACATGACCGAATTGGAAGAATTCCGCAAACAGCTGAACAAAGAATGGGAACGCGAAGGCGTGAAACTGTCCCCATTGGCGTTCATCATCAAAGCCTCTGTTGCTGCGCTGAAAGCCTTCCCTGAATTCAATGCCTCTTTGGATGGCGACAACTTGGTGCTGAAAAACTACTTCAACATCGGTTTCGCAGCCGACACACCAAACGGCTTGGTTGTTCCAGTAATCAAAGACGTGGATCAAAAAGGCTTGAAACAAATCAGCCAAGAGCTGACCGAATTGTCTAAAAAAGCCCGCGAAGGCAAGCTCAAACCGCAAGAAATGCAAGGTGCATGCTTTACCATTTCCAGCTTGGGCGGTATCGGCGGCACAGGCTTCACTCCGATCGTGAATGCTCCTGAAGTTGCCATCTTGGGCGTGTGCAAATCCCAAATCAAACCGGTTTGGAACGGCAAAGAATTCGCTCCTCGCTTGATGTGCCCATTGAGCCTGTCCTTCGACCACCGCGTCATCGACGGTGCCGCCGGTATGCGCTTTACCGTATTCCTGGCTAACCTGTTGAAAGACTTCCGCCGCATTACTCTGTAATCCAAGCATTTTCAGACGGCCTTTTTACTTAGGCCGTCTGAAAAAAGAAGTCCGAACATCATTCAGAAAGATTAGACATGAGCTTAGTTGAATTAAAAGTGCCAGACATTGGCGGTCACGAAAATGTAGATATTATTGCGGTTGAAGTAAATGTAGGCGACACCATTGCCGTGGACGATACCCTGATTACTTTGGAAACCGATAAAGCCACTATGGACGTACCTGCCGAAGTTGCAGGTGTCGTTAAAGAAGTTAAAGTTAAAGTCGGCGATAAAATCTCCGAAGGCGGCTTGATTGCAGTCGTTGAAGCAGAAGGTGCAGCTGCCGCTCCTAAAGCCGAAGCACCAGCTGCTCCTGCACAAGAAGCCCCTAAAGCTGCTGCTCCAGCTCCTCAAGCTGCACAATTCGGCGGTTCTGCCGATGCCGAATACGATGTGGTCGTATTGGGTGGCGGTCCCGGCGGTTATTCCGCTGCATTTGCCGCTGCCGACGAAGGCTTGAAAGTTGCCATCGTTGAACGTTACAAAACTTTGGGCGGCGTTTGCTTGAACGTCGGCTGTATCCCTTCCAAAGCCTTGTTGCACAACGCTGCCGTTATCGATGAAGTACGTCACTTGGCTGCCAACGGTATCAAATACCCAGAGCCTGAACTCGACATCGACATGCTGCGCGGCTACAAAGACGGCGTTGTTTCCCGTCTGACTACCGGTTTGGCAGGCATGGCTAAAGGCCGTAAAGTAGACGTTATCCAAGGTGACGGCCAATTCTTGGATCCGCACCACTTGGAAGTTTCTCTGACGACCAGCGAAGTGTACGAACAAGCTACGCCTACCGGCGAGAAAAAAATCGTTGCCTTCAAAAACTGTATCATTGCTGCCGGCAGCCGCGTAACCAAACTGCCTTTCATCCCTGAAGACCCTCGCATCATCGACTCCAGCGGCGCTTTGGCTCTGAAAGAAGTACCGGGCAAACTATTGATCATCGGCGGCGGCATCATCGGTCTCGAAATGGGTACGGTTTACAGCACTCTGGGTTCTCGTCTGGATGTTGTTGAAATGATGGACGGCCTGATGCAAGGCGCAGACCGCGACTTGGTTAAAGTATGGCAAAAACAAAACGAATACCGTTTTGACAACATCATGATCAACACCAAAACTGTTGCTGTCGAGCCTAAAGAAGACGGCGTTTACGTTACCTTTGAAGGTGCAAATGCGCCTAAAGAGCCACAACGTTACGATGCCGTACTCGTAGCTGCCGGTCGTGCTCCTAACGGCAAACTCATCAGCGCTGAAAAAGCCGGTGTCGCTGTGACCGATCGCGGCTTCATCGAAGTCGATAAACAAATGCGTACCAATGTGCCGCACATCTACGCCATCGGCGACATCGTCGGTCAGCCTATGCTGGCGCACAAAGCCGTTCACGAAGGCCACGTTGCCGCTGAAAACTGCGCCGGCCACAAAGCCTACTTTGACGCGCGCGTTATTCCGGGCGTTGCCTACACTTCTCCTGAAGTGGCATGGGTTGGCGAAACCGAGTTGTCTGCCAAAGCCTCCGGCCGCAAAATCACCAAAGCCAACTTCCCATGGGCTGCTTCCGGTCGTGCGATTGCCAACGGTTGCGACAATGGTTTCACCAAGCTGATTTTTGATGCTGAAACCGGCCGCATCATCGGCGGCGGTATCGTTGGTCCTAACGGCGGCGATATGATCGGCGAAGTCTGCTTGGCGATTGAAATGGGCTGTGATGCAGCCGATATCGGTAAAACCATCCACCCACACCCAACCCTGGGCGAATCCATCGGTATGGCTGCGGAAGTGGCATTGGGCGTATGTACCGACCTGCCTGCTCAGAAAAAGAAATAAGTTCACTCAAATAAAATTTGAACGAACTTGATGGAACAAAGGCCGTCTGAATGTTTCAGACGGCCTTTTCGCAAACAAGGAGACTCAATATGAAAAAAATCGAAGCTATTATCAAACCTTTCAAACTCGACGATGTACGCGAAATCCTGACTGAAATCGGCATTACCGGCATGACCGTCAGCGAAGTCAAAGGTTTCGGCCGCCAAAAAGGCCATACGGAAATTTATCGCGGCGCAGAATACGCAGTTGATTTCCTGCCTAAAGTGAAAATCGAATTGGTATTGGCTGACGACAAAGTCGATCAGGCCGTTGATGCCATTTTGGAAACCGCACATTCCGGCAAAATCGGTGACGGTAAAATCTTCATTTATCCGGTTGAAGAAGCCATCCGTATTCGTACCGGAGAACGCTCAGAAGCAGCACTTTAATAGAAATCGTAAAACACAGGATACAAATGCCGTCTGAAAAAAGTCATGACTTGTTTTAATCAAGACTTATTTCTCAGACGGCATTATTTTAATAACAACAACCATCCATTTTCTAAAGTCTATCCAAATAAACCAGTTACCGAAAACCTCACGCCATCAAGTATGGAGGAATTCAAGGCAATGCTTCACCTGACCTTCGTGAACAACTTTACCGTATCAAATAACTCTTTCCAAAGCAGGGCTAACCCCAATCCCATACTTGCAAAACCTCAATGCCCTCCTTTTAAAATCAAATTCCTCGTATTTGTTTCCTATTCTTATTGTTGTCTAACTTTTCAGACGACCCCTTTCTTTATCCAAACTCCGTTATAATGACGGCTTTAAAATTAATTCATTCCCAAGACGGTTTTATCATGAAACACATCCACATTATCGGTATCGGCGGCACATTTATGGGCGGCGTAGCGGCTATTGCCAAAGAAGCAGGTTTTAAAGTCAGCGGTTGCGACGCAAAGATGTATCCGCCGATGAGCACCCAGCTCGAAGCATTGGGCATAGACGTACACGAAGGTTTTGATGCAGCTCAATTAGACGAATTTAAAGCCGATATTTACGTTATCGGTAATGTTGCCAAACGCGGGATGGATGTGGTTGAAGCGATTTTAAACCGCGGCCTGCCTTATATTTCCGGCCCGCAATGGCTTGCTGAAAACGTATTACACCAGCACTGGGTACTCGGCGTAGCCGGAACACACGGCAAAACGACCACAGCCTCCATGCTGGCATGGGTCTTAGAATATGCCGGTCTCGCGCCGGGCTTCCTGATTGGCGGCGTACCGGAAAACTTCAGTGTTTCCGCCCGCCTGCCGCAAACGCCTCGCCAAGACCCTAACTCAAAATCCCCATTCTTCGTCATCGAAGCCGACGAATACGACACCGCCTTTTTCGACAAACGCTCCAAATTCGTACACTACCGTCCGCGTACCGCAATTTTGAACAATTTAGAATTCGACCACGCCGACATTTTTGCCGATTTGGGCGCCATTCAAACCCAATTCCATCATTTGGTACGCACCGTGCCGTCTGAAGGCCTCATCGTCTGCAATGGCCAGCAGCAAAGCCTGCAAGATACTTTGGACAAAGGCTGCTGGACGCCCGTAGAAAAATTCGGTACCGAACAAGGCTGGCAGGTTGGTACCGTCCATGCCGACGGCTCGTTCGACGTACGCCATCACGGCGAAACAGTCGGACACGTCGCGTGGGAACTGATGGGCGAACACAACCGTATGAACGCCCTCGCCGTTATCTCCGCTGCACGTCATGCCGGCGTCGATATTCAGACGGCCTGCGAAGCTTTAAGTGCATTTAAAAACGTCAAACGCCGTATGGAAATCAAAGGCACGGTAAACGGCATCACTGTTTACGACGACTTCGCCCACCACCCGACCGCCATCGAAACCACCATCGAAGGTTTACGCCAGCGCATCGGTAACGCACGCATCCTCGCTGTCCTCGAGCCGCGTTCCAATACCATGAAACTTGGCACAATGAAAGCCGCCTTACCTGCAAGCTTAAACGATGCAGACCAAGTGTTCTGCTACGCCGGTGGCGTGGACTGGGACATCGCCGAAGCCCTCGCACCTTTAGGCAGCAAACTGCACGTTGGCAACGACTTCGATGCCTTTGTTGCCGAAATCGTCAAAAATGCCGAAGCAGGCGATCATATTTTGGTCATGAGCAACGGCGGTTTTGGTGGAATACACGGAAAGCTGCTGGAAGCGTTGAAATAAGCCTTCTCCAATAACCAAGGCCGTCTGAAACAATTTCAGACGGCCTTTTATCATGTGCCAATTTAAAATCTATATTTAAGAAAAACGTTTTAGTAATACCCAAATAACACTCATCTATTATTTGCCCGTACATACTTGCTCAAGACCATTTTTCCATTATGCATTGCCAACCCACCCAAAAATCTGATAATAATGCAGTCAACATCTAAGCCATGCATATATCATGAAACACAAAATTGCCTTTAAGCCCATAGTTCTCAGTATTGCGCTTTCCATCCTTCTGATTACAACAGCTGTATTTTTTGCCCGTCATCACAACTCGATCCTAAGTATTAATACCGATTTCCTACAACAAAAGATTACCGAACCCGAAGGACCATCACCGCAAATCGTACAATCTGCGCGCAACCAAATTGGCAAAACCCTTCGTTATGACCCGGCTTACACGAAGCTCACTTATCCGATGGGCGATGTACCTATATCAAAAGGTGTTTGCACAGACGTTATTATCCGAGCCTTACGTGACCAAAATATAGATTTGCAAGAGCTTGTTCATCAAGACATGAGCAGTAACTTTTCTGTCTATCCTAAACGCTGGGGTTTGAAACAGCCGGACACTAATATCGACCACCGCCGCGTCCCTAACCTGATAACTTATTTCACACGCCAAGGTTGGGTAGTTCAAGATACAAACTATCAAGCCGGAGATATCGTAACTTGGGAACTAAAAGGCAACCGTCCCCATATCGGCATTGTCTCTGACCGCAAAATCGGCGACAGGCCACTGATTATCCATAATATCGGTTCGGGAACCCGTGAAGACGATGTCCTCTACCGCTACACCATTACCGGACATTTCAGGCTTCCCGTTCAATAAATCATGAGACTACTGAAAGATTCACTTCAATATCATACCCAATCTGTAGTTTTGCGCTTTTTTTGCAATCCACCTTTCGAGGCCGTCTGAAACCATAGGTGGGATAACCATCCGACAAAATATTAGAGACAGTGCGACATATTCCATATCACTGATATATATGATAATGTGATGAATTTTTACGATTTTAATTATATTGGAATCATGGATGGAGAGAATCGGTAAGTGGATAAGCTATCGAAACTAAAGATTAAATATACAATTTTTATATCAATATTTTTTGTCGTTTTTTACAAGGGAGCTGAGTTTTATACCTATACAGTCGATAATGTGCCTTCATATTTTATGGACTGGGAAAGGAATATTCCTTTCTTGCCCATATTTATGTTGCCTTATATGACGTCACCGTTTTTCTTCTTGGTCACTATATTTTTGGAAAAGAACGAAAGCAGTCTGAAATTACTGATAAAAAGAGCAACCTTTTTAATCGGAGTTTCTACTGCTCTATTTGTAATATTTCCCATGAAATTTTATTTTCCCAAGCCTGAAGTCGATAACCAAATTTTAAAATCCTTCTTTTATATTTTGGGAAAATTGGACAGTAGTTTTAATCAATGCCCGTCATTACATGTGAGTTTCGCTTTTCTTTCAGCTGAGGTTTATTGTAGAGAATTCAAATCCAAATTCTTAAAATCATTTTTTGGTATATGGGGATTTTTACTCGCCATTTCGGTCTTATTTGTCTATCAACACCATTTGATTGATTTCGTAGGGGGAGCATTGATATTCTTAATCACTTGTATCCTATTCCCAAGAAAAAAGACAGTTTAAACATTTTGTCACAGAATCTTAGAAAGACCTACAACAACAATTGAACCATAGTTCAAACATACAAAAAGGCCGTCTGAAACCATTTCAGACGGCCTTTTACTTTTACCTAACCCTCTTTATTTAACCGCAACCGCCACATTTGCCGCAGCCGCTGCTGCAGTCGCGTTTTTTCGGTTTGAATACGAATTTTCGCAAGAGGAAGAATACGCAGGCGAGCATAATCAAGCCGACGATAATATATTGAGTCATGATGATAGTATCCTTGAAGAAATTTGGTAAACCACGAATGCGGCAAAATAAGCCATCAGGAACAAATAGCCTGTAATCATAAGCATATTTTTCGTGGATTTGGTTTCGCGTCTAATCACGGTCAAAGTCGCGGCACACATCGGAGCATACACATACCAAGCCAAGAAGGCAAAGGCAGTCGGCAAGCCCCAGTTGTTGTGTATGATGGGAATTAATGCGTTTTGTACGGCATCTTCAGACGACGCGCTGACGGCATAAACGGTACCCAATGCGGCAACGACCACTTCGCGCGCGGCAATACCCGGAATCATGGCGATACACATTTCCCAAGTAAAGCCCAAAGGTGCAAAAAACGGCTGAATAGCATGACCAAGCGTACCTGCCAAGCTGTAATCGATGGCGGCACCGGTTGCGCCTTCAGGCGGTTGCGGCCAGCTTACCAAGCCCCACAGAACCACGGCCAACGCAAAAATGATGGTACCCGCGCGTTTCAGGAAGGCTTTTACCCTATCCCACAGGCTGGTCATGATGTGTTTGAAGTTAGGCGTACGGAAAGTCGGCAATTCCATCAAAAGTGGGAATTGTTGCACATTGCCTTTCATCCGCGCCAAGCGTTTCATGATATACGCTGCCAATGCAGCCGACAGAATGCCTACGATATAAAGAATAAACAATGTCAGGCCTTGCAGGTTGAAAATCCCACCCACTGTACGGTCAGGAATAACAGCGGCGATAATCAGCGCATACACTGGCAAACGTGCGGAACAAGTCAGCAACGGCGCAACCGCGATGGTAACAAGGCGTTCGCGCGGGTCGTTAATGGTACGCGCCGACATCACGGCAGGAACGGCACAGGCAAAGCTGGACAAAAGGGGAATAAACGAACGGCCGGACAAACCGCTTTTTGCCATGATGTTATCCAGCAGGAAGGCTGCACGCGGCAGATAGCCTGAGTCTTCCAATAGCAGGATAAAGGCAAACAAAATCGTAATCTGCGGCAGGAACACCAACACGCTGCCCAAACCGGCAATGACGCCGTTGACGAGCAAGTCGCTGAGGATGCCCGGCTCCATGTTGGCGCCTATCCATTCGCCCAGCGCGGTAAAGCCACCTTCGATGGCGTCCATAATCGGCGCCGCCCATGTGTAAACCGCTTGGAACACCATAAACAGGATGACCAGCAGCATAATCATGCCCCAGACGGGGTGCAGCACGATGTCGTCGAGTTTTTTGTGCCATGCGGGCAGCGTCATCTGGGTGCGTACCACTTGTGCCAAAATCGATTCGACTTCTTGATAAAGTTTGTCGCTATCCAGCGCATCGAGCGTGCGTTCGGCAGAGGCGGGGTTTGCGGGGAAAGAGCGTTTGCGCGGCAGCTTCGCCACGGCTTCGCGTACAGCCTGTACACCCGACGCGCTCACTGCAACTGTTTCCAAAACAGGTGCATCCAACAACTCGCTCAGTTTGGCCGCGTCGATATTCAAGCCCCTTTTGCGGGCCACGTCGCTCAAATTCAGCGACACCACCATAGGCAGTCCCAGCGTTTTCAGTTCCAAAATCATGCGCAGGGTCATACGCAGGTTGGTCGCGTCGGCAACGGCAATAATGGCATCGGGCGGAATGCCCATCTTGCCTACCATTACATCTTTCGCCACCGCTTCGTCGGGGCTGGTCGTGCGTAGGCTGTATGTGCCCGGCAGGTCGATAATGCGGACGGCCTCGTCGTCGAGGAAGGCGCCCTCGCGCTTATCGACAGTTACGCCCGGATAATTGGCAACCTTGGCATGTGAGCCGGTCAAACCGTTGAACAAAACGGTTTTGCCGCAGTTTGGCGCGCCAATCAAGGCAAAATAGCTTAGTTCCATCATTTTTCCTTATTCTTTCAGACGGCCTTAAACGGCCTCAACGATACGACACATAATCTTCCCGGCCTCTTCCGAACGCAGGGAAAATTGAGATTGGTTACCCAAACGTACCGCAAACGGGCCTCTCCCAAAACCACCCACTGCAATCACTTGCAACGGCATTCCGCTGGAAAAACCCAAATCTGCAAGACGACGGGTTACCAAGGTATCCAAATCACCAAAAACAGGATTGGGAGCAATGGAATCAATATGTACGACTGCGCCTTTTTTCAGGCGCGACAAAGGAACAGCAGACATAAGTCTCTCTTTTCTTTTTGTTTTAAAAATAGATTATTGAAAAAACGTGAGAAGTATGATGAATGTGTAGCACATTTGAAAGATTGTTTACGAATGGCTATTTGCCCCTTCTTTCGATAAGTGCGGTTTGTTTTGAATACTGTTATTGTTTCCCTTAATGATAAGGTATATCAATATAAAAATCAAATGTAACAAGATAAACTAAAAAGGCTAAAATCCTTTTATCATTAGGATTTCAGCCTTTTTATGCACTCAACAAACTAAAGGCCGTCTGAAAGGTTTCAGACGGACGGCCTTCAAAATAAAAAACCGAATCAAATCGGTTTTTTATTCCCATTCAGGGAAAGACTCTAAATTACAGAGCGTCTTTCAATGCTTTACCGGCACGGAATTTAGGAGTTTTAGCAGCAGCAATAGTCAAAGGCTCGCCAGTTTTTGGGTTGCGGCCTTGACGTTCGGCGCGTTCGCCGACGTAGAAAGTACCGAAACCGACCAGAGTAACAGTGTCGCCGCTTTTCAATGCGTTGGTTACGGCATTAGTAGTAGCATCCAAAGCTTTTTGCGCAGCAGATTTGGAAATGCCGGCTTCTTGAGCAATTGCTTCGATCAATTCAGACTTGTTCACAATTAGTCCCTTCCTATCGTAAAAAATGATGAAATGCCCGAATACTCGGGGCTTAAGCACTTTTAAAGCACATACGCACTTTATAGCAATTCTGAAATTATCATGTCAAGTAAAAGATGTGGAATTGCCCTATTTTTGTGGCATTCAGGGCAAAACCACATTTTTTGCAACATCAGACGGCCAACTTAATGCTTGGTTGCTTTTGTTCTTGACTTCGTCTTAGAAGTTTGCGGGGTCTCAGCAACCGCCAATTCAGCCGCCCATTGCTCAGGCTGAGTTTCCAGACTCAAAGCCAACACTTCATCAATCCATTTGACCGGATGGATGGTCAGACCGGTTTTGACATTTTCAGGGATTTCTTCCAAATCTTTGACGTTGTCTTTCGGAATCAATACATGCTTGATGCCGCCGCGCAAAGCAGCCAGCAGTTTTTCTTTCAAACCGCCGATCGGCAACACTTCGCCACGCAAAGTGATTTCACCGGTCATCGCCACATCCGCACGCACCGGAATTTTGGTAAAGGCAGAAACCATCGCCAAAGTCATGGCAATACCTGCGCTTGGACCGTCTTTCGGCGTCGCACCTTCAGGCACATGGACGTGAATGTCTTTCTTCTCGTAAAAATCAGGAGCCAGACCCACTGATTCGGCACGGGAACGGACAACCGACCATGCGGCCGATACTGATTCTTTCATCACATCGCCCAGTTGGCCGGTACATTGAATCGTACCCTTGCCCGGCAAGGCAACCGCCTCAACAGTCAACAACTCGCCACCGACTTCAGTCCAAGCCAGACCGGTTACCTGGCCGATGCGGTTTTCGCTTTCGGCCACGCCATAGTCGAAACGGCGCACGCCTAGATAGTCATGCAGATTTTTCTCAGTAACTTTAATTGCTTTAGGCTTGGCCTTGCTTGCTGTTTTGGATTTGGACGCTTTTTTCTTATCCTCATTCAAGGTAACCTGCATTACTACTTTGCGGCAGATTTTGGCAATTTCGCGATCCAACGAGCGGACGCCGGCCTCGCGGGTGTAGTAACGGATAATATCGCGCACCGCACTTTCATCAACCACCAACTCACCCTCTTTCACACCATTGCGCTTCATTTGTTTCGGCACAAGGTATTGCATGGCGATATTGATTTTTTCATCTTCCGTGTAACCGGACAGACGGATGATTTCCATACGGTCAAGCAGCGGAGTCGGGATATTCAAGCTGTTTGAAGTGGCAATAAACATCACATCGCTCAAATCGTAATCGACTTCGGCATAATGGTCGGCAAACTTGTTATTTTGCTCAGGATCAAGCACCTCAAGCAATGCACTGGCTGGATCGCCACGGAAATCACTGCCCATTTTGTCGATTTCATCAAGCAGGAACAATGGGTTTTTTACACCCGCTTTTGCCATGTTTTGCAGGATTTTGCCCGGCATAGAGCCGATATAGGTACGGCGGTGGCCGCGGATTTCGCTTTCATCACGCACGCCGCCTAATGCCATACGCACATATTGACGGCCTGTAGCTTTGGCAATCGATTCGCCCAAGGAAGTTTTACCCACTCCCGGAGGACCGACCAAACACAAAATCGGGCCTTTGAGCTTGTCCATACGTTTTTGAACAGCCAAATATTCCAAAATACGTTCTTTGACTTTTTCCAAACCATAGTGGTCGGCATTCAAAATCAAATCAGCCTTGGCAATATCTTTGCTGACACGGGATTTTTTCTTCCATGGCAACTCAAGCAAAGTATCGATGTAGTTGCGCACGACGGTAGATTCCGCAGACATCGGCGGCATCATTTTCAGTTTTTTCAATTCAGACAGACATTTTTCTTCAGCCTCTTTGCTCATGCCTGCTTCTTTGATTTTTGCTTCCAACGCGTCCAGCTCGCCGCGCTCGTCTTCTTCGCCCAATTCTTTCTGAATCGCTTTCACTTGCTCATTCAAGTAATACTCGCGTTGGGATTTTTCCATTTGACGTTTTACACGGCCACGGATGCGTTTCTCAACCTGCATGATGTCGAGTTCGGCTTCCAACTGAGCCAGCAGAAATTCCAAACGTTCGACAATGCCGGCGGTCTCCAGCACATATTGACGCTGCTCCAACTTCAGCTGTAAATGCGCGGCAATCGTATCGGCAAGACGGCTGTTGTCATCGATACTGCTGATGGTACTGATGACTTCGGCAGGGATTTTTTTGTTCAATTTCGCATATTGCTCAAATTGAGTCAGCAAGGTACGGCGCAAGGCTTCAATTTCGGGATTGTCCTTGTCGCTATTTTCATCAATCACCTCAACATGGGACAAAAACAATCCGCCTGTTTCGTCAACCGTCAACGCGCGCGCACGACGGATACCTTCCACCAACACTTTAACAGTACCGTCAGGCAGCTTCAAAACCTGCAAAACTTGGGCAACCGTACCAGTTTGGTGCAAATCTTCAGCTTTAGGGTCTTCTGTATTAGGGTCAAGCTGGGCCAACAGGAAAACCGGATCATCATTAGCCATTGCCGCCTCAAGGGCTGCAATCGATTTAGGACGACCGACGAACAGCGGCAATACCATATGCGGATACACCACGACATCGCGTAAAGGCAAAGTAGCCAGCGCACTGTATTCCTCGAAATATTTGTCTTTTGTCGGCATAGTTAATAATCTCAATCATTGTTAAATCAGAATGTAGCTCAAAATTGGGCTGAAGCGCTCCATTTCAAGACTTGAAAACAGCTTATCCGCACCTATTTTCGAAAACATCATTTTTAATAGCCCGATATGGACGTTTACGATAAAATATATCGGATTTTGGGCCGTCTGAAAACTTTTCAGACGGCCCTGGCAAACCAAACAAGGTAGTAAACCATGACAGACTCAACCGAAAAAAAATCATTAATTGAATTCCCTTGCACCTTTCCTGTAAAAGTCATGGGCGCGGTTCATCCGGAATTTGAATCCGCCATCTTGGAAACCGTGCGCAAACATGCTCCCGATACCGAGCCGCACCACATCACTACGCGCCCAAGCAGCAAAGGCAACTATACCGGCGCGACTGTCCATGTAAATGTTGATAATCAAGAGCAGTTGGACAATATCTACCGCGACCTGACTTCCCACGAATTGGTTAAAGTGGTGTTGTAATGAAAATCGTGCACAAAGGCTTGGTCGATTACCTGCCGACTTTCGAAGCCATGAAGGCATTCAATGCCTCGCGTGACGAAAATACCGAAGACGAATTATGGGTGGTCGAACATCCGCCCGTATTTACCCAAGGCTTGGCCGGCAAACCCGAACACCTCCTCATTCGCGACGATATACCCGTTGTCCAAATTGACAGAGGCGGTCAAATTACCTACCACGGTCCCGGTCAATTGGTCGTCTATACGATGATCAATTTCAAACGCCGTAAAACCAGCGTCCGCCATATCGTTTCCGCACTTGAAAACAGCATCATCGCCACCTTGGCAGAATACGGCATCGAAGCAGCCGCCGACCCAAAACGTCCTGGCGTTTACGTCGGCGAGCGTAAAATCGCTTCCCTAGGCCTGCGTATTAAAGACGGCTCCGTTTACCACGGCTTGGCGCTTAACGTGAACATGGATTTAAGCCCGTTTACCCACATCAACCCCTGCGGTTATGCCGGGATGGAAATGACCCAAATTGCCGACTATGTTTCTCCGGCACCCAGTTTGGCAGAAGTTTCAGACAAACTGACCAAGCATTTACAAAAAGAGCTGGCATAAGGCCGTCTGAAATATTCGACCCAAACGCCATCTTTTAACTGCCCCTCTGAATCAACAAACCCTTAGGCCATAAAGGCCGCAATCAGCTTTTCAGACGGCCTTCATAACGACAGAAAGAACACATCACCATGAGTGAAGAAGTAAAACACGACCCCAAACGCGGCATCAAACTGAAAGGCGCAGACAAAACTGCACGCATTCCGATTAAAGTGGTTCCATTGGAACAAAAATTGAAAAAGCCCGAATGGATCCGCGCTAAATTACCGGGCAAAAAATTTTTTGAAATCAAAAACATTCTTCGCGAACAAAAAATGCATACCGTATGCGAAGAAGCATCTTGTCCAAATATCAGCGAATGCTTTACCAAGGGTACGGCCACATTCATGATCATGGGCGATATTTGTACCCGCCGCTGCCCGTTCTGCGACGTTGGCCATGGCCGCCCCAACATGTTGGATCCTGACGAGCCTAAACACTTGGCCGAATCCGTCAAATCCATGAACCTGCGCTATGTCGTGATCACTTCCGTCGACCGTGACGACCTGCGTGATGGCGGTGCCCAACACTTCGCCGACTGCATCAAAGCCATCCGCGAAACCAGCCCGAATACCAAAATCGAAATCCTCGTTCCCGATTTCCGCGGCCGTCTGGACATCGCACTGGAAATCTTGGCAGAAACACCGCCCGACGTGATGAACCATAACTTGGAAACCCATCCAAGCCTGTATAAAAAAGCCCGTCCGGGTGCCAACTACCAACACTCCCTCGAGCTTCTGCGCCGCTACAAAGAAATGATGCCACATATCCCGACCAAATCCGGCATCATGGTCGGCTTGGGCGAAACAGACGAGGACGTGCGCGAAATCATGCGCGATATGCGTGCCAACAATATCGAGATGATTACCATCGGCCAATATCTGCAACCTTCAGACGGCCACTTACCTGTCTTGCGCTATGTAACGCCTGACCAGTTCAAAGTTTTTGAAAAAGAAGCATACGAATTGGGCTTTACCAATGCCGCCATCGGTGCAATGGTCCGCTCCAGCTACCACGCAGACGAACAAGCAGCCGAAGCATTGCGTGAAACCCACGGCGGTTGCAGCCACCACTAAAGTTTAAATCATATAAGGCCGTCTGAAAAATCAGTAGACTGTTTTTTTCAGACGGCCTTTGTTTAATATACAAAACTCTTCAGATTTCCAAAATAAACCTTATTCAAACTCTAAAGAAAACTAAGAATTCAATCCACTTATATTGATAATAAATTGAAAAAATATAGGAATTATCCTTTTTTATAATGGGTTTATGCTCTGTTGCATCTGTCATTTCCTTTATCAGGCTATCTGGATTCCATTCGAAGAAGCGGCTTGCAAAACGAGTTATGGTGTCTATCCATATGCTTGTATACCCATATTTTCTTGAAATACATCCTCGTATATGAGTTCTTAGAGATACAAAAAAGAGAAAGTCTTAAAATAAGTAAGCCTTTTCATATGACTAAGAAAAAAGGCAATCATCAAGGTTTGAAAGTTAAAAATGCTTGGTAAAAATAGCCTAGGAAATAGGATAAACAGATGAAAGTAAATATAGATGATTCATTGAAGGAACAAGGAGTTCACACCTCCATAAAAAAGAGAAAACTCAGCTTTGATGAGATTCGTTTCAATCTCTTTGCTTATTTAGAGGATTATTCCAAGATGGGATTCTCTTTTGTAAAAGCAGGCAATGAGCTATTGGAAATAAGGAAAGAGCAAGACAGATATACTCTTTTCGGACAGTGTTTTTTAGGCTATTTTGTGATTAGCCAAAAGAACCAGATCTTCTTAATTTGCAATTCGGAAGGAGTAGAAGTATTTCAAAAGCCAAGAATTTTTGTCAATCATTCTTTACAGGCTTTTGTTTCTTCCTATTCTCTATTTATGTCTGCCGTCTTTCTTTTAAAATCAAAATTCTATAAGAGTCAGGCTTATCAAGCAGAGGAAATTGCAACAGATCTGATGAATAAAGTGGCAGATTTGGAAGAGCCCATTGAACAAGAGTTAACATTCTGGGAACATATCGCTTATTTAATAGAAGATGATGGAATCGTTTTAAGAGATGACCTATTTCATATTTTGAATAAAGGATACTAGACCTTAGAGTGTTGGCTTCTAAATCCTGCTTAGCCACATAAAAATTGAAAATCAGATATAAGAGGAATTATTTTTGTTTCTAATACAGTCTTGGTAGATAATCAACCATCAAGCAGATTTTGATCAAAGTTTTTTAAAGGCTTTGTCTTTAAGTAGGAAAAATCGAACAGTCTTCAATTCAGTCAGATCCGGATAGATGACAGGATGAAACCTAAGATTTTTTCTAGGTAGGAAATGGAAAGGATGGACTGGAGGACCTGTGTCAGTAACATTTTTTGTAACAGGATACTACAAAAAGAAATCGATAACCAGAAAAAATAGAAGAATTTAAGTAATTATCCCAAAATTAAATAATACAAAAAAGCGGCAAAACAGGATAAACACTGTTTGCCGCTTTTTAATTTATTTCTTTATTTTACTTCTTCAACAATTTTGCCGCTTCAATCGCGTAGTAAGTCAAAATACCATCGGCGCCGGCGCGTTTGAATGCCAATAAGCTTTCCAAAATGGTTTTCTCACCATCCAACCAGCCATTTTGAATGGCAGCTTGAAGCATGGCATATTCACCGGAAACTTGGTAAGCATAAGTCGGTACGCCAAACTCGTCTTTAACTCGGCGGACGACATCCAGATATGGCAAACCCGGTTTTACCATTACCATGTCTGCGCCTTCTTGAATATCCAATGCGACTTCGTGCAAGGCTTCGTTAGTATTTGCAGGGTCCATTTGGTAGGTTTTCTTGTCTGCCTTACCCAAATTGCCGGAGCTGCCGACGGCATCGCGGAACGGGCCGTAGAATGCTGAAGCATATTTTGCCGAATACGCCATAATGCGTGTATGGATATGTCCGGCATCTTCCAAGGCTTCACGGATAGCAAGAATGCGTCCGTCCATCATGTCTGACGGGGCAATGACTTGTGCGCCTGCATCGGCATGACACAAAGCCTGTTTTACCAAAACTTCAATGGTTTCATCGTTGAGGACATAGCCATTTTCATCGGTTAAACCGTCTTGGCCGTGAATGGTATAAGGGTCCAAGGCAACGTCGGTCATAATCCCCAGCTCTGGGAATTTCTCGCGCAGGGTTCGCACTACTGTCGGTACCAAGCCTTCAGGGTTATAAGCCTCCTCCGCAAACTCGGTTTTGTTTTGCGTTACCACAGGAAACAAAGCCAGCATAGGAATGCCAAGCTTCAGTGCTTCTTCAGCAGTGAACAACAATTTGTCCAAACTTTGGCGTTTGACACCCGGCATGGATGGGACTGCCTCTTCCTGATTCTGGCCTTCCAATACAAAAACCGGATAGATTAAATCATCTGCCGTCAAAGTATGCTCGCGCATCAGACGACGTGAAAAATCGTCTTTACGCATACGGCGCATACGGGTGTTTGAGACATAACGCGGAGGGAAATTCATAACAATTGCCTTTCAATAATGAAGTCTTAAAATCAGTCTTCGACTTGACGTATGGCTTTAACCGAACGTTTGATTTCGCTGAGCGTACCGGTTTTATAACTATTACGTTCCTGTTCGGTCATACCGTTTTGATCCAATTTGGCGATATTTTTCAATGCCTCGGCATACTGGCCGTCTGAAAGTTTTTCCTGTTTGATGCGCCAACGGTTGTTCACTTCGGAAGCCGTCCATAAGCCTACTTTGTTGTAGTAGAACAAAATGCTTGCCGCCAGCGTTTTCATATCGCTGTCGGGCTTGGCACTGCCGATACTGCGGCCGATACGGTTGTTGCGTTGATCGACCGCTTGGTCGGCAAGGTAGCGGCTGAAGTAGTCGTCTTTACCTTCTCGCAACTCCATATCCGTCAGGCGCGCATTACCTGCTTTTTCGGCAATAATGCTGTCGAATTTAGAAGCAATCGCCGCCTGCCATAATGCTTGGCGTACGGCATTGACCTGTGTTCCCCTGCTGTCGCCGTTTGCTTTGTCATCCAAACCTGTACGCTCGGCAAAGCGTGTGGCATTACTGGTCATATTGATTAAGCCTTCGTCCTCCATACCGATGACTTGGGCGGCCACGGGATGGTTAAGCGCAAATTGTGCCATTTTACTGCGGCGGCTTTGATCTTCCTGATACGATTGGCAACCGGACAATACCAGCATGCCGAGAACGGCGCATTGAATGTGTTTTTTAATATGTTTCATGATGTAACTATCGATATTATTGTGTGAGTTCAACTTATTGTTTAACATAGAAACGCCCGTAAGCGCAAAATAATTCCCATACGGCCAAATCGGCGCATGAATGGCTATTTTATAATAAAAATAAGGCCGTCTGAAAATTTTCAGACGGCATAAGTATTTTTAACCTACCAAGCTGCGAATCTGCGGCCAGTAAAACAGGCAGGCTATCGAGCAAATAGCAATACTGATACCGGCTGCATTAATGCTGCTGATTTTTTCTTTAAACATTGCCGCACCAATCAGCGTACCCAAAACAATTACGCCGATGTTCATACCGGCAAACACCAAGGTCGGATTATCCTTCATGATTTGGTGTGCCGAGATGTAGGTAACAATATTCAAAAAGTTCAGGCAGCCTAAAATCATACCGCCCACTATACCCTCTTTGGTCCATTTGCTTCCTTTGGCAAACAGGTAGCCAAACATCAATATACCTGCCAAACAAAATGCCACCAGCAAATTACCGGCAAACGCGGTACCGCTTTTTGCCACTTGTTTGAACAAAATATCAATGACGCCATAGCCGCACCAAACGCCCAAAAGCAGCATCACTTGCGTACTGAGGCCGCCGGATTTCTTGCCGCCATCGCTTTTCCAAAGCAAGAAAAACAGTGCCGTAAATGCCAATACCAAACCAATCAGACGGCCTTCGGTCAACTGCTCATGGAAAAGCGTGAATGAAGCGACAATCGGCAGAAACAATGATAAACGTTGTGCTGCATCCGACTTGACGATACCTGCTGCATCTACCGATTTGCCCATAATGACAAACACGCTTGGCAGCAAAAGACCTAAAGCCGCAAAAAGCCACCAAGTCGGTAAAAATACCTGAGGATTGCTCAAATCAGGCTTTAACACCAGCATGGTCAAAGTGATGGCAACGATATAGTTCACCGCCACCGCTTGCTCGATATTGATTTTTTGCTTGCGCGCCACTTTCAGCAATACGGAAACCAACACGCTGCAAACGATACTTGCCAATAAATATGCCATGCTTTAGAACCATCCTTGATTGGAGACGGGCTTATCTTCATTCAGTTTAATCAGTCCGATGACTACACGGTAAATAAACCAAATGGCAGTTACCAACAGAATCAACCAACCAATCAAAATAAGTGTAGTAAAAGTTCCCAAAACCGTACCCACCAAAGACACCCAAAATGTCTTAATCAAATAATCGATATGACTGGCGTAAATACTGCCTTGAGCCTCATCGCGTTTAACATACGCCATAATCACACCGACAACGGGGGTAAACAAAATCAATAAGCCCACAGCATATGTAACATAAGCGATAAAAACATAGTTTTTCACGTCTGAGCTGGGCGTATTGACCACATTTGTCGCCGTATCATTGAAGCTATTGTCTTTGACTTCCTGACGTTCGTACTGCATAGCCGCATCATAAGCCAAACGCTTTTCCGGATGAGACAATACTTCAAACGCCTGTCCGATAGCTTTAAACCGCTCCGCATCTTTCTGAATATCCGGATTGGCCACCAATTTGCCGTAAGCCTCGCGGATAACGTTAATATCAGCATCCTGAGACACGCCCAAAATTTCGTATAAATTCACTTGTTCCATCTGTATTCCCCTCCTTTACGCGTCCACTGCAACATGAACATCTTGCGGATTGAGCGTCCGCAGGTTTTCAGGCTTCATGCCTACGATAAACCCACGTTTGCCGCCATTGATAAAAATCTCGTCCAAAGCCCAAATGCTTTCTTCCACATAAACCGGCAACGCGGTTTTCATACCGAATGGCGACGTACCGCCAACCAAATAGCCTGTCCATTTCGTTGCCTGATCTGCCGTTGCCGGCTCGATGTGTTTCAAGCCCAGTTCTCGCGCCAAATTGCGGGTGGAAATATGCTTGTCGCCATGCATTAAAACAACCAAGCCTTTTTTGTGTTCATCCTGCAGGACGATTGTTTTGATGACTTGATGCTCAGGCTTGCCCGTGCACTCGGCAAAACGCGCCGTACCGCCATGTTCTTCATACGCATAAACATAAGGGACAAAATCAATTTTCTTACTGCGTAAAAAGCGCACTGCCTGCGTAACCGGATATTCTGCTTTACTCATGGGTTGTTTTCTGCCATCCTTTTCAGACGGCCCCTCTTAAATGTGGAACGTAAACAACTGCAATGTTACCATACCTTCTTTTTGAAATCAGGAGACAACATGGACATCCGCTATCTTGGTGCAAGCAAACGCTATTCGGAAGCCGTCGTAGCCAACGGCTTGGTTTTCCTCTCCGGCATGGTTCCCGAAAATCCTGAGGCCGATGCCAAAGCGCAAACTGAAAACGTTTTGGCGCAAATCGATTCATGGCTCGCACAATGCCAATCCGACAAAGCCCATATTTTAGAAGCTACCATCTATCTGCCCGATATGAACGACTACGCCGCCATGAACGAAGCCTGGGACGCATGGACAGCCCTTGAACGCGCTCCGGCCCGCGCCTGCGTGGAGGCGAAACTGGCTTCGCCCGACTGGAAGGTTGAAATCAAAATTACCGCCCTTCAAATCAAATAAAGCATAAATATCAGGCCGTCTGAAAACGCCGCTTCAACCAAGCAGGCGCAGTTTTTCAGACGGCCTTTATTCTTTTGCGGTACAATACCGCCCTTAAATTTTTCTATTATTTCAAAGCACAAACAGCCATGTCCAAAAAAACCAAGCAAGAATTAGAAAACAACAAACTCAGCAAACGCCTGCGCCACGCCGTCGGCGACGCGATTAACGATTTCAACATGATCGAGCCGGGCGACAAAATCATGGTCTGCCTCTCAGGCGGTAAAGACAGCTACGCCCTTTTAGACATCCTGCGCCAGCTTCAAGCCAGCGCGCCGATTGATTTTGAACTGGTCGCCGTTAATCTCGACCAAAAACAGCCGGGCTTCCCTGAAGAGGTATTGCCGACCTATCTCGAAAGCATCGGCGTCCCCTACAAAATCGTTGAAGAAGACACCTACTCCACCGTCAAACGCGTGTTGGACGAAGGCAAAACGACTTGTTCGCTGTGCAGCCGCCTGCGCCGCGGCATTCTCTACCGCACCGCAAAAGAATTGGGCTGCACCAAAATCGCCTTGGGACACCACCGCGACGACATTCTTGCCACCATGTTCCTGAATATGTTCTACGGCGGCAAACTCAAAGCCATGCCGCCCAAACTGGTCAGCGACAACGGCGAACACATCGTCATCCGTCCTCTCGCGTATGTCAAAGAGAAGGACTTGATCAAATACGCCGAGCTGAAGCAATTCCCAATTATCCCATGCAACCTCTGCGGCTCTCAGCCCAACCTGCAACGCCAAGTCATCGGCGATATGTTGCGCGATTGGGACAAACGCTTCCCCGGCCGTATTGAATCCATGTTCTCCGCCCTGCAAAACGTCGTTCCATCGCATTTGGCCGATACCGAACTTTTCGACTTTGTCGGCTTGGAGCGCGGTCAAAGCCTGAAACACGGCGGCGACTTGGCGTTTGACAGCGAAAAAATGCCGGAACGTTTCTCCGACGGCAGCGAAGAAGACGAAAGCGAAATCAAAATCGAACCGCAAAAAGCCGAACGCAAAGTCATCAATATTCTGGCAAATAAACCTAAAACCTGCGGTTTATAATTCTATTTAATTTTCAGACGGTCTTTCGGTAGCTATTTACTGAAAGGCCGTCTGAATATTCATATTTGAAAATTCTTCTATTCTTTTTTATCTATTCTTTCCCTGACAAACCGTGCAGCAGCAACCCCAATATATCCTGCGGCAACTTTTGCGGCGCGGCGGCATAAAGCGCGGCCAGTTGCGGATGGCGCATCAATATATCCGCCTGACGGATGAACAGGTCGATGAGCTCCACCGGCAAATCAGGCTGAATCAGGCGGCGTTGTTGCAGAGCATGGAAGAATCCGCGCATAAAGGCGTATTTTTCTTCGTTCAATTCGTGGAAAAACCGCTCCAGCTCCAAATCGGTGTTCTCTTCAATGTCGCGCAGGAAAGCGGCGGAATAGAGTTCTTCAAACGATTGTTTTTGCAGGGCAAACACAGCCTCGGCGGCTTCGCGGAGGCTGCATTGCCGTTCAAGCAGATTTTCAAATTCGGCACGGACTCGGTTTTTCTGCTCGGTAACAATTTCCTGCAAGAGTGCGTTTTTACCGCTGTAATATTTGTAAAAAGTGACGCGGCTGACGCTGGCCTCGGCGCAGATACTGCCTACGGATACGGCGGAAAAGCCATGTTCGCGGAATAAGTGGCGGGCGGTGTCGGTGATGGTTTGTTGTTTGCTGGCGGTCATGACGGTAAGAAGATTTTGATTTTGTTCATAAAGGAGGTTCGTTAAAGTTATCCGCAAGTCGGATGCTTATCATATTTCCCCATGGCGGCAATGGCAATATGGCGGCTTTCAGACGACCTCTTTCCTAATCCCTCCGCTCCGCTCTACGAATGAGGGCTATCGGATGCTTAGCAGGCCAAATTCATGAAGATTACAGAATCTGCCTCCACCAACCTTCTCCCAAAAATAGGAGAGGGATTTTTTTGGACGATTCACAAGATAAGAGGGAAGTAAAGTGAATGATAAACACTTGCATTCCTGTTTCTTATTTCTTATACTTTACATTAATAGTTTGTTTTATGTAAATATGTAAACACAAATATTTGCATACTGACGGAGCAATTGGATTACCTGATGTTCAATCCACCCCGACGTATGCCGTCTGAAAGGATAAGGAAATGCAGAAACACACCCTCCGCCGCCTCCCCCTATTGATTGCCGCCGCTTTCGCCTCCGAATGGATTTATGCCGCCGATGCGGAACAAGTGCAGTTGGAAGAAGTCGTCGTAACCGGCGAACGCACCAACCGCAGCGGCTTTGAAACCGCCACGTCCAACCGCGTTTTCACCACGCCGAACATCGACCGCAGCGGCCACAATCTTTCCGCAACCGACTTGCTCAAACAGACTGTGAACACGGTGGACTTGGGCAGCGGCAACGATTTGCCGACCGTGCGCGGCGTGGACGGCTCCGGTCCTGCCGTCGGCGCAGTGGCGTTTTTCGCGGGCACGCGGCCGCGCCTAAACCTGTCCATAGACGGCCGATCCGCCACTTACAACGAATACGCCTTCGGCACGCAGTCGCTGTGGGACATGCAGCAGGTGGAAGTCTTGTGCGGGCCGCAAAGCCATGTGCGCGGGCAGAACGCGGTGGCGGGCGCGGTGGTGATGCGTTCCAAAGACCCGACCGACGAATGGGGAGGCGCGCTGCGCTTGGGTTTGGGCAACCAAAAAACGCGCAACATCGCCGGCGTAGTGTCCGGCCCGATTGTGAAAAACAACCTTGCCTTCCGCCTGAGCGCGGAGCGGCAGCAGCGCGAAAGCTACGAGCCGTTCGTGTCCTACGAGCCGACCGGCAACCCGCGCCGCGTGGAAAACACCAATGTGCGCTTCAAACTCCTGCTCACGCCCGAAAACCATCCCGATTTTTACAGCCGCCTGACACTGAACCACATCCGTTCGCGCGCGCCGCAAAACGAAATCATGGGCAACACCGCCAGCCGCCGTTTTTTAAAAGAAAAACCCGTGTTCGTAACCGGCTCGACATCGGGCATCTGGGACGTATCGTGGCAGCTTAACGACTATCTGAAACTGGAAAACAAACTGGTTTACGGCCGCTACCACAACGAGCGGCTGCACCTGCCGATGACCGTCAGCCCGCAAGGCGTGCCCGCCGAACTCAAAGGTCGCGAACTGCAATGGGAACCGGTATTGCATTTTTCAAACAAAGGCCGTCTGAAAGGCCTTGCCGGACTGCACTACTTCCGCAGCAAACAAGACGAATGGGTGGACATCCGCAGCGTCGGCGGCCGCAACACCTTTGACGACCGCAACAGCGTGCGCGCCCTGTTTGCCGAAACCACATACAGCCCCAGCGAAAAATGGGACATCACAGCCGCCGCACGCCTTGAAAAAGAAACGCACAAACGAAGCGGCGGCAGCGGCGCACTGCACCTTGATTTGGACAAAGGCCAGACCGTGTTCCTGCCCAAAATCGATATCGCCTTCAAACCCACCGACCAATGGGTCAGCGGCATCAAAGCCGCGCGCGGCTACAACCCCGGCGGCGCGGGCATCACCTTTGGCCGCCCCGTCGTAACCTACACTTATGAGCCCGAATATGTGAACAACTACGAGTGGTACACCCGCTGGCGCAGCGCAGACCGCCGCCTGCAACTCTCCGGCAACCTGTTCCTGAACCACTACCGCGACATGCAGCTCCCCTTCTATCTCGGCACCAACTCCGTCGTCATCCGCAACGCCAAAAAAGTCCATACCTACGGCGCGGAACTCGCCGCCGACTGGCAGGCGACCGACAGCCTGAAACTCATCACCGGACTGGGACTGCTCAACACCAAAATCAAAAGCTATCCCGACAGCGGCATCGAAGGCAACAAACTCGGCCGCGCACCCAAATACACCGCCAACATCGGCGTGAAATACCTGAACGACAAAGGCTGGGAAGCCGGCGGCGACGTGCGCTTCTACGGCGGCTACTACTCCGCCGCCGACAATGCCGAATCAGGCAAAATCGGCGCATACAACCAAGTCAACCTCTACACCGCCTACAACTTCAAACAAGGCCGCGTCTCGCTCTACGCCGACAACGTGTTCAACCGCCACCAACCCATATTCATTTCCAGCACCGACCGCCAAGACGCGCTCTACCAACGTCCCAGAAGCGTGGGTGTGAGCGCGGAATGGAAGTTTTAAATGAAGCTGAAATGATAGAGGCCGTCTGAAAAAACATAGGTCGGACATTTATGCCCGACCTACCGTTTATTCCTCCAAAACACCCAAAGGAATCCCATGCACTACTTCACCCCTGCCAAAACCCTGCCCGAAGGCACCATCTACCTGACCGACCTGACCCACGTCGCCGACTTCGCCAACTGGCTGACCGAATTCGAAACCCTGTTAAACCAAAACGCCCGCTTCGCCACCGTCTGCACCCCGATGCAGCGGCAGGTAAGCGATGAACAGCGCATTGCCGACCGCAAAACCTACATCGAATGGATAAAGGCACATCGGCCGCAACTGTCCGAACGCTGCGCCGCCATGCTCCTTATCGAACCCGACGCGGCGCAGCTGGCGTTCTTCCGCGAACAATCGTCCAAACTCGGCCCCGCGCTGGGCGTGAACTATATCGTCGAAGCAGATGAAACAACCGCCCTGCTTCGCGCAGAAGAAGCGTTGAAGGCCGTCTGAAAAGATACTAAACCTATTTAAATACAAATTGAGTATTGCCACCCAATATGTTCAGACGGCCTTGTCCCTTTATTTGCCTCATCTTCAAAAGAATCATGTGATGTCCGACAATCAGACTTCCCCAAACTCACGCGACTGGCTGCTGCTTATCGGCGGCAGCACTTACAAATTCACGCTAACCGGTTTTTATCTGGTCGCGCTGGTCGCTATTTTGAAAAATCACGGTTACAGCCTGAACCAACTGAGCTGGATACATTTAATCGGTGGTATCGAAGCGGCGAAGGTATTGTTTGCCGCACTGATGGAGCGGCGACCGGCGGGGCGGTTCGGGCGGTTTCGCGGCTGGCTGCTGGCGGCGACGCTGGGGCTTTCGGCAGTGTTCGGGCTGATGGCCTGTACCGACATAACGCAGAACTTCGCGCTGCTTTTGACCTGCTGCATACTGCTCTCGGCGATGTCGGCGGTGTACGGCTGCGCGATGCTGGGTTTGTCATGCATCGTCCTGCCGCACCGCGAACGCGGTTTCGGCGGCGTGATTCAGACGATGGCGGCGCGCGGCGGCAAGATGATCGGAGGCGCACTGGTGTTGTGGCTGTATCAGGAATACGGACAGACGGCGGCTGCGGGCTTGATGCTGGCGTTCAGCCTGCTGATGCTGCTGCAACTCTTGTACTACCGCGAGCCGGAAAGTCCGACTGCGCAAGGCAGTTGGACGGCGTTGGCAACGCGGCTGGTTTCTTTTTGGCAGCAACCTGAAACAGGCTGGCGGTGGCTGGTTTTGCTGTTTGCCGTTGCCGCACCGTATGCGTTTATGGCGGCAACCTTTGTGCCCAAGCTGGCGGATTTGGGCTTCAACCCGAAGCAGACGGGCGGGATTCTGGCGGTGGGCATTCCTGTTGCCTGCCTGATCGTTACGCCGCTGTCGGGCTGGTTTTCGCGCAATTATCCGCGCCGCAAACTCGTGTTCCTGCTCTACGCGCTGCAACTGCCGCTTTTGGCGTCCATGACCGCCATCGATACGTTCGCACGTGTCCACCCTTGGCTGCCGCCCGCGCAAATCATCGCCCTGAGCCTGAGCTACACACTGCTGCTGCCGGTGATACTGGCGTTGGTGATGGACAAATCCAACCGTGCCACCGCCGCACTCGACAGCAGCCTGCAATTTTCCGTGGTTCTGCTCGGCAGTTACGCGGCCGGTTTCGCCGCCCTTCGGCTGGCAAAGGCTATTGGTTATACAGATGCGTATTGGGTTGCAGTGTACTTAGCCGTATTGGTAGGCCTGCTTTTATATTTGAATAGAAATTTATTCAATCATTCAGAGCATGATTCACAATAATTCGCTCAGATATTCATCCATCGATTTTAATTGGGCGCGCCTCCGGATAATTTTTCATTTTATTGCACAATCTCTCATGAAAATATAACAAAACGTGCCCATAATACTGCCTACACTCTTAAATTCAAAAGGAACCTCATGGCTGCTGTTCTCATCGTTCTCGGCTTGATTGCCATTGTTGTCGGCATTTTAGGCACTATTTACCCTGCCTTACCCGGATTGGGCTTGATGTTTGGTGGCGCATGGCTATTGGGTTATGCCGGTAATTATCAAGTGTTTGGCTCAGGTACGCTGACCTTTTTGGCTATCGTTGCCGTATTCGGTACTGCAATGGACTATGTGGCGGGGGCATTAGGTGCAAAATATACCGGAGCAAGTAAAACCGCGGTTTGGGGTGCATTTATCGGCGGCATCGTCGGCGCATTCTTCTCCATTCCCGGCTTGTTGCTCGGCCCGTTGACCGGTGCGGCCATCGGCGAATTTATCGCACGCAAAGACACTTGGCAGGCAGGCAAAGTCGGTATCGGTACGTTTATCGGCTTCATCATCGGCACAGTAGCCAAAATCGGCTGTGCCTTGACCATCGCACTAACCATCCTGTTTGTTTGGTTGGCCTCGTTGTTCTAAGACAAAACATTAAAGGCCGTCTGAATTTCAAGCATTCAGACGGCCTTTTTATTTCGCTGTTTATTTACCGCAACAGGCTTTGTATTTTTTACCGCTGCCACAAGGGCAAGGATCGTTACGCCCCACTTTTTCGCCTTCACGGCGTACGGTTTGAGGTTTATTGATGATGGCCTGCCAATACCAGTAAATATCAAGCAGGACATGCGGCAAATCAGATTCCAGCTGGGTCAACTCTTTTTCATTGAGATGCAAGATGACTTCGCCGTTTTCCTCATCATCATAGATGCCGCCCAAAGCCATAATCGGATAGAACAAATCCTCAAACTCTTCTTGATCGACTGCTTCAAACCAATCGGTAGGCACAATATCCAATGCGTAAAGATAGGCGTTACACCAAGTGTAGAAATCCGGATTGCCGGCTTCATCTTCATAAAACCACAAATCAGGCAGGATTTTCTCGTTAAGCTTCATGCGCATATCGGCGGCCATTGCCATGACCAAACGCTCGATTTCGGTGCGCTCTTTGGCATCAAACAAAGATTCTTCACCCAAAATCTCAGGCAGCCAGTTGGTCGGATTCAAAGCATCTGGGCCACTCAACAATGCCATCATGAAACCTTGAACCTCATCACAACGCATGGTGTTGTGGGCTTCGGATTTGGCATCCAGCAATTCCATCAAGCGGCTGCGTGCCGCTTCATCAAAAGTCAGTATTTGCATTTTTGTTCCTTAAAATAAAATCGTATTATTGTTTTCAGACGGCCTGGGCATGGATACGCTGCCGCATTTGTTCAAACAGACAAACCGTCGCCGCCATCGCGACATTCAATGATTCGGTTTGCCCCAACATGGGAATTTTGACACAGGCATCGGCCTTCTCTTTTACCGTTTCGCTCACGCCGCTGCCTTCATTGCCAAACACCCAAGCACAAGGTTGACTGAGGTCCATTTCATACAAACCGATATTGCGCCCGCCCAAGGCGGTTGCCCAAATTTGATGCCAATACGTTTCCATCCAAGCGGATAATTCCACTCTGCTGAAAATAGACAGCAGAAAATGCGCGCCCATCCCCGCTCGCAATACTTTGGGCGACCAGATATCCACGGAATCATTGCCGCACACGATTTGCCTGACTCCTGCCGCCGCCGCGCTGCGCAAAATTGTGCCTGCATTGCCGGGGTCTTGTACCCGCTCCAATACCACACAATCGCCGTCTGAAGGTAAACCTGCCTGCTGCGGAATATCAATCCAAGTCATCACATCATCGGCATCAGTCAGGCTGGTGATTTTAGACAGTGCTTCGTTACCAACCCAAGTAATCAATCCCTCATCCAACTGCGCTGTAATTTCTTGAATTTCAGGATGTTGCTGTTTCTTTTCAGGCAGATAAACCTGTTTGGGCGTACCGCCGCTTTGCAAATAAGTTTGCAGCAGATGTACGCCTTCCAATACGGTTTCACCGCTTTCACGCCTTGCTTTGGCCTGCGTCAGTAGACGGAATAAATGTTTGAGCTGTTCGTTTTGAGCAGAGGTAATCAGTTTCATGGAGCGCATTATAACTGTTTTGACTTCGTTGAAGCTATGCTTTCAGACGGCCTAACGGTTTTACTACGAAAATAAAAAAACCCTTGCAATAAAGCAAGGGTTTTACATGATTTCATTTTTTACTGCACAACAGTCTGCTGCTCATTTTGCTGCTCGGTACGGACAGTCGGACGGTTTTCAAGTTTGCCGTCTTTTGCCGCATTCGGTACAACAGTCTCTCCAGGCTCGGAAGCCGCTTTATCACTAGGCGTACCGCTCACTGGAATGATATTTTGGGCAGGCTGAGTATTAGACTTCTCTGCAACCGGCAGAGCGTCACGAGAAGTTTGCGGTGTAAATTGCCATACTGCAACAGCAATCGCACACACGCTGGCAGCGGCCGCGAAGAATTTGAAGAAGCCGCTATTAGCCGCTTCACGCTGAGCATATTTTTCCTGTTTGCCTTCAGCTTCGGTTTGAGGCACTGTAAATGCTTTGCTTTGCATGGTTTCACCGGCAACACTTGCCGCTGCACCCTGACGGATACAGTCGCCGATAATGTGGTACTCATGCCAAGCGCGCATAGCTTCCTCGTCTGCCAATACGGCATCCAGCATCTCATCAGTCAATGCTTCACCGTCCATCAATGCAGACACATACTCCAATGCTTTATTTGTTTTTTCGTTCATTTTTATTACCACCTTTGATCTTCAGAAGTATCCAACAGCGGCCGCAAATCTTTTGCAATCAGTTCACGCGCTCTGAAAATACGCGAACGTACAGTACCTATCGGACAATCCACTACCCGAGCTATTTCTTCGTAAGACAAGCCATCCATTTCCCTAAGCGTAATGGCTTGACGCATATCGTCTGGCAGTTGCGCAATGCTTGCTTCGACGGTCTGCAAGATTTCCCGATTCATCATTTCAGCTTCCGGCGTATGGTAATCCGCAACCTGATCGGTTAAATCAAGAACATCTCCCTCCTCATTGGCTGCTTCCGAACTGACAAAAAACTGGCGACCCGAAGTGGTCAGAAAATTCTTTGCCGTATTGATACCGATACGGTACAGCCATGTATAAAACGCACTCTCACCGCGAAAATTAACCAGCGCACGATAAGCCCTAATCATTGCCTCTTGGGTTACATCGTGCACTTCATGCTCATCCTGAATAAACCGGGAAATCAGTCTGTTTAGCCGACGCTGATACTTGGACATCAGCATCTCGAATGCCTTATGGTCACCTTTCTGCGCGCGCTCCACCAAAACTTGATCTATTTGGCGATCGTTCATACCCAACCTTTAATCGTTTTACTGCTTTAAACCAAAAATAGTAAAGCGTGCTGTGCACAGTAAAGACAGCAACGCTTTGAAATAGTTCCACAAGATTACACTCAATTGCCAAAGTTTATTCGTGCAGATGCTCTAACATAAGCTGTATTGCTTATTATATATACACTTAGCACAAGTAGTTAAATTACTAATACTTACTAAATTTACAGTTAGTCTCTTTGCTTTTCTGCTATATATTTGACCAACTTTTCATGAACAGGCAGATAGCCTTCGCCTATTTGAACACCGCTTCCCACCCGAAGATTAACAACAGCAAGGCACTTGTTGCCCATACTTAGGATAATCGGCCAATATTTACGGACGAGTGGCACAATATGACACTCTTGCAATAGTTTTTCGACTGATTTTTCCCTCTGTCCCGACTGAATCACATCACCTTTGGCCACACTTCTAAGTACCGCCGGCTTCACCAACTCCTCTTCTAACAAACCTCCCTTAAACGGTAATAAAACGAAACCATTTTCCAACAAAATATCTTTCAGACGGCCTCGAACTTCCCTGCCATTACACCAAGGCAGTGTTTGAAACTCACTTTCCTGACAAACAAACAGCTTGTCCCGATATGCGACCAGTTCCCCATCTGGCAAATTCAACTGCGCCTGATCAGCGGTTTCCAACACTCGGGCAAAATCGGCAATACTGTGATAAGAAGGCAATGATTCCGTTTGCTTTCGCAAAAAATACCAAAGAAGCCGACGACGCAAAAGCGGCGTACATTGCCGCCACAGACTGATGCTGAATATTCCACTTGGACTGATGCACTGGTATTCAGACTCAATCAATTCATCTAAAAGCTGCAAATCTTCCTGCAATAATCGAACATTGGCACAAATTTGCTGCTCAAAATTCGGAATACGCTGCTGCCATTGCGGCAAAGCCTGATTTCTCATCCAATTGCGTAAATAGCCGGAGTCTTCATTACTTTCGTCTTCAACAAAAGATAATCCCCATTGTTGCGCATACTCAGCCAGTTCCTGACGGGAAAATGCCAAAAGCGGTCGCCAGATTTGAATCTCCTCATTTAAATCACGCCATACCGGCATGGCCGCCATACCGCGCAATCCACCCCCGCGTACAGCCGACAGCATAAATGTTTCGATTTGATCATTGTGATGATGGGCCAAAACAATAATTTTCTTCAGGCCGTCTGAAAATGCCTGATATCGTGCAGCCCTAGCCACCGCTTCCAAACCTTTTCCTTGTTTTTCCACATTGACACGGCACACCCGCAAGGCAACATTCAGACGCTGACAATAATCCTGACAAAATTTAGCCCAACTGTCGGCATTGGTACTTAAACCATGATGAACATGGACGGCACGCAAATCAAAATAGCGAAATTCGCGCATCCGATGCAAAAGATGCAGCAGGACGACAGAATCCAATCCGCCACTCAAGCCAACTTCAAAAACAGTGTGGCTCGGCAAATCAGGAAAAGCTGCTTGAAAACTTTTAAATAGGGAATCAGGGGATACTGGCGACATTTCAGACGGCCTGAAATTGTGAATTACTCAAAAATAGAACACAAAAAAAGCAAGCAGCGACGGCATCTGCTTGCTTCTTCAACAGTCAAACTTATTTATCGGTAAATTTACCGTAAGCCATGATGCGGTCGAAACGGCGAGAAAGCAAGTCAGGCATAGTCATGCTTTGCGCTTCGCTTAATTGCTGTTCCAAAACGGTTTTGACGTTTTTCATCGTAGTTTCAAAATCACGGTGTGCGCCACCTAAAGGCTCATCAATTACTTTATCGATGACATCCAACTCTTGCAAGCGTTTGGCGGTAATACCCAATGCTTGCGCGGCATCTGCTGCTTTTTCAGCAGTTTTCCAAAGAATAGAGGCGCAACCTTCGGGAGAAATCACCGAATAAGTCGAGTATTGCAGCATATTGACGTAGTCGCCGACAGCCACTGCCAAAGCGCCACCCGAGCCGCCTTCGCCAATGATGGTGCACAATACCGGCACATGCAGGCGGGTCAGTTCGTACAAATTACGGCCGATGGCTTCAGACTGGCCGCGTTCTTCCGCACCAATGCCCGGATACGCGCCCGGGGTATCGACAAAGGTCATGACCGGAATATTGAATTTTTCGGCAGTCTGCATCAAGCGCAGTGCTTTACGGTAACCCTCAGGACGCGGCATACCGAAATTGCGGCGGATTTTTTCTTTGGTATCGCGGCCTTTTTGATGACCAATAACCATCACGCTTTGGCCGTTGAAACGCGCCAAACCGCCGACAATGGCATGATCGTCAGAATAATGGCGGTCGCCGTGCAATTCTTCAAAATCGGTAAAAATACCGTTGATATAGTCCAAAGTATAAGGACGTTGCGGATGGCGGGACACTTGTGAAATTTGAGCCGGAGTCAGCTTGCTGAAAATCGACTTGGTCAACTCACTGCTTTTCTTTTGCAGTCTGGCAATCTCGTCGGAAATATCAACGGCAGATTCGTCTTGTACGAATCGCAACTCGTCGATTTTATTGGTTAATTCGGCGATGGGTTGTTCGAAGTCCAAAAAAACGGGTTTCATAAAACAAAGCTCTCGGTAACGGTTGCTGACATGATACGCTAATCAGGCGTATTTGACAGCATTTCTCAAAGGGAAACTGCCATCTTTTGCAATAAAAAATCTTTCAGACGGCCTTTAACAAAGAAATAGTATATCTGCACTAAACGAATGAAGTGCCGTATCTTATGATAAACTTCAATTCAGTTCAATCATTTCAAACAGGCTATGAAAAACGATCATGACAATTCGTCCATGCGCTTGGACAAATGGCTGTGGGCCGCGCGCTTTTTCAAGACCCGCGCGCTGGCACAAAAACATATTGAGCTGGGCAGGGTTTTGGTAAACGGCTCAAAGGTGAAAAACAGCAAAAATATTTCTGCCGGCGACACCATCGACATGACTTTGAACTCCCTGCCCTATAAATTCAAAGTTGCCGCGCTCAATCATCAACGCCGACCGGCACCGGAAGCGCGTTTACTCTACGAAGAAGACATGAAAACGGCTGCCGAACGCGAAGCTCAAAAACAGCTCGACCAAGCCAGCCGCATCAGTGCTGCTTATCCGGACGGACGCCCGACCAAACGCGACCGCCGTCAGCTTGACCGTATGAAGCGCGATAGCTGGTAAGCGTTGAATCCATTATTTCAGACGGCCCTATATCCATGCCGTCTGAAAACCAAAAACAGGCAGGACATCCTGCCTGTTTTTTTATTTGTGATGATTAAAATTTATATTCTAACTGACCACGAATAACGTTTACGTCCTGCTTATCCGTGCCAACAGTAGGCGTAACCTGTTTGCCGGCTAAATAGAAGCCTTTGAGTTTCCAGTTTTTCCAAGGAATATAGGTCGCACCGATTTGCACGCCTTGGACGTTTTTGCTGTAATCCTCAACGGAAGAGACACCGGACAACGAACCGACACGGCGGTAGTTCAAGAATACGTCGTAAGAATTGCGGACGTTCCAGTCGGCTGATTTATAGCGCACTTCAGTGAACACGCCATCATTTTTGATTTTTTGGCCGGCATCATTATAGGCTTTGATATTGGACTTGCTGACTGCAGCCATCCAATGCCAATCGTCATTAAACTTGATGTCCGTACCGATTTCTCCGAAGACTGCATTTTTCTTCGCACCGCGTACATCGATGTCTTTCATGTAGCTGACGGTTGCGCCGACGTTGATATTCTCATTTACAGGCAACACGCTTTGAACTGCGGCAAAATGTCTGCGACGGCCACCAATGCCCCATGTGTTGTCGTTCAGATTGCCAGTACGGCGGCCCGCATAGATTTTGGTAGGCAGGGTTTTATTGTCAAAGAAGATTTCGCCGCCGGTAACTTCGGTATCCCATACGCGGCCGTATGAAGAGAACGCGCCAAATTTACCGACACGCGCTTTAATGTTGTTGTACAAAGTACCTTCGGCATACAGTTTATTCACCGGCACATCATGATCGCCGTTGAACTTACCAGTTTCCAAATCAATATTCGGCTCGATTTGGGCAACCAACTTCCAATCTTTGTACAGTTTCGCGCGTAACCAAAACTCCGCATTGAAGTTGGCATTGGTGTCTTCAGGCGTCGGATTGATACCGCTGTTGTTGGCATTGATGTCTTTGGTATCCGCACGTACGCGCAAGCCACCATTTACAGTCAACAAATCATTGAAAATGCTGATTTTATCGTCATCTTTGCGAATGATGCTGCCGGAATTGACATAATCGTTGGTGGTGGCCAAAGCCGCCGCATCACGTCCGCCATCAGCATTTTCTGCCAATGAATAAGATGATGAAGCCAATAAAATACAGGTTGCAATCAGTTTGGTTTGAAATTTCATGCCGACTCTCCAAAAGAAGGTATTGAAAGTGAAGTATTCGATAAAGCGTACAAAATTATGAATTTCGTATAAATTATTCATTTTATTTACTAATTATTTTTATCGTATGTAAATTAGTGTAATCAGTCAAGCAGATTTAAACGCTTTATTCCCTTTCAAACGGCCTCTTGATTCAGGTCAAACAGAAGCCTGCTCATCAGGCTGTTCAAACTGCCATTTCAAGGCATCGGCCAATGCTGTCCTGCGTTTTTGATGGCATCCCACAGCCTGACACAATTCCTCCGCATTTCCCCAAAACACAAAACGTTCACGCGCACGGGTAATGGCCGTGTAAAGCAAAGCCTTATCCAAACCTCGGGCTTCCTCTTCACTTTCCGTCGTTGCAGGCACTGACGGGGGCAACAGCCATACTTCCCGATATTCCGAACCTTGGCTCTTATGCACCGTCATGGCAAAAGCCGATTCAAAATCAGGCAAACGGCTGATGGCAATTTTTTTGAATCCATCTTTCTCAGGAAAATAGGCAGACAAGCCATTCAACGATTCTTCATCTTTCATAATCAGCCCGATGTCGCCGTTAAACACTTCCAGCATGTAATCATTGTGCGTAATCATGATGATTTGTCCGGCAAACCAAGGCGTTTCGCCCGAAACCTTGCCTTGTCGTTGCAAGTATTCTTGATAAGCCTGATTCAAATCATCCGCATCCTGCCGCCAAGCTGCCAATACCACCACATCGGCCGCATGACCATAAGCGAGTGCAACATTATTCTCTGCCACGGCCTGCCAATAATCCTGTTGCTTTTGATACAGCAAAGCGACCTGCTCTTTCAGACGGCCTGTTTTCATTTCCAATTCTTTGGGGAACTTGTCAAACTGTTCGACCGCAGTTTGCTTTTCCCCGGACACCACCGCCCTTGCCAAACAACCAATACCGCTGTCTGCACCGAAACGGTGGCTGAATGTCAATTTGGCATTGTTTTGCGATAAAGCCTGTGGCTGCCCTTTAATTTCAAAGCCATGATTGGGCAGGTACACTTCCAGCTTTTCAGCGGTTTCTTTATCCAAAGCCGTCGGACGCGACAATGCCGCCAATACGGCACCCAAGCCAACCGACGGTAACTGGTTTTCATCGCCAAGCAACACCAGACGACAGCCGGTCGGCACGGCGCGCAACAAATCCAACACCAGCGGCAAATCCAACATTGAGGCCTCATCCACCACCAAAACATCCAATGCAAGCGGATATTCATGATTGAACGCAGGGCGCATTTGCGGCGGACGCAGTTTCAACAAACGATGAACAGTCTGCCCTTCCAAGTTTTCCAAATGCGCTTTGACGCTCGGAGACAAATCAAAACCGTCCAAAGCACGCTGCAAAGCCCGTACCATATGCGCAGCCGCTTTGCCCGTCGGCGCAGCCAACGCAATACGGGGCAGCTTCGTACTGTTATTGCAAATCAGACCCAAAAGCTTTGCTACGGTCGTCGTCTTCCCCGTACCCGGCCCGCCGGTAATCAGCATAAAGTTTTGCAGCAAGGCCAAAGCCGCAGCACCCCTTTGCTCTTTGCTGTCTTTAGTATCAAACCAGTCGCTCAGGCTTTTTGAAGCCGCCATGAAATTCACTTCTTCCGCCTCGGCACTTGCCAGCCGTTTGATTTCAACAGCCAAATCATGCTCCAACTGCCACATCCGCCCTAAAAACAATTTCCGGCCTTGCAGGATAAGCGGTTTATCCTCATTGCCGACCAAATTCGGCAAGTTGCTTAAGGCATCAACATCCGCTTTATCCAAGTAAATAAACGAATGCCCGTTTTGCAAGGCTGCAAACAGTCGAACCACATAAGGCTCAATAACGGATGCTCCCTGTACTTCGTGGCGGCGGAAAAACGCTATGGCCGCATCTGCGGCAGAGGAAAGGATAGAGTCGGTTGGATTCATGGTTTATGCTTGATTGATACGGACAAAAGAAAGGCCGTCTGAAAAACAGCGTTTCCATAAATGAAAACCTATTTTCAGACGGCCTCTATTATACCGTTCAAAGCATAAAATATTTTCCTGAAATAATAACCTTATTGCAACACTTGCAGGCTGCCGTCTTTCATGGTCATTACCCGGTCGAAACGCTCAGCCAGATCGTCATCATGGGTCACCACAATCAAGCTGGTGTTCAATTCGCGTTTCAAATCCAGCATCATGTCCAGCACATTTTGCGCATTTTTACGGTCAAGGTTCCCTGTCGGCTCATCTGCCAACAGGCATTTCGGCTCATTGACCAAAGCACGGGCAATCGCCGCACGCTGACGCTCGCCGCCGGAAAGTTCACTCGGACGGTGCAGCATACGCTTATCTAAGCCAACCTTTTTCAGCATATTGACAGCTTTCTCCTCAGCCATCGCCTTGGGCATTTTACCGATTAAAAGCGGCATCATGACATTTTCCAAAGCAGAAAACTCAGGCAATAGATGGTGGAACTGATACACAAAACCTAAATAACGGTTGCGCAATTCGCCCAACTGTTTTTGGCTCAAGCCGCCCAAATCCTGATTCATCAGTATCACCTTGCCTTCAGACGGCATATCCAAGCCACCAAGAAGGTGCAGCAATGTGGATTTACCGCTACCTGATGAACCAATAATACTCACGCTTTCCGCTTCGGCAACTTCAAAATCTAAATGATTCAACACTTGTACATTCAATGCACCGTCATTATAGCTTTTGCCAACGCCGATACATTTCAAAATTGTCTTACTCATAGCGCAAAGCCTCCGCAGGTTGGGTTTTTGCTGCACGCCAGCTCGGATACAGTGTGGCAATAAATGCCAAGCCAAGCGAAATGCAGGCAATAACGGCAACATCCTTCAAGTTCACATCACTAGGCAGGTAATCGATGAAATAAACCTGCGAGTTAATCAAATGTACGCCGAACAGGTCTTCAAAAAACGCGACAATCTTGCCGACATTCCAACCCAGCAATACACCGCATACCACGCCTACAAGCGTACCGAAGAATCCCGCAAATGCGCCCTGCACCAAGAAAATCTTCATGACGCCGCCAGGGGACAAACCCAAAGTGCGCAAAATCGCAATATCGGCTTGTTTTTCCGTTACCGCCATTACCAAAGACGAGACGAGGTTAAACGCAGCAACCGCGATAATCAGTGTCAAAATGATGAACATCATGCGTTTTTCCAACTCAACGGCTTCAAAATAGCTGCGGTTGTTAAACGTCCAGTCACGCACCCATACTTCATCTTTTTTAGCATCGGGAATCAACTTGGCAATGAAAGATGGTGCATTCTGAGGATCAGCCAACCGCAAACGCAGTCCACCGACATTTTCACCCAGTCGATACAAGACTTGCGCATCCTTGATATGCGTCATGGCCAAGGTATTATCGACCTCATAAACACCGGTTTTTACCACACCGACTACATTAAACTGCTTCAAGCGTGGCACCACGCCGGCAGGAGTGACATTACCCTCTGGCGTAATCACTGTAACCTTGCCGCCAAGCTCCGTACCCAATGCCTCAGCCAGCCCTTGGCCTAAAATAATATCAAATTCTCCCGGCTTCAAATCGTCAAAACTGCCGGCCGGCATATCCTTGCCGTAATCAACGACATTTTTTTCTTCAGACGGCAAGATACCGCGTATCTGTACACCGCGTACTTCTCCGGCATTGGCAAGCAAAGCTTGATCGGAAACATAAGGCGCGCTGGCCAACACTTCCTTTTTGCCTTTTACAAATTCGCGCAAATTCTGCCAACCCGGCGCACTGCCGACATCGTAATAGCCGATTTCCGCATGAGGTGCGACGTTCAACAATTGGCCGCGTATCTCTTTCTGAAATCCGTTCATCACTGATAGCACCACAATCAGTGCCGTTACGCCCAAGGCGATACCGGCGATTGAAATCATGGTAATAAATGACATAAAGCCATTGCGTTTTTTCGCACGCAGATAGCGCAGGCCTATCCAAGTTTCTAAAGAAGCCATTCAAAAATGCCTCATTCGTTTGTCAAAAAACGCTTATTGTACCGTAAAACCGACAGGTCGTCCGATTGCCCGACTGATGTAGCATTCAGGGATAAAGTGTATGTAAAACCATGTATCTTCCCGTAAATTCCGCCGAAAAACTTGCACAATCGGCCAATCGCCCTTATTCTGAAGCTGTGACACACTTTGTCACCATCAAAAAGGAAATACACTAATGAACAGCAAAAAATTCTTGGCCCTCGTATCCGTAGCTGTAGGTTTGTCATTCAGCTTCAATGCATATGCCGCCAAAGAAATCAAAATCAGTTCAAACAATACCGCTTACTCCGACGCCGATGTTCAAAAACTGGCAGCTACTGCTGTCGGCATGGGCGTAAAAGAACCTGTCAGCCTCAACAGCGGAAACGGTGTTGTTACCGTATCCGGCAGCAGCGCAACCAAATGCGCATTCAAAGTCGGCAACGGCGATACGCCTCAAATTCAAGGCGTCAGCTGCAAATAATCTGATTTAATCAATGAAAAGGCCGTCTGAAAGACTTT
Source organism: Neisseria perflava (assembly GCF_002863305.2). Lineage (NCBI taxonomy): Bacteria > Pseudomonadati > Pseudomonadota > Betaproteobacteria > Neisseriales > Neisseriaceae > Neisseria > Neisseria perflava. Next base: position 970,417 of record NZ_CP136962.1, read on the forward strand.
CAGACGGCCTTTTTATATTGCCATTTAAGATTGAATATTTCTTCTATCGTAAACAGCCTGTGCCAAAGTACCGGCATCCACATATTCCATCTCGCCACCCAAAGGGATTCCCCTTGCCAATCGGCTGACTTTATAAGGAAGATTTTTAAACAATTCCGCCAATACATATGCTGTCGCATCGCCTTCGGCTGTGAAGTTGGTTGCAATGATAATTTCCTCAATATCACTCGCCTGCAAACGGACAACCAGCTTATCTAACGCTACTGCCGAAATATCCATGCCCTGCGCCGGACTGACTTGCCCCATCAGAACAAAATACAGGCCATCATGGCAATTAGCCGCCTCCATACTGGAAACATCCGCCGGCATATGCACAATCATCAAGCGGCTTTTCTCGCGTTTTTCGTCCGCACAAATTTCACACAAATCGCCTTCGCAAAATGTGTTGCACATCCGACAATGTTGCACCTGTCTCAAAGCAAACTGCAAAGCGTCCACCAACTCCTGCGCTTCTTCGCGTTTGTACTGTAAAAGCTGGTAAGCCATGCGTTGTGCGGATTTCGGGCCGACATTTGGCAGGATTTTTAATGCATTAATCAAGCGGACAAAGGCATCAGGATTTTTACTCATGATTTCAGACGGCCTTTAAAAAGATAGCTAAAAATAAGAAAACAGCCGGAATTCATCCGGCTGCCCTACTCAAATACTCTGCTTATTCGGCAGCATTATTAACTTGTTGTGCACCTTGCGTACGATCGATTTTCTTATCCAAATACTGGAGCAAGGCATCGAAAACATTGGCAGAAAGCTGCTGAACCAAAGCCTGTTTGGCAGCAGGAATCTGTGAATCGGCATTTTCAGGAGCAGAAACGCTCTGAACTTCCATAATCACCGGCGCAGGCATACCTTCCAACAATGTATACGCAGGTTTGCCACCGGCAGGACGCGCTTTCAACAAAGCTGCATAAGCCTCCGGAGACATGGTTTTACGTGCATCTTGCGCGCTCAATTGAGAAACAGGCGACCATTGAACATCGGCAGCTTTACCGGCTTTCAATGCGGCCAAAGTTTCCTGGGCTTTTTTCTCTGCCAGTTTGGCGGCTTCAGAGCGCTGATATGCTGCACGGACATTGTCTTTGACTTCCGCAAATGGTGCGATTTTCTCTTCGCGCACTTCTTTCGCACGAATGACCCAAACGGTATCGTTGTTGATGGCGATCACTTCAGAATTGTGTTTTTTCTTCAGTACATCATCACTAAACGCGGCATTAATCAATGCTTCAGGCAAGCCGGCTTCCTTCGCACCCGCTTTGGTCACCCATTCATCCAGGCTTTCTACTTTCAAACCTGAATTGGCGGCTGCTTTTGCCAGAGAAGACGGATCATTGAAGGTATCTTCACCCAGTTTTTCTTTAGCGGCATTAAAGGCAGAAGCCGCTTTTTTCAGTTTCAAGGCTGCTTCGATACGCGCTTTGGCTTGTTCTAAAGTCGGTTCAGCTTCGACATTCAAAACTTTAATGACGTGATAACCCAAAGATGATTTAACGGTATCGCTGACTTCGCCTTTGCCCAATGCAAATGCCGCTTTATCAAACTCTGGCCCGAAGCCGCTGCCGCCGCTTTTGCTCAGGTAACCCAAGTTGCCGCCTTTGTTGCTGCTGGACAGGTCTTTAGAATACTTAGCCGCCAGTTCGGCAAACGAATCTGGATGTGCTTTAAGCTCCGCAGCCATTTTGTCCACTTCGGCTTTAATTTCCGCATTGCTTGCTTCATCTCCATTAGGCATAACCGGAATGAAAATATGCGCAATTTCGGCTCTTGGCGACAAATCTACGCTTTTGCTGTCGTAAGCTTTTTGTACTTCTTCCGCACTGACGGTTTGTTTGTCAGCCAAATCTTTGATGTTCAAAGCTACATATTCCAGCTTAACGGCTTGAGGAATCAAGTAATCTTTCTTATGCGCTTCATAATATTTTTGCAAAGCCGCATCATCTACTTTGACTTGTGCAGCAAATGCTTCAGGGCTGAACGTAAATGAACGGATGGTACGCGTTGCTTGAGTTAGGTTAATCAACTGACGCGCTTGCGCATCACTGACCAGAGCACCGTTTTGCACCAAATTCAACAGATTTTGCAATTGGAACTGTTCACGGATATCTTCAACGAACTGATCCTCGGTTATCCTGCGTTGATCCAAATATTTCTTGAGCAAATCCTGACTGAATTTACCGGAAGCATCATGGAAATTCGGATCATCCACAATAACTTGCTTGATTTGTTCCTGAGACACAGCGATGCCCATCAGCTTGGCGCCCTGCTTCAGGTAAGCTCTTTGCAATAAAGATTGGAATATCGCATCACGCGAAGGCGCATTATTGCCGGCAGCCTGCTCGTTTTGTATCGCAATCTGTAAAGCGTGTTCGCTGACTTTCTCATCCCCGACTTTAACAATGTAATCAGAACCCGGCGAAGACAAATTATTGGCACCGAATCCGATAAAGGTCAGACCGATGATACCTAAAACAATCTGGGCGGGTGTTTTATATTTTTCAACAATATGGAACATATTTATCCGAAAGAAAAGTTTGGCGTGGCAGACGCAAAATGCTGCCGCAAAAATCTTAAAATCCTGAAAACAGGCTCAAAGCGCGTATTGTAACGTATTTTTTCGAGGCTTGCTTTTTCAGACGGCCTAAAAACCTAAAAATGCCTTATCCGAAAATTTCCTGATACGCTTCTACTGAAAATCCGATATGAACCTGTCCTTCTTTGACCAATACAGGCCGCTTGATGATACTGGGATTCTCCACCATTAAAGCAATCGCCCCTTCTTTTGTGGCGGCAGATTCTTGCGCATCTTTATCCAACTTGCGCCAAGTCGTGCCTCTTTTATTGAGCAAAATTTCCAAAGCCGCCTGCTCCAGCCAGCCATCAATCAATTCGGCAGTCGGGGCGTTTTTCTTAAAATCTACAAACTCAAACTCGATGCCGTTTTCCGCCAACCAACTGCGCGCTTTTTTAACCGTATCGCAATTGGGAATACCGTACAGTTTTATCATCTTATTTATCCTTGGTGTTATTCATAAAATCACAAATTCAGGCCGTCTGAAACTTTTCAGACGGCCTGAATTGAATACAGCTTATTTCTTAGCAGCTTTCTTCACTTTAATCTTCACGCTTTTGCCTTGAGCATTATTTTTACGCCCAGCTTTGACAGAAGCTGTTTTCTCCTGCGCTTTTTTCTTGCTTGCGACTTTAGGTTTGCTTGGTTTGGCCGGCTTAGAAGCAGGTTTACTTTTCACCTTGCTCTTCTTTGCCTTCACAGGAGTAGCCAACGCTTCATCAATTTCTTTAGCCGAAAGTTTACGCTTACGCTTTTCGACAGGCTTGTCAGCAGCTGTCGGCTTACTCACAGATTTCACTTTTCTACTGCCGCGTTTCTTACCAACTGAACCGCCGCTGATTAAGGTCAAATCAATCTTGCTGGTATCCAAATCGGCACGCGCGACTTTTACAGTGACCGTATCGCCCATGTTGAAACGGACACCACTACGCTCGCCCTCAATCGCCATAATTTCAGGACGGAAGTTGAAATAATCCTCTCCCAAATCGCTGATATGTACCAAGCCGTCGATATGAATATCATCCAAGGTTACAAAAATACCGAAGCTGGTTATGCCCGAAATCTTGCCACTAAAGGCTTCGCCGACTTTGTCGCGCATATAATAAGTTTTCAGCCAGTTTTCCACATCGCGGCTGGCATCATCAGCTCGGCGTTCGCAGAAAGAGGTATGCACGCCCAAAGCCTCCCAGGTTTTATTGGGCTGGTAAGTTTGTCCGTTCAACACAGCCTTAATGGCACGATGTACCGTCAAATCGGGATAACGGCGGATAGGCGAAGTAAAGTGTGCATATGCACCATAAGCCAGACCAAAGTGACCGTCGCAATGCGGCTCATAAACCGCCTGCTGCATAGAACGCAACATCATTACTTGTAACAATTCCGCGTCCGGACGGTTTTTAAATTGCTCAGCAAGCGCAGCATAATCTTTCGGCGTCGGATTATCGCCACCACCCAAACTCAGCCCCAACAAACCAAGCTGCTCGCGTAAAGTGGCCAGTTTTTCGGGGGTCGGGCCCAAGTGATTGCGGAATAAAGCCGTATGTTTGTTTTTCAGCAAAAATTCTGCCGCGCAAACATTTGCCGCCAACATACATTCTTCAATCAGCTTGTGCGCATCGTTGCGGACAACGGGAACAATCTTGTCGATTTTACCGTTGTCATCAAAAATCATCTGGGTTTCAACGCTCTCAAACTCAACCGCGCCACGTTCGAAACGTTTTTTCTGCAAGATTTTAAATAACTTATACAGAGTATCAATTTGTGGTTTAAACGGATGATCCCGGCCGTCTGAAATCCAATCCCAAACTTGATTGTAAGTCAGTCGCGCATGCGAACGCATTACTGCCGGATAGAAACGGTATTCCTTGATATTGCCGGCATAGGTAATCACCATATCGCACACCATACACAGGCGTTCAACATCAGGATTGAGCGAGCAGATACCATTGGACAACTTCTCCGGCAGCATCGGAATCACACGGCGTGGGAAATACACGCTGGTACTGCGTTCCTGAGCATCTACATCAATTCCGTCATCAGGACGGACATAATGGCTGACATCGGCAATCGCTACCACCAAACGGTAATTGCGGCCGACTTTTTCAGCAAAAACCGCATCGTCAAAGTCCCGCGCAGTTTCACCGTCAATGGTTACCAAAGGCAAATCACGTAAGTCCACGCGCCCTTTCAAGTCGGTTTTACGCACATGATCAGGAATTTTCTTCGCAGCTTTGACACATGCTTCGCTGAATTGATGAGGCAAATGGTGCTTGCGTACAGCGATTTCGATTTCCATACCGCTGTCGGCATAATCGCCCAACACTTCAATCAGCTTAGCCACAGCAGGACGATGCGCTTCAGGATACGTCTCAATTTCAGCCATAATCACTTGGCCGGATTGCGGTTTAAAGTTCGCCACGCTTTCAGGCTCTAACACGATACTTTGGCTCAAACGCTTGTCTTCTGCCTCTAAAATAGCCACACCGCGATCCATATAAAAACGGCCGACCACTTTAGACTGCGCACGCTCCACCACATCCAAAACTGTACCTTCACGACGGCCTCTGCGGTCGATACCAGCAGGACGAACAGTAACAATATCCCCATGCATCACGCCGCGCATCTGACGCTCATACAAAATAAAATCGCCCTCGCCCGTCGGCGTTAGCGGCACGGCAAAACCAAAGCCGTCTTTATGCGCTTCGACACGGCATTTAACCAATGCCAATTTTTCTGCCGCGCACACCGCGCCACGTCGATTGATCAACACCTGACCATCGCGCGCCATCGCTTTCAGACGGCGTTCGAAGAATTCATATTCATCTTCTGTAATCGACAATTCATGTGCCAAAGCTTCGATTTTTGTCGGCACACCTTTTTGTTCCAATAATTCAATGACCCACTCACGGCTGGGCAACGGATGAGAGTAACGTTGTTTCTCCCGCTCCAAATACGGGTCTTTTTCTCGTAAATTTAAAGATTTAGTATTTTTGTTCATTTTGATAGTTGACATTCTTTTTTTAAAATATATAATAGCTGCTTCTTCGCAGTTCAGGTAGTCAACTCTACCTTAAATTGAAGAATAAAGCAAAGCCCAGGTGGCGGAATTGGTAGACGCGCTAGCTTCAGGTGCTAGTGTCCTCACGGGCGTGGAAGTTCGAGTCTTCTCCTGGGCACCAAATAATTTGGTGCTTCTTTGCTTAAGAAAATTTAAATTGCCCAGGTGGCGGAATTGGTAGACGCGCTAGCTTCAGGTGCTAGTATCCTCACGGGTGTGGAAGTTCGAGTCTTCTCCTGGGCACCACTGATAAATCAATCAGTCAAGTTTTACATTATTCTGATAACAAGTTAGGATAATAGTCCACAGAGAGGTGGATGAGTGGTTTAAGTCGCACGCCTGGAAAGCGTGTATACGTGAATAGCGTATCGAGGGTTCGAATCCCTTCCTCTCTGCCAGATACTAAAGACACCAGCTAACGGTGTCTTTTTTCATATCCGCCCTTCTTAAAAATATTACACCACACTTTTATTTCTATTACCCTCTAATCATAAACCTGCCACTCATTCTTATCTTATACTAAACCTTAATGATTAAAGGCTGTCTGAAAGTTTTCAGACGGCCTCTTTCTTAAAACCTACCAAATCCCAAACCATTGTTTATCAGACTGCTTTTTATTACCGTTCTGCTGCTCGTGGTTTTGACGGCGAAATTGCCAAGGCGCTTGCGGATTATCTTTTTTCCATAAACCTTTACGTTTTTCCTTGGCTTGTTTTTGTGCGGCCGAATAGTCAGTGTAGGCAGTTTTACTTTGTTGTTTTTTGGCATAACTTTCATAATGCCATGCGGCGCCATCCCGTATCTGCATTAAATTCAAGTCAATCGTGCCGACTGATACTTGGGCAACTTCGCGCTGGTAGCGATCGGCTTCAAACACGCGGACTTTGGCTTTTTTATTCAATGCAGCATCAATCAGATTGTCTCGTGATTGCGTACCATAAGCCTGATTGATTTCTGGTGCATCGATATGGGCCATACGGATTTTATGTTTCCTGCCGTCGCTATCGATAATGTGCATGGTATCGCCATCATGGATTTTGATGATTTTTCCGTTGTATGTGTAGGATTGTCGCGATGACTTTTGTTTTTGTTCCGGTTTAGGTTTAGCTTCGGCTTTGGTGTCAGATGTGGCTTTGACGACATTTTTTCCCAGCCATTCATTGACCTTTTCCAAACCGATATTGTCGCCTTGTGCCAATGTTGCAGCAACGCTTACCCCGGTACGAATCAACTCAGTATCGCGTGAGCTGTAACCAAGCGCGCCCAAAACGGATAAAACAACGGGCAACCATTTTATAATTTTACTGATTTGCATATTTTGCCAAATTAAAGGCCGTCTGAAAGACCTGATGCACTTTCAGACGGCCTTTAAGATTGATTAATCTTCATTAATCCTGACAAGGCAGGATGACTTTTGCGCCTTCTGCCGTACCTAAAACCAACACATCGGCGGCATCGCGGGCAAAAATACCGTTTTCGAGTACGCCGGTGATTTTGTTGATTTCGTCTTCCATTTTCAGGGCTTGATCGATATTGAGGCCATGAACATCAACGATTTGATTTCCATAGAAAGTAGTATAACCAACACGCAACTCAGGCTGTCCGCCCATGGCAAGCAGTTTGCGCGACACCAGCGAACGGGCATTTTCAACCACTTCCACCGGCAATGGGAATTTACCCAAACGGGAAACATATTTGCTTTCATCGGCAATACAAACAAATTTATCGGATGCGCTGGCCACGATTTTTTCGTTCAAATGCGCACCGCCGCCACCCTTAATCATTTGCAGCGCATGGTTGACTTCGTCTGCGCCGTCAACATAAACCGCCAAACCCATCACTTCATTCAGTGAAACTTCTGGAATCTCATATTTCGCCAAAAGCTCGCTGGATTTTTTAGAAGTAGACACGGCACCCTTGATTTTCTTACCGCTTTTACCCAAAGCTTCGATAAAAAAGTTGATGGTAGAGCCGGTACCGATACCGATGTATTCGTTTTCAGGAACAAATTCCACCGCTTTTTCGGCGGCAATACGTTTGAGTTCGTCTTGAGTTGCCATGTTGTCAGTCTTTCAGTTTGAATAATAAAGTAATTTTAAGCTCTTAGGCTTTAATCAGCAATACTGCCGCTTGCGCTTCAATGGCTTCCATACGTCCCAGATAGCCAAGTTTTTCGTTGGTTTTACCCTTGATGTTCACGCAGTTTTCGGGCAAACCCAAATCTGCGGCAATATTAGCGCGCATTGCCGGAATATGCGGCGCAAGTTTTGGCTTTTGCGCAATCACGGTCGTATCGACATTAACCACCTTCCAACCCAACTCCTGCACGCTTTGATAAGCCTCGCGCAACAGCACACGGCTGTCAGCATCTTTGAACTCGGCGGCAGTATCGGGAAAATGGCTGCCGATATCGCCCAAACCGGCCGCACCCAACAGGGCATCGGTAATCGCATGCAACAGCGCATCGGCATCTGAATGACCCAGCAAGCCTTTTTCAAACGGAATGTTTACGCCGCCGAGTATCAAATCTCGCCCTTCGACCAACTGATGGACATCGTAGCCCTGTCCGACACGGATATTCATGTTTGTTTCCTTAAATAATGGGTTTTGATTGTTCAGACGGCCTTGAGCAACAATCTGACAATGTATTCGTCTTGCGGCAGCGTCAATTTCAAATTGCGCGTATCGCCCTGCACCAAGCGCGGCCGGATACCCAGTTTTTCAATCGCTGATGCTTCATCCGTAATTTCACTTAAATCATCAACCGATAAAGCACGATGTAACAAGGCCGTCTGAAAAAGCTGCGGCGTTTGCGCCTGCCACAATCCTGCGCGTGCAACGGTTTCATCAATATGATGATTGCCGTCTGCCCGCTTGAGCGTATCAGCCACCGGTATGGCCAAAATACCGCCCTCATTACTCTCGCCCGCCTCATCAAGCAAACGCGTTAACGCTTCAGCAGGCAGACAACAGCGCGCGGCATCATGAACCAAAATATTATCTTGCGCCTCGGCCAAACCTTGCTCCAATAAAGCGGACACACCATTGCGTACCGTTTCGGCACGACTTGCGCCGCCTACTCGAAAGACGCGTACTTTCTCAGACAGGGCCGTCTGAAAAACCAAATCTTCCGGCGAAAGAATAACGGCAATTAAATCTATGCGGGGGTGTTGCTCAAAGATTTCTATGGTATGTTGCAATACGGTTTTACCATTGATTTCAACATATTGTTTAGGTTTTCCTGCACCAAATCGCGCTCCCACACCGGCAGCAGGAATCAAAGCGATATTGCGGCGCATCATGCTGACGCTCCGGCATTGGCCTCATCAGGCGTTTCAGCCTTGCGCCATACACACGCCTCGCCCAAGTCGTCCAAATATTTTTCATGTGCGACCAGCTCATCCGCATTGGCTTTGATGACTTTCAACTGCGACGTACGTTTGGTTTCCGCAATAACGGTTTTTTTGACTTCGCCCTCTTCTTCCGTCTCGCCGCCCATCAGATCGAACTGCTGACGCGTCATGGCAAGATAGACTTCACCCAAAAGCTCGCAGTCGATTAGCGCGCCGTGCAAGACCCGTTTGCTGCGGTCAACGGAAAAGCGGTTACACAACGCATCCAAGCTTGCCTTTTGCCCCGGGAACATTTCACGCGCCATGGCCAGCGTGTCGGTGACTTTACAACCCAGTTCCTCAATAGAAGGCAGTCCCATGCGGCGGAATTCCATATTCAGGAAGCCGACGTCAAACTTAGCATTATGGATAATCAGCTCTGCGCCACGAATAAAGTCGGCAATCTGTTTACCCACTTGGGCAAACGGCGGCGCATTCTTCGCTTCCAATACTTCAATCGTCAAACCATGCACCTTCGCCGCTTCCTCCGGCATATCGCGTTCGGGGTGGACATATAAATGAAGGTTGGAGTCGGTCATTTGGCGGTTGATCATTTCCAAGCCGGCAAATTCGACCAGACGGTCGCCGTTTTCAGGATAAAGACCCGTGGTCTCCGTATCGAGGATAATCTGACGTTGGCTCATGGTTGGTGGTTTCTGCAATTATCAAAATGCCTTGAATCATACTGAAGGCCGTCTGAAATGTATAGTCAGCAAAACTTTAGCTGCTTTTGAAATGCCTTTTTATAGCTGGATTTTTTCAGACGGCCTTTATTCTTTTTGCATTTAATGGCCATCTATTACTGTATTTTTAAGTAGAAAACCCAATTTCTACAAAATTTTTTAAATTTAATTTCTTTAATAATTAATACCTTACTTATTATTTGAATAATAGGAACAATTATCATTTGCAAATTTAAAAAATCTCCGTATAATACAACCCATCGAAACGAAATAACCGCACAACAGAATGAAAGGAGAAGAAAATGCCCGAAAGTATTTTTAAGCAAGTCTCCCTTGATATTCTGAGACTGCACCAACAAGCCATCCGCTCTTTAATCGCCACCAAGTGTTGCGATGAGTGCGAAGTACACGACGCAGTATTCATTACTTTAGATGGCCGATATTATGTTTGGCTCCCTTGTATGGGCAAATCGCCCCAATCAGAAACCGGCATCCTGCTGATTGAAGATGAAGACGGCAATACACGCTTGAGCTGGGTTGCCGATACACGCGAAGTCAAGCAAAAAGACAGTCTGTACAACCGCGTTGTTTCCGCCCTGCAAAGAAAAATGCAGCGCACGAAAAACAAATTTATCCAGTCGGCAAACGCCCGATTGCTTGAGCTGACGCCGCAGCAAGGCCGTCTGACGACAAACAGCAAAGATTTCTCGCTTTCACCACATGACTTGATGAAAGCACTTTATCCGGCAACACATCAAATAGGAGAATTTGCCCTGTAACAGTTTTTGGTAGTGGTTTGTGTTCCTTTTGCGCCCCTTAAAATTTTAAAGGGGCGATTTTTTTTGCCCCTACTTTTCAGACGGCCTAAACATCGGTTTTCCAGTACAATAAAGGCCGTCTGAACATTTCCTACTTTTCAACCATGCAACTGCTCAAATACATCCAATCACAAGGCCTCGGCAGCCGCAAGCAATGCCAATGGCTGATAGACAATGACTGCATTGCCATCAACGGCGAAATCCATAATCGTGCCAAAGACGATATCGATCCGTCTCAAGTGTACACCCTGTCTGTTGACGGCGAAGAAATTGCCGCCGTACCCATGCCCTATTTCTACATTCTGCTTCATAAGCCTGCAGATTACGAGACTTCGCACAAACCTCAGCAATATCCAAGCATCTTCAGCCTGTTTCCCGACCACATGCGCAATATCGATATGCAGGCAGTCGGCCGCTTGGATGCTGACACAACCGGCATTATTCTGATTACCAACGACGGGCAATTTAACCATCGCGTTACCTCGCCCAAACACAAAGTTCCGAAGCTCTACCGCGTCACTTTGAAACATCCTGCCGACGATACCCTTTGCACCACACTGAAAAACGGCGTCCTCCTGCATGACGATAATGAAACTGTCGCCGCAGCCGAAGCAGTATTGGCCGACCCAACCACACTGATGATGACCATTACAGAGGGTAGATACCATCAGGTCAAACGCATGGTTGCAGCCGCAGGCAACCGTGTCGAGCAGCTCCACCGTGAGAAATTCGGCGACTGGAATGTCGATGATTTGGCCGCCGGAGAATGGAAATTTATCCAAATCTAAAAAAAATTCCAAATTTTTTTTGATAATTTTTTAAACAATATGGATTTTTTATTTATTTAAAATCAAATATCTAAACCTTATTATTTTTATTTAACAAAATTTAACACTGTAAAGACTGAACTATTGTATAATTCGCCTGTCTGAGTAACACTTGCTTCGAAAGAAGTGAGTAAGTGAGTAAGACGTTTTCCCCGTAATGTGTTTGGCCATCTATACTTTCCCCTTAGTATAGATGGTTTTTTTTATCTAAAATTTGGCAATCAAGCGGGCGTACTTTCAGACGGCCTTTCTCATCTAAAGAAGCCATCATTACTAAACCTCATCTCCCACTCATTACCTTGCCATTCCTCCTTTTCTCTTTCTCGTCTCTTCCGCATCAATCTGTACCATTCCAATTTCAGACAAATCGTTTTATAGAAAGAAAAACCATCGGCGACTATCCAAGCTAAGGTTACAGGATGTTATTAGACAACCTTAGAGAAATACCATCTTTGTTGCCGACATATTTGAAAGCACACCTTAGTGCTATCCAATCTCCTCATAACAACCCTTTCCCATATCCCACTTTTCAGACGGCCTTTATCGTTACGGCTCTTTCAATCATTCGTATCGCTTCAGACAAATTCTCTGTTTGCAGGTTTCAATACCAAGCAAACCAGAGAAACCCACTAAAAATTCTTCATTACATAGTTTTTTTAACTAATTTTCTTTTCAGACTTTAGTCAAGATTCGTTAAATCTTTGCGGTAAAATGTTGTCTTTATTTTAATGCATCTGAGTATTTATGTCTTCCAATCAACCCCGTCAAACCTGGTCCAACCGTTTGACTTACATCCTTACCGTTGCCGGCGCGACTGTCGGCTTTGGTGCAACTTGGCGTTTCCCGTATTTGGTCGGTGAAAACGGCGGCGGTGCATATGTGTTTCTGTTCTGTATCGCCATGCTGGTCATCGGTATTCCGATGATTTTGGTGGAAAACGTCATCGGCCGCCGTAAAGGCGTGAACGCGCTGGATGCGTTTGGCGGCACAATGAATAGCAAACCCGTTGCCAAAGTTTGGAAATTGGTCGGCTGGATGGGCCTGCTCGGCGCATTCGGCATCATGGCCTATTACATGGTGCTCGGCGGCTGGGTTATCAGCTACATCATCAATATCATCGGCGGCAATTTGGACATTTCCAGTCCGGTTTCCGGAGAAGTCACCAAAAGCTTCTTTACCGAACACATCGAAAACAGCCCTTGGGAAATTGCGTTTTACACCTTCCTATTTGTGGTTGTGAACCAATGGATCTTGGTCAAAGGCGTGATCGGCGGTATTGAAAAAGCGGCAAAATACCTGATGCCTTTGCTATTTTTGTTCCTGATTGCCATGGTCGTGCGCAACGTTACCCTGCCGGGCGCAATGGAAGGGATTACTTTCTATCTGAAGCCTGATTTCAGCAAAATTACGGCCGAACTGTTCGTCTTCGTTTTAGGTCAAGTATTCTTCGCCTTAAGCTTGGGTTTCGGCGTGATGATTACCTTGTCCAGCTATCTAGATAAAAACGAAAATTTGGTGCAAACCGCAGTCATTACCGCCATTACCAATACCATCATCGCCGTGTTGGCGGGCTTTATGATTTTCCCGTCGCTCTTCAGCTTCGGCGTTGCCCCTAATTCCGGCCCGACTTTGGTATTCCAAAGCCTGCCGATCGTGTTCTCGAATATGTGGGCAGGACCTGTGTTCGCCGTGATTTTCTTCTCACTGCTTCTGATTGCCGCGCTGACGACTTCGCTGACGATTTATGAAGTGTTGATTACGACGATTCAGGAAAAAACCAAAATCCGCCGCGCAGCCGCGATTACCATCGTACTGGCAGGTATTTTTATCTTCGGCAATATCCCTTCCATCTTGAGCTACGGCCCATGGAAAGATATTTCCGTGTTTGGTAAAAACATTTTTGATGCCTTTGACTATATCAGCGGCAACATCCTGTTTATGCTGACCGCACTTGGCTCTGCCTTGTTCGTCGGTTTCGTGATGAAAGATGAAGCGAAGGACGAATTGCTCTACAAAGGCAACCATACCACCGTCAATATCTGGTTTGCTTATGTGAAATACCTCGTACCGTTGGTGATTCTGCTGATTTTCATCAGCAACCTGTTCTGATAAGCAAGCATATAAAAAGGCCGTCTGAAATATTCAGACGGCCTTATATTTTAACTATGCTTTATTCAGCCCAGTTTTTCTTCTTACTGGTTTTACCAATACCGGGGTTGAAGCTGTTGGTCGGGTCAAGTTTTTTATAGAACTGTTTCAGCTCGGGCTTGGCTTCATACAGATGACCGACATTATGCTCGGCAGGATATTGCGCACCGCGTTGGTCAAGCAGATGGAGCATTTCATGTTCCAAAGCCATACAGTCGTTGCCTTTTTTAATGATGTAGTCCTGATGGAACACATGACACATAAAATGTCCGTAATACAATTTATGGATGATTTTATTGTCGATTTCAGGCGGCAGTGTTTCAAACCAATCACGATCATCACGGCGCAAGGCGATATCGAGTGCAACCAAATCCTCTACTTCATCATCATGTACAGAACGATAACGGATCGCGGCAGAAGCCACAGCAAAGCGATGCAGCATGGCCGCCTGCGTTTCTTCGGCATTACATTCGAAGAATGCGCCGCCATGAGTTGCAAAATATTCCTTCAAGAAAGCACGCGCTTCTTCTACGCCCTCGCCACCCATTTTTAAAATTAGGTGATGTTCATATTTATCCCGATAGTTGCGCATAGATTTCGGCAAGTGATCAGGCAAAATTTTACTGATCAGTTGCATGAATTTATCAGAGAAGTGTTTTGGTAAGAAACTTATCTTTTTGCTGAATCTATCCACACGGGCCTTCAGATCAAACAGTTTCGGAAGTTGGTGGGTACCGAACGTCTTAATGATATAAAAAGTATCTTTACCATAAACGGCAGCAATATCAAAAGCATGACGATGGATATACTCACCGGAAATAGGCAGGTTTTTAAACTCGCTCAAAGCAGCACGACGAATATCGGTCAGCTCATTAATATCATTTGTACCGATATAGAAAACGGCAGTCTGTTTTTCTTGTGGGAACGTATCCAAGCGTACGGCAAACACCATCAGCTTGCCCGCGCAACCTGATGCTTCGTAGTGACGCGCAGGGTCGGCATTAAAACGGGCGGCAGTCGGTTCATTCACTTGGCGGACATGATCGCAATAAGCATGGTCATGCCCTTTGCCTGCATTTTGAACAATGTCTTTTTTCTGATAATGGAAACCTTGCAGATTGGTCAGAATTTCTTCAGGGGTTTCGCCCAAATCAATGCCCAAATGGTTGACCAGCTCCAGCTTACCCTCTTCGTTGATTTGTGCAAACAGGGCCATTTCCGTATAAGCCGGACCACGCTGTACCAATGCACCGCCGGAGTTATTACATACGCCACCCAATACAGATGCGCCGATACAGGACGAACCAATTACAGAGTGCGGCTCACGGCCTAAAGGTTTCAGCAGCAGCTCCAATTGATTCAGGGTAGAACCGGGCAGGCAGACAACCTGTTCGTTATTGTTAATCGGCTGAATGATGTTCAGACGCATGGTATTTACAATCACGATATCGCGGTCGTAATCATTGCCGTCAGGAGTCGAGCCGCCGGTCAGGCCGGTATTGGCGGCCTGCGTAATCACGATAACATCAGCCTCAACACACGCCTGCAAGATTTGCCACATTTCCAACACCGTACCAGGACGGACAACTGCCAGCGCCTTACCTTCGCCAAAACGGTAGCCTTGACGGTATTGTTCAGTTTTTGCCGGGTCTGTGATGATATATTTTTCGCCGACGGTTTGCGTCAGCCGACTGATTAATTGTGTAGCATTCATTGCATACTCCTTAAGAAATGAATATATTTATTAAATTACAAACATTGTAGTAATCCCTTTTATCAAAGTAAAGGCAAACTCATTTTTAAATTCATCATTCAAATAAACAAAAGGCCGTCTGAAATTTTCAGACGGCCTTTTGTTTCAAGCTTGAACAATCAAATTATTCAGCTGCTTTCTCTTCGCGAGCAGGAGCTTCAAGCAAAGCTTTGATAGACAGGCGTACGCGGCCGCGATCGTCTACTTCCAATGCTTTCACGTTCACAACCTGACCTACTTGCAGGTAGTCGCTGACATTGCGTACGCGCTCGTGGGCGATTTGGCTGATGTGTACCAAACCGTCTTTACCCGGCATCACGCTGACAATCGCGCCAACGTTGTTGTCGAGGATTTTAACCACAGTACCTTCGTACACTTTGCCCACTTCCACTTCGGCAGTGATTTCTTCGATGCGTTTTTTCGCCGCATCGCCTGCTTCTTGAGTAGTCGCAGCGATAGTGATGGTACCGTCTTCAGCGATGTTGATTTCAGTACCGGTTTCAGCAGTAATCGAACGAATGGTTTCGCCGCCTTTACCAATCACATCACGGATTTTGTCTTGGTTAATTTTCATGGTGAACAAGCGTGGCGCGTGTGCAGACAGCTCTTGTGGACCTGCAACAGCGGCTTTCATCTGATCCAAGATGTGCAAACGTGCTTCTTTGGCTTGAGCCAAAGCGATTTGCATGATTTCTTTGGTAATACCTTGGATTTTGATGTCCATTTGCAGCGCGGTCACACCTTCGGTTGTACCAGCTACTTTAAAGTCCATATCGCCCAAGTGGTCTTCGTCGCCCAAGATGTCGGTCAGGACGGCAAATTTGTTGTTGTCCAAAATCAGGCCCATGGCGATACCGGCAACGTGTGCTTTCAAAGGCACACCGGCAGACAACAGGCTCAAGCAGCCGCCGCAGACGGAAGCCATAGAGGAAGAGCCGTTGGATTCGGTAATTTCAGAAACCACGCGCATGGTGTAGCTGAAATCTTCAGGTTCTGGCAATACGGCCAACAATGCACGTTTAGCCAAGCGGCCGTGACCGATTTCACGACGCTTTGGCGCGCCTACGCGACCCACTTCGCCGGTAGAGTATGGAGGGAAGTTGTAGTGCAGCATGAAGCGGTCGGTGTATTCGCCGGAGAGTGCATCAATGATTTGCTCGTCGCGTGAAGTACCCAAAGTGGCAACCGCCAAAGCTTGGGTTTCGCCACGGGTAAACAGTGCAGAACCGTGAGTGCGCGGCAATACGCCGGTTTGAATGTTCAGCGGACGAACAGTGCGGGTATCGCGACCGTCAATACGCGGTTGGCCGTCCAAAATTTGGCTGCGGACAACATCGGCTTCCAAGTGTTTGAAAATGCCTTTGATTTCGTTGGCTGCCAAAGTGTCGGTTTCTTCGGTAATCAACGCTTCTTTCACGGCATTCCAAGCTTCGTCCAATTTGGCAGAACGCGCTTGTTTTTGACGGATTTTGAACGCTTCTTTAATGGTTTCACCGGCAATTTCGCGTACTTTTCCAACCAATTCTTCATTGGTTTCAGGTGCTTTCCAATCCCAAACTTCCGGGTTGACTTCGTCGGCAAACTCATTGATGGCATTAATGGCCACTTGCATTTGATCGTGACCGTAAACAACCGCACCCAACATTACTTCTTCAGACAAGATGTCTGCTTCGGATTCGACCATCAACACGGCTTTAGAAGTACCGGCAACAACCAAGTCCAATTGTGATTTAGCCAATTCGGCTTTAGTCGGGTTCAAAACGTACACGCCGTTTACATAACCCACGCGTGCCGCACCAATCGGACCGGCAAACGGTACGCCGCTCAACACCAGCGCAGCAGACGCGCCGAGCATGGCAGGAATGTCGGAATCGATTTCAGGGTCAACGGAAACCACCATCGCAACGATTTGGATGTCGTGGTAGAAACCTTCAGGGAACAGAGGACGAATCGGACGGTCGATCAGACGGCTGGTCAGGATTTCTTTTTCGCTTTGTTTGCCTTCGCGTTTGAAGAAACCGCCGGGGATTTTACCTGCTGCATAAGTACGCTCGAGGTAATCGACAGTCAGAGGGAAGAAATCTTGGCCTTCTTTCACTTCTTTGTTGGTAGTAACGGCAACCAAAACAACGGTGTCGCCCATGGATACTTTAACGGCAGCGGCGGCTTGGCGAGCGATTTCGCCGGTTTCCAAAGTAACGGTTTGATTACCGTATTGGAAGGTCTTAACGTGTTTATTGAACATTGTTATTCCTTTCAAAATACCGCACTGCTAAAACACTAATAATGCACACTAAAATCCGAATGTGCATAGTTAGGGTTTCAGACCGTGCGGCAGGTTATAAACAAGCTTTCAGACGGCCTTTAAGGCACTGAAAACAACTCTCGATTATAAAGGCAACCATCCTTAAAATCCAGTATTTATACAATAAAAAGGCCGTCTGAAACATATCTCTTTCAGACGGCCTTCAAACTTAAAAATCAATCCTGAGTCAGCAAAGTCAATGCTTCCTGATATTTTTCGACTGTTTTTTGAATCACATCGGCAGGCACTTTAGGCGCAGGCGCTTTTTTGTTCCAACCGCTTTGCTCCAGCCAGTCGCGGACAAATTGTTTGTCAAAAGACGGTGGATTGGTGCCGACTTTGTATTGGTCTGCAGGCCAAAAACGACTGGAGTCAGGCGTCAACACTTCATCCATCAAAGTCAGCGTACCTTCTTCATCCAAACCAAATTCAAACTTGGTATCGCAAATAATAATACCGCGAGATTTCGCATATTCGGCCGCTTCCGTATAAAGCTGAATCGCCTTGGCGCGTACTTCCGCCGCCAGCTCTTTACCAATGATGCGTTCGCATTCTTCAAAGCTGATGTTTTCATCATGATCACCAACTGCTGCTTTGGTCGATGGCGTAAAAATCACTTCAGGCAGTTGTTGCGCTTCCTGCATACCTTCAGGCAGTTGAATACCGCAAACAGAGCCTGTTTTTTGATAATCTTTCCAACCGCTGCCTGCCAGATAACCGCGCACAATAGCCTCTACTTTCACCGGAGTGAGTTTTTTAGCCACAACGGCGCGTTTTTCTAAAACTTTGGCTTCGTTTTCAGGTAAAACATCGTAAACCGTATGGCCGGTAAAGTGGTTAGGCATGATATGAGCCAGTTTTTTAAACCAAAAATTAGAAATCTGCGTCAGAATCTCCCCTTTACCCGGAATCGGGTCATCCAAAATCACATCGAATGCAGACAGGCGGTCGGAAGCAACCATCAACATACGTTTATCGTCAATTTCGTACAAATCGCGTACTTTGCCGGAGTAGATTTTTTTCAAGCTGATTTCAGACATTTCAAGTATCTCTTTGGTAGACAGAAGAATGCGATATTTTAGCCCAATTTGGAATTTTTCGTCAGATTGTTTACAAAATAAAGGCCGTCTGAAACCTTATATTTTGGTTTCAGACGGCCTTAACCGTTGATTTCAGGGAAGAACCCTGAAAATCACCATCCTATCAGATTACAGAAGCTTGAGTCTGATCTTGGATTTGGTTCACAGCAGACAGAGAGTAGTAGTCGCCGTGGCCGGTTACTTGGTAAGTGCTACCGTCAGCAAACTTGAAGTTTTCAACTTTGTGATCGTTACCGGTAAACCAGTCATCGATGGTGATGCTGTCGTTAGTACCGACAGAAACAGTCAGGTTAGCACCTGATTTGCTCAGCAATACGTCAGAAGCTGCGACGCCTTTACCGAACAACAAGGTGTCATTACCGCTTTCTTCACGGATAGTGTCGTGACCGTAACCTTTGTCGAAGAAGTAAGTGTCGTTACCGGTACCACCGATCAGGATGTCGTTGCCGACACCGCCGTCGAGGTAGTCGTTACCGTCTTTACCAACCAGACAGTCGTCGCCGGCCAAACCGTACAGATGGTTGTTGCCGCCGTTACCTTCGATGTTGTTGTTCAAAGAGTTACCGGTACCGTTCAGGTTTTGCATACCTTGCAAAATCAGGTTTTCAACGTGATCGGTCAGGGTGTAGTCGATAACGGTACGAACAGTATCGATACCGGCATGTGCATTGCCGTACTCGATAACTTGGTCGTTGGCATTGTCAACGAAGTAAACGTCGTTACCGTCGCCACCGCGCATGATGTCAGCACCGGAACCACCGTTCAGGTAGTCGTTACCGGCACCACCTTGCAGGTAGTCTTTACCTTCTTCACCGTACAGAGAGTCACCGTCGGCATCACCGTAAATGGTGTCGTTACCAGCACCGGCGTAGATTACGTCTGTGCCGTTGCCACCGTAGATGATGTCTTCGCAAGCAGTACCATAAATGGTATCTTTAGCATCAGTACCGCGGATAACGTTGCCGTCTTTGCAGTCTTCAGCTCTGATGACATTACCTGGGTTTTTGTCTTCGTGACCGTATGAGTTGTTTTGGTTATGGTCGTCAACACAGTCTTTGCAGTCTGGCTCTGGCTTAGGCTCAGGTTTTGGTTCTGGCTTAGGCTCTGGCTTAGGCTCAGGTTTTGGTTCTGGCTTAGGCTCAGGTTTTGGTTGTGGTTTTGGTTCTGGTTGCGGTTCTGGCTGTGGCTCAGGTTTAGGCTCAGGTTTTGGTTGAGGCTTAGGCTGAGGTTTAGGCTGAGGTTTTGGACATGGGATCGGTTTGATTGGATCGCAGTTGTAAGGTGGGCAAGCCGGAACACATTTGTAGTTAGGAGTTTTTGCCGGTGGGCAGAAAGCCGCAATAGCAGAAACCAAACCAGTTACCGCATTAACTACTGACACGCCGACGCTGGCAATGCTAGCGATGCTGCCGATAGAAACAGAAGATTTCGCTGCAGGAGCGCAGTAGTAAGAAGAGTAGGAAGCCTTAGGCGCAGGAGCGCAGTAAGAACTAACCAGGGGTCTAGCATAATACCCCCCGTAACAGTATGCCATAATAATTACTCCCAAAATAGTTAATAAAGATATCGAGCTAGCGGAACGAGCAAATCCGCCCTTGCTCAATTATTATTTTAGTAATATTTTTCAAAATATTTACTCAAAAATATCAAACGGTAGAATTTGCCGACAAAAGGACGGAGTTTCGCCTGTTTTTAAATTCCATTATCCTAGCAACAATAAAAACATTAACATTGATTCACACTCTCTCAAACAGCATAGATCCTTTATCTATCTTATTAAAAGCTGAACTTTAACTCTAGTTATAGTAAACAAACATAATACCAATAAGTGGTTATTATTATGGATAGATAATATCGATAATTTGCCCAAATACAGCCGCCTCTGCATTTTGTTCTACGCCAATAATGTGAATTTGTCGTATTTACACTATAATGACACAAACACCTATTTAACAGCTATCAGAGGAGATACTCAACCATGCGTACTTTATTGACCGGAGCCAAAGGCCAGCTTGCCCGTTGTCTGCGCGACCGCCTACCCGAAGATTGGGAACTGATTGCTACCGATTCTACTTCGCTGGACATTACCGATACCGAAGCCGTGCATCATATGATTAAAAACTTCCAACCAGATGCCATCGTTAATGCCGCAGCTTACACTGCCGTCGATAAAGCAGAAGAAAACGCAGAGGCTGCTTTTGCCGTCAACGCAACCGCTGTTCACAACCTTGCCGCAGCTGCCCGTGCCGCGCATGCCCGCTTTATCCATATTTCCACTGATTATGTATTCGACGGCGAAGGCAAACGCCCTTACCGCGAAACCGACTACACTAATCCGCGCAGCACTTACGGTCAATCCAAAGTCGCAGGCGAGCTTTTGGCTTTAGCCGCGCATCCTGAAAGCACTATTATCCGTACTTCATGGCTGTTTAGCGAATACGGCAGCAATTTCGTCAAAACCATGTTGCGCCTTGCCAAAGAACGCGATTCCCTCTCCGTCGTTCACGACCAAACCGGCTGTCCGACTTATGCAGGCGATTTGGCACACGCTATTATCGAATTATTACAACAACCCACCTCCCCACGCGGCATCTTCCATTACTGTGGTAATAAATCGGCAACATGGTACGAATTTACCAAAGCCATCTTTCAGACAGCCCACCAATTAGACGACAGCTTCCGCATTCCGGAACTGAACGCGATTACTACCGATCAATATCCACTGCCCGCTCCACGTCCGGCATACAGCATCATGGATTGCTCACGCCTAGAGACCGAATTTGGTATCAAACCGTCCGACTGGCAAAAAGCCCTGCGCGAAATTCTCCGCAAAATCGACTGATAAGCTGATTCATCTATATCAAGGCCGTCTGAAAACATATTTTCAGACGGCCTCTTTGTTTCTTTTATATCAAATGCTTTATCTATCCAGTCTGTCATTTGAAAAGTGCTACAATAGCCGTTTATTTTATTTTTCAGACGGCCTGACAATATGTGCAACCATCATCACAAACATTCACACGATAATGACACCATCCGCATCCGTGGCGCGCGTACACATAATTTGAAAAATGTCGATTTAGACATTCCGCGCCACAAACTCGTGGTGGTAACAGGATTGTCAGGCAGCGGCAAATCATCGCTGGCGTTTGATACGCTGTATGCCGAAGGCCAACGTCGTTATGTCGAAAGCCTTTCCGCCTATGCCCGTCAATTTTTGCAGATGATGGACAAACCCGACGTAGATTTGATCGAAGGTCTGTCTCCCGCGATTTCCATCGAGCAGAAATCCACCAGCCACAACCCGCGCTCCACCGTCGGTACGGTAACAGAAATCCACGACTACCTGCGTCTTTTGTACGCACGCGTCGGCACACCCTACTGCCCCGAACACAATCTGCCGCTGTCGAGCCAAACCGTATCTCAGATGGTCGATGCCGTCTTGAAGCTGCCGGAAGACACGCGCGTGATGATTCTTGCGCCGGCGGTGCGCGAGCGTAAGGGCGAGTTTGTCGATTTCTTTGCCGACTTGCAGGCGCAAGGTTTTGCGCGTGTGCGCGTGGACGGCGAGGTCTATCAGCTTGACGAAGTGCCGAAGCTGGAAAAAAACATCAAACACAATATCGACGTCGTCATCGACCGCGTGAAAGTAAAAGCCGACATTAAACAACGGCTGGCGGAAAGTTTTGAAACCGCATTGCGCCACGGAAACGAACGCGCGCTGGCAATGGAGATGGACAGCAGCGAAGAGCATTGGTTTTCCGCGCGTTTCGCCTGCCCCGTGTGTTCGTACAGCCTGCCCGAATTAGAGCCGCGCCTGTTTTCCTTCAACAACCCTATGGGTTCTTGCCCGACTTGCGACGGCTTGGGTAATACTAACTTCTTCGATCCCGAAAAAGTGGTCGCCCATCCTGAATTATCCTTAGCCGCAGGCGCGATTGACGGCTGGGATAAGCGCAACCAATTCTATTTCCAAATGATTCAATCGTTAGCACGCCATTATGAGTTTGATGTGGATGCAGCATGGGAAACCCTACCTGAAAAAGTCAAAAAAGTTGTCTTGCACGGCTCGGGCAAAGAAGTCATTGATTTCACTTACCTGTCCGAACGCGGCACCACCTTCAACCGCAGCCATGCCTTTGAAGGCATCATTCCCAATCTCGAACGCCGCTACCGCGAAACCGATAGCGAAACCGTGCGCGAAAAACTGCGTGAATACCAAAACCACCGCGCCTGCCCAAGCTGCGGCGGCGCACGTTTGCGCAAAGAAGCCCGCTACGTTTACGTCAGCGGCGAACCTTTGCACGAAGTCTCCGCCTGGCCGCTGACCAAAACCCACCAATTCTTTGAAACACTGGATTTGGACGGCAATAAAAAACAAATCGCCGAAAAAATCCTCAAAGAAATCACCGAGCGGCTCGGCTTCCTGATTAACGTCGGGCTGGATTACCTGAATCTCTCCCGCTCCGCCGAAACCCTATCCGGCGGCGAAGCCCAGCGCATCCGCCTCGCCAGCCAAATCGGCAGCGGCCTGACCGGCGTGATGTACGTATTAGACGAACCCTCCATCGGCCTGCACCAGCGCGACAACGACCGCCTGCTCGCCACCCTCAAACGCCTGCGCGACTTGGGCAACAGCGTGATTGTGGTCGAACACGACGAAGACGCCATCCGCGAAGCCGATTTCGTAGTCGATATGGGCCCCGGCGCGGGCGAACACGGCGGCAACGTACTGATTGCCGACACGCCTGAAAACGTCGCCAAATGCGAAAACTCCGTTACCGGACAATACCTCAGCGGCAAAAAATCCATTGCCGTGCCGTCTGAACGCACGCCCGTCAATCCCGACCGAATGTTCGTCCTCAAAGGTGCGCGCGGCAACAACCTCAAAAACGTTACCCTCGAATTGCCGCTCGGTTTGATTACCTGCATTACCGGCGTATCCGGCAGCGGCAAATCCACCCTGATTAACGACACCCTCGCCAAAATCACCGCCCGCGAACTCAACCGCGCCCAAGAAGAACCCGCCCCATACGACGACATCCACGGCCTCGAACACCTCGACAAAGTCATCAACGTCGACCAATCCCCCATCGGCCGCACCCCGCGCTCCAACCCCGCCACCTACACCGGCCTGTTCACCCCCATCCGCGAACTCTTCGCCGGCGTACCCCTCTCGCGCGAACGCGGCTACAACGTCGGCAGATTCTCCTTCAACGTCAAAGGCGGTCGCTGCGAAGCCTGCCAAGGCGACGGCGTGATTAAAGTCGAAATGCACTTCCTGCCCGACGTGTACGTCCCCTGCGAAGTCTGCCACGGCAAACGCTACAACCGCGAAACGCTCGAAATCCAATACAAAGGCAAAAATATCAGCCAAGTCCTCGACATGACCGTCGAAGAAGCCCGCGAATTTTTCGACGCCGTCCCCACCGTATCGCGCAAACTGCAAACCCTGATGGACGTAGGCTTAGGCTACATCCGCCTCGGTCAATCCGCCACCACCCTCTCCGGCGGCGAAGCCCAACGCGTCAAACTCGCCCTAGAGCTATCCAAACGCGACACCGGCAGAACGCTCTATATCCTCGACGAACCGACCACAGGCCTGCACTTCGCCGACATCGCCCTATTGCTGGAAGTCATAGGTCGTCTGAAAGGCAAAGGCAACTCGATTGTGATTATTGAACATAATCTTGACGTCATTAAAACTGCTGATTATATTGTCGACTTAGGGCCTGAAGGGGGAGATGGCGGAGGGCAAATTATTGCATCAGGTACTCCCGAACAAGTAGCTCAAAACAAGAAAAGTCATACTGGTGCATATTTAAAACAAATCTTAAAGTAATATTTTTTAAATCATTTATATTGATTATTTTAATCCAACATTTGGGAAATTTATGTTTAAACGTTCAAATTCAAATAGTATCATTTCAAGTTTAATTGCCAGTGCTGCAGGAGTGGCAGTAGCCAGTTATGGTACTTATAAAAAAAAATCAGCTGCTGAAATGTTGAATGAAGCAAATAAAATTGGAGAAGAAGCTCAATCAAAATATCAAATTTCAAAAGAAAAGCTTTTTTCCATTCATAACTTAACACAACAACAATTTGAAACTTTATCTCTAATAAAGAAACAAGTTTTTCATAATCAAATCGCTCATTTTTTAAACACACTTAAAAATTCTGGAAAATTTCAAAAAGTTTCAGGAGAACTAAAAGATTTTGATGTGAATTTATATATAGAAGATTTGGCAGAAATTCAAGATTTTATTCAATATCAAAAAAGCAGTACTCATAATACACAGAGTATGTCTTTAAGTACAACTTTGGGGGCTCTTGCATATTCAGGATTCAAGCAAAAAGCTCCTGAAGGATGGTTTTCTCAAAAATGGGAAAGCTTTACTGGTGCAAAAGCCAGACGTGAAACTGACAATCTTTTTATTGGTACTGCCACTGCCACCGTCTCAGCGGGTTTAGCATTGGCTTGGAGTGGTATCAAAGAAGCTAACGATGCTGAAAAAGCCTTAACAGAAGCACAGGCATTTGCAGCACAAGTTGAAGTTGAAATTGGTCGTTTTGAAATTCTAGAAAAAGGATTTCTTGCATTACAAGATAATGCCCAAGAGATAATTAATACATTAAATGAATTAGTTAATCGATACGAAAAAATTAAGGTAAATACTACAAATGATAAAAATTTTGAACTAATGACTAATATTGCAGTTGCATTAAAAAATATTATGATGATAAAAATAGTTCAAGAAAATGGTGAGCTCATATCTAATATAAAGCAAACTTGCTCAGGATATTTAACACAAGAAATTTAAATGAAAGGGAAGATTAAAATGAAAAATCAAATGGATACTAACATGATGATAGCATCTACAGCAACTAATTTTGGTTTACAAATGTTAAATAATTCTCGTATTAACAAACAAGAAAAGAATGCTTTAGCTCGTGAAAAAATGAATCGACAAATGGATGCTCTTCAGGAGGTATTTTCTTGCTGTGAAAGAGTTGCAGTTGAATTTATTAATTGTTTAAATACTGCTGAACAAGAGAAAACCAAACGAGAAATGATTGCAAATTGGAAAGAAGTTAGTCTAGAGAAAATTGCAGCCCAAAAACAGTTTTTAATGCAATATTTAGATAACACATTTGAAGAGCGAAAAGAAAATTTTAGTCATTTTTTCAATGCACTAGATAAAGGAATTGAGTCAGGAAATATAGAAATTGTTAATGCTGCCTTGAATGGTATTGTAGATTTAGCAAAAACATCGCCCTTAAAAGCAGAAGTAAGCCAAGTCTTAGCTGCTCTTGATAACGAACATAATATGACTGAATTTAAATTTTAATAATTTTTAGCAAGCCGTAGCCTGCATACTCAACCGACCGCGTGCGTGGCTGCGCTACACACCCTACCTGTAAATCACACGAAACTTCAAAACCTACGCGTAGGGTGTGTGCGGGACGCACGCGGTTGTTTGATTGATGGTTTGCTGTTGTAAATTTTAACTTAGTTGAAACTAACGCTTTCAGACGGCATAAGAAATGGCCGTCTGAAAACTGAAAAAGCTCATCTAAAATAACTACCCTAATTCACACAACAAAAAACGGATTCCAAATCATTGGAATCCGTTTTTCTGTAAAGCTTAGCTGTATTATTTAGCTTCTTCTTTAGCGTCTTCAGCAGCTTCTTTTGCATCTTCCGCTGCGTCTTTTGCTTCTTCTTTAGCCTCTTCAGCGGCGTCTTTGGCTTCTTCGGCTTTTTCTTCAGGAGTTTCGGCAGCCGGAACGCCTTTCAAAGCATCCAAAGAAGTTTTACAAGTTGCATCACGTTGGTCTGCTGGCAGGTTTTTCAACGCTTCTTTGGTTTGTTCGAAAGATTTTTGCATCATTTCTTTGGTTGCGGCATCTACGTCTTTAGTTGCTTCGGCAAATGCTTTTTCGTACTCGTCACAAACGGCAGAAGAAGATGAGCCTGAACCGCCGCATGCTGACAGGGACAGGGCTGCCAACAAAGCCGCCAATAAAACTGATGTTTTCATGTGTCTCTCACTTTTTTAAATTTAGGTTAAAGGATGTTATATGTTAATTCATTATATGAAGGTGTCAAGAGATTTTGTTTAATTTAATTAAAACTATATCATTGAAAGAGCCTGCCTATCTTAACATGATCAAGGCCGTCTGAAAT
Organism: Neisseria perflava; assembly: GCF_002863305.2. Classification (NCBI taxonomy): domain Bacteria; kingdom Pseudomonadati; phylum Pseudomonadota; class Betaproteobacteria; order Neisseriales; family Neisseriaceae; genus Neisseria; species Neisseria perflava. Next base: position 997,312 of record NZ_CP136962.1, read on the forward strand.
TTCAGACGGCCTTTGCTTTTTTAAGTAATCCTTTTTTCAATGATTACGCCGCTTTACGGTGATAATGTCTGAGCGCATGCTCTTTGCGACGACCGCTGGAGAAGGCGGATACGCGTTTCAGGTAGCCGATGACGCGAGTGCCGTAGTCGATGTCGTGCGAACCGCAGGCGGAGCAGGCGTGCAGGGTGCGTTTGTCGATGTGGCCGCATTCGTTGCAGATGGTGATGCGCACGTTCACGCAGAAGTAGTTGCAGCCGGTTTGCGCGGCGATGTCCAAGAGCGAGCGGTAGCCAGATTCGGGCAAGGCTTCGTCAAGGTTCAAGTGCAGCGCGGAACCGCCGTCGAGCCAGTCCACCAGTTCTTTGCCGTGCAGCAGGAATTTGTCGAGCGCGTTGATTTCTTCGTCTTCGACAACGTAGAAATAGGAGTTGTAGCATTCGCGGCTGACTTTGTAGCCGTCGGCTTTGTCCCATTTGGCGTTTTTCACGCCGAGGTTTTCGGCGGGGACAAACTCGGTGTTGAACTTTACGCCGTAGTGTTTGCTGGCGGCTTGGTTGGCTTCAAATATGGTTTTCAGACGGCCTTGGACGAAATTGATGTAGTCGTCGTTGTAGCCGACCTTAATACCTTGCGATTCGGCGGCTTCCGCCATGCCGTTGATGCCGATGGTGAGGAACTGTTTGTCCAGCGTGATGAAACCTGCATCGTAAACGGGTAGCATGCCGGCTACTTGGTATTCTTCCATCAGTTTGCGGTAGGCGTATTGGTATTTGTGGATTTTGGCGACTTCGGCGGCAAGGTCGCGCCCGTCTTGTTCCAACCGGTTCATATTGATGGTGATGACGTTGATGGAACCGGTCGCCACGCCGCCCGCACCAAGTGTGTAGCTGAAGGTACGGTCTTCGATGGCGTTGCGCAAACGGCAGCAGGAAGCCAAGGAGTCAGGATTGTCGGAAAGATAGACGAAGAAGGAATTGCCTTCCGCCAACTCTTTCGCCATTTCGTCGGCAAACACGGTGTCTTTGCATTTGCCGCCGTCAGTCAGCATCGCAGCGGTCACGACGGGAAAAGTCAAAACGGCTTTGGTACGTTCCTGATTGAACCATTTGAGGAAGAAGTTTTGCAGCTTCGCCACGCTCGTCCACACCGGTTTGCTGAAATCGGGGAAGACGAAATCGCCAAACATCGCATCGAAATAGTATTGATCGTAAACGGAAATATTCCAAAACACACTCTGATAGCCGCGCGCGGCGGCGGGCTGGTTGATGCTGTACACCACCTGCTGCATATGATTGGCGATTTCTTTGCCGTGGGTTTCCAAATAATCGTCGCCGTAGTCTTTGCGGGCGAAATAGTCGAAATAAGTCAGAAATTCCACCGTCGCCACCGCGCCGGCAAACTGCGCGCTGATGGCAAACACCAAGTTGATAAACGAGCCGCAAAACGAAGCCAGATGCTGCGGCGCTTTGGATTCGCCGCCGAGTTTGCTTAAGCCGTCGAGCAGGAAGGGATACAGCGTAACCGACACACAATAAGGCTTGAGACTGGTTTCGTCGTGCACATAAATCTCGTGCGCCTCAATCTGGCGGATGTATTCGTCGGCAACGGATTGGTCGAAAATTTCGGCGATTTTACGCGACACTTGGGCGCGGTTAATCTGCACGAAAAAATCTTTCATGATTTCCGCTTCCATCGTAGCGATGTTTTTCTGGGTAACGTTGGCGTTGGCGTCCATTTTCGAGCCGTCCGCCGCGTTTTGCGCGCTGATGTAGTCGTGCATGAATTGTAGTTTTCCGTTTAACTGTTCGGGATGCAGCCGAATCATGTTAATTCTCCTGTATGGTTTGGATGATTTATCAAGCAATGACGGTCAGGCCGTCTGAAACATCGCTGTCAGCGAATACAATAAATTCAATTTAAATCAGTGCAATACAGCACCGGGCTAAATTGAAGCCACTGAAAAAACTTTATGCACGGGTTTGTCTTTGATAAACAAGCGGTTCAACACCTCACCCGTGCGCAAATCGACAAACTTCTGATTGGTGGTCGGGCTACCCAAGCCGCCCAGCTCCATCTGCCAGCGGCCGGTTTTCAGATACGTCAGATAAGGCAGGATGCCGTCTGAAACCGCCTCCAGCTCCTCGCGATCCAAGCCAGTGTACAAGCAGGCTTTCAATCCTTCCTGAGCAACAATAGCCAGCATTTTCTGCAAGGCTTTCGGTTGCCACTCCCCGCCCATAAACAACACGCAGCTGATTAATCCGTGATAGCGTTTCAGACGGCCTTTTAAATAATCCTCGGTCAATTCCGTGCCAATACCCTCTTTCCATGTATCGGCACTATGGCAACCTTTGCAACGCAGCGGACAGCCTGAAAACAGAAATGCCAGCGACACTTCGCCCGGCACTTCCTGCCATACAATTTGCTCAACTGTAAATTTCAAGCTACTCATTGCAATACCATAAAACACAAGATATGGTGCGAATTAAAACACAATACTACTAGATATGGTATTTTTATTTAACAATGTATTTTACTCGTATAATAGATTTTTATTATTTAACCAATTGTAAATTACTATATTAAGTTCAACTTTAAACCAATAAAAGGCCGTCTGAATTATCTTTCAGACGGCCTGAAATTAAAATAAAAGAAGCAAACTCCGTTATAGCAAAGTCTATCTAAATAAAACAAAAAAGGCCGTCTGAATTATCTTTCAGACGGCCTCAATTTCAGGTTTTAACCCCGATTCGAGCCTTTAACCATATCCATCAAAAACAATCGGCAATCCAAGTTGCCATTAAACAACGGAATTTTACGTTTCGGAGAAAGGCGCATAAATTTCGGCATATCGCGATCGCCGGTAAACATCCCAACCAGCCAACCTGCGTAATGCTGTTTCAACCATGTGCCCAGTTGAGGATAAAGCGCCTGTAAAGCCTGAATTTCGGCAAGGCGCACGCCATAAGGCGGATTGGAAATCATAATGCCGTGTTCGCCGTTTGGCCGCGCGGCTTGCGCATCTTGCACGTCAAAGCGGATGAAATGATCCACTTCGGCGGCTTGGGCATTGGCCAATGCAGCACGAATCATATAACGGTCATTATCGCTGCCGGAAATTGGCGCGGCGGCCGGTTTAATCTGTTTTTCAGCTTCACGGCGCAGCGCTTGCCATTTTTCTTTGTCGAAGTTTTGCAGTTTTTCAAAACCGAAACGGCGCATCAAACCCGGTGCACGGTGTGTCGCAATCCATGCAGCCTCAATGGCAATCGTGCCACTGCCGCAAAACGGGTCTTGGAAAGGCTGCGTACCGTCGTAGCCAGCCAAAAGCAGCAAACCCGCCGCCAAGTTTTCCCTCAATGGCGCTTCGCCGGTATCCTGACGATAGCCGCGTTTGAAGAGCGCTTCGCCGGAAGTATCGATAAAGATTTCCACATTCCGTTCATCGATAAAGGCATGAATGCGGATATCGGGGTTGATTTTGCCCACGCTAGGACGCGCATCATAAATATCGCGGAAGGCATCGCAGACGGCATCTTTGATTTTCAAACCGACAAAATCCAAGCTTTTCACATTGGCGCGCTTGCCTTCGACTTTGACTTTAAAGGTCTGCTCCAGCTTAAACCAACCTGTCCAATGCAGATTTCGTGCCAATTTGTAGATATCGTGTTCGTTGCGATAACCGCCTTTGGTCAAACGCAGCAAAACACGGCTGGCAACGCGCGAATGCAGGTTGATACGATACACCTGCTCCATCGTGCCTTTACATGCCACACCGCCGTCAACAGCGCGGATATCCTGACATGCCATGCTGTCGAGTTCCTGCGTCAAAGACGCTTCCAAACCGCGAGGACAAGTGATAAAAAGTGAATAAACCGTCATATAAAACCTTTCCGGGTAGAGCTATCCGAACCACTCGGATAACAAATAAAAACAATATTATAGCCGAAAAACCAAAAGGCCGTCTGAAACTTCAGACGGCCTTTGAATAAAGCTTTCTTAGTGATCCAAACTGTCGGTTTCCACCTTAACCGCTTTATCGGTTTTATCTTCCGGCAAAACCAAGTTCAACAATACCGCCATAATACCGCCTGCGGAAATTGAGTTTTGGAACAATACAGGCAGGTTTTTGAACACTTCCGGCTCAAATGCCACGCCTAAACCCAAACCGACAGAAGTAGCCGCGATGACCGCTTCACGACGGCGAATACCATGGCTGACCAAAATCCGCACACCGGCAATCGCAATCAGGCCAAACATCAACACCATCGCGCCACCCAAAACAGGACTTGGAATCGTGGTAAACGCGCGACCGATGACAGGGAACAAGCCCAACAATACCAAAATCGCTGCAATATATTTGCCCACATGGCGCGAAGCCACGCCGGTCATTTGAATCACGCCGTTATTTTGCGCAAAAGTGGTCAGCGGCAAAGAACCCAACGCAGTCGCAATCACAGACACCAAACCATCTGCCAATACGCCGCCGCGCAGACGTTTGGTGTATTCCTCACCCTCAATCGGCTGCTCGGAGACCATTGCTGTCGCCGTCAAATCGCCCACTGCCTCAAATACGCTCAACAAGAAAATCGCACCGGCGACAATAAACGCGTGCCAATCAAATGCGAAACCATATTTAAACGGAACAGGCAGGGTAATCAGCGGCAGATTTTGCAGGGCGGAAAAATCCACTTTGCCCAAAAACAGCGCAACGATATACCCGACGATCAAACCCACCGCGATGCCGCTCATGCGCAGCAATGGATTCTTCAAGCAGTTGAAAACCAACACAATCAGCAACACCAGCGATGCCAGACCTAAGTTTTCCATCGAGCCGAACGTACCGTCTGCTTTCGCACCGAAGCCGCCGCCGAAATCGGTAATGCCGACATGAACCAAGCTCAAGCCGATCAACATGACGACCACGCCGCTTACAGTCGGCGTAATCACTTTTTTCAAATAAGGCAAAAGCCAAGCGGAGAAGCACACCAAAAACGCGCCGACAAAGGACACGCCCAAAAGCGTTGAAATCATCACATCTTCAGTCAATCCGCCCTCTTTCATGCCGGTACCTAGTGCAATCATCACGGTAACAAAAGAGAAGTTGACCGACTGAATCGACAACATACCCGAACCAACCGGCCCAAAACGGTTGACTTGCAAATAAGTGCCGACGCCGGAAGCCACCATCGCCATCGACACCAAATAAGCCGTCATTTCAACCGGCAGCTCCAACGCCCCGCCGACAATCAATGCCGGAGTAATCATCGGAACAAAAATCGCCAGAAGGTGCGTAACCGCACTCAACAACGCATTCCCAAACGGCGGCTTGTCTTCCAAACCATAAACCAAATCAAGCGATTCCGCCTGTTTTTCAGTCATTCCGGCCATGTTGAACCTTCTCTCAAGAATCGTTAAAAAATATTAAGATGCGTATTTTAACTAATTTGAAATGTATCAGCAAATTCAAAACCATCAGGCCGTCTGAAAGTTCCGCCCAACTGTTTTCAGACGGCCTCAAACCGCCTTAACACATTTTAATTCTTGACATCATTTTTCCATCTCAAAACAAACAAACCAATGATTTAAAAATGTATTATTCATTAAGATAATGACAAGTCACCATTAAACGGCAAAGCCTCATAGCGGATATGTTTCACACAAACAACAAAGTAAGCTACAATCCACTGCATAATTCACCTACACCATAAAATTAAAGGTTTCCGTATGTTAAAAGGCAGTCTGGTTGCCCTGATTACCCCGATGAATCAAGACGGCAGCATCAACTACGAACAACTTCATGACTTAATCGACTGGCACATTGAAAACGGCACCGACGGCATCGTCGCAGTCGGTACCACCGGCGAGTCAGCCACTCTGCCTGTCGAAGAACATTTGGCCGTTATTGAAGCCACTGTCAAACACGTCAACAAGCGCATTCCCGTTATCGCCGGTACAGGAGCCAACAATACTGTCGAAGCCATCGCCCTTTCTAAAGCAGCCGAGCAAGCCGGTGCGGACTACACCTTATCTGTTGTTCCCTACTACAACAAACCTTCGCAAGAAGGCATTTACCAACATTTCAAAGCCATCGCCGAAGCCACTTCGATTCCGATGATTATCTATAATGTTCCCGGCCGTACCGTCGTCAGCATGAGCAACGACACTATTTTGCGTTTGGCCGAGATTCCGAATATCATCGGCGTGAAAGAAGCCAGCGGCAATATCGGTAACAACATCGAATTGATCAACAGCGTTCCTGAAGGTTTTGCCGTTTTATCCGGCGATGACCCTACCGGCCTGCCTTTCATGCTGTGTGGCGGTCATGGCGTGGTAACCGTTGCAGCCAACGTTGCACCGAAACTCTTTGCCGATATGTGCCGAGCCGCCCTTGAGGGCGATATTGCGACCGCCCGTCGTCTAAACGAGCAACTTATCCCAATTTATAACACCATGTTCTGCGAGCCCAGCCCGGCCGCGCCCAAATGGGGCCTGAGCTTATTGGGCAAATGCGAACCCCATGTTCGTCTGCCTTTGGTAGCACTGACCGAAGCCGGTCAAGCCAAAGTCCGAGCCGCTCTGGAAAAATCAGGACAAATCTGATCCGGAAATAAGGCCGTCTGAATCCTAAACACCCTTTTCAGACGGCCTCCCTGTTAAGAACTTCATCCACAGGAAAACAAGATGACCTATATCAAACCCATCGTAGTAGCCCTCGCCCTGATTAGCATGACTGCCTGTTCCGGCAGCAAAAAAGAACAACCCAAACTCGACTATCAAAGTCAATCACACCGCTTGGTCAAACTGGAAGTACCACCTGATTTGAACAACCCAGACCAAGGCAACCTCTATCAATTACCGGCAGGCAGCGGCGCCGTCCGCGCCAGCGACTTCAACAAACGCCGCACTCAAGCCGTACAACAACCTGCCAATGCAGAAGTTTTGAAATCCGTTAAAGGCGTACGCCTTGAGCGTGACGGCAACCAACGCTGGTTGGTTGTCGATGGCAAATCGCCTCGCGAAATTTGGCCGTTGCTGAAAGTGTTCTGGCAAGAAAACGGTTTCGACATCAAATCTGAAGAACCGGCTATCGGCCAAATGGAAACCGAGTGGGCTGAAAACCGAGCCAAAATCCCTCAAGACAGCCTGCGCCGCCTGTTGGACAAAGTCGGCTTGGGCGGTATCTACTCTACCAGCGAACGCGACAAATTCATCATCCGCATCGAACAAGGTAAAAACGGTTCGACCGACATCTTCTTCGCCCACAAAGGCATGAAAGAAGTTTATGCCGACCGTAAAAAAGACACCACCATGTGGCAGCCAAGCGAGAGTGACCCTAATCTTGAAGCCGCATTCCTCGCCCGCTTTATGCAATACTTGGGCGTTGACGGTCAGCAAGCTGAACAGGCCCTAACCCAAAGCGTTGCCGCCCGCAGCAATGCTTCTGAGTTGGCCCGTGTGGACAACGACACCCTGCTGCTGG